>CALAQW010000217.1 GCA_937888955.1 uncultured Alphaproteobacteria bacterium | reverse complement strand
GGAGCAGCGGCGATCTTGTCGCTCAGGGCACGGTATTTTACCGCATCGTGCGTTAGCCGATGTTACCCATCACTCTGACGAGCTAACATCTCGCCGGCGCCTGTTGGGGAGGCTGCCTGTGCAAAACAGAAACCTGTATTCCACGATCCATGCTGCGGCCCGCGCGGCATGGAGATATCAGCATGATAAACAACGAGGCCCGCGCCACTCACAACAAAGATGGTATGCGCGACTGGCATATTATCTGTTGCTGCCCTGGAACCTGTTGATCTGGGTTCTGTATTCCTTCGTCATCCACCCGATCAGTTGGGTTCTGCAAAAGGCGGGTAAATTTACAACCTGGCTCGCGGCAATCGGAGTGATGACCCTTACCCATGCCTATGATCCGCTCGGAATTTATTCCAATTCCGACAGATTTACCGCGACGATCATCTACCAGATATTCTCACCAGAACTTTATTCATCGCGTCAGAAAGAAAGAGTCACTGTTGTTTTGATTTCTGACAACGATTTGCATGAAATTGGAGAAAGCTGGCCCATCGAATATGGGACACATGCGCTTATACTTGATGAAATACAAAAATTAGGGCCGAAATCCGTTTTTGTCGATTTCGGCTTTCTGGACAAGCGAGATGACGAAACAATCAGTGACCTTCAAAATACAATCGCGAATTATCAAAAAGGGATTGCCGGAAACGGACAGGAAACGCTGGTCCCCGCCATTCCATTAATGTTCGCTTCCACCGAACCCAACGCTGAATTCCTCCCCAAAGGCGCGATAGACTCCATTGCCGACACCGCTGCAATGGTAAGCGCCCCCGGCGCATTTTATACAGCCTTCGGTCGCATTTACCCGCTTTGGGATTACAAGGCTATCGATAGTTGCGAATTTGGAAAATTTCGCCCATCGCCAGCTCTAGCAGCCTTTGCTGCAACATCCGGCAAGAGCCCCGAAAATTTTCACAGCACAAAAGCATGCATACACACTGCAAGTTTTGATCTGGCGCAAAAAATTGCGGGTAAGGACGCCACAACGACGCCGACCGCAGCATGCACATCCGACATAGCTGATGCTAAGCTTGCAACCCCGACGCCTCCCCTGCCCGATGCAGCATTGATGGAAGTAGTCTGGGGCGTCGTTCCACCTGCGCGTACTGATCTGGGCGGATTTCGATGTGATCGTGCGCAACCGGTTGATCATTCCTGGCACAGGGCATTTTACGCACTTTCCCGGTTGTTCAAGGACAAAGAAGATGGCGGCGGCGGTGAGGAAATCGGCATGTTACGTCAAACTTGCGGGCCGCATGTAACAATCGGCGCATCACAACTGCTGAAGCTGACCCCATTGCTTGATGGAGATATTTGCGGAGCAGGCAACCCAGACAGCCAGGCTGATCACGACAACCAAGCTGAAGGCGGGGGCATCGGCGCACCTTCCACCGCGCCCGTCATTTCGGATATTTGTGAGAAGGCCCTTGCCTTGAAATCTGCCATCCAGGGCAGGCATATTATTTATGGTGGAAATCTGAGCATGGCGACTGACATTATATTGTCGCCAACTCATACACCATTACCAGGCGCATATTTCCACGCAATGGCGCTTGATAATCTGCTGGAATATTCGACCGGCGTAAACGGCACACAACCCGGCTTCCGGGTCGCAAAGACCACATGGTTTGGCTATGACGCCACACTTATTATCGAAATCAGTGTTTTGCTATTTTATCTCACCCTTTGGGATGCAGGAAAATACTATAGAGAAAAGCTATCCACTTCTTACCTGAAGAACACAAACAATGAAAATATCACTTATGAAATACAAAGAAAACAACTCCTCACATTAAATTATATAAAAATAGAAGTTGTTTGCTTTTTAACTATTCTGTCAATAGTTTCATTTCTGGCACTTCTTCTGTTTTTTTTAAATTTCACAAACATCGCAATTATAAACTTCACAGCAATTCTTGGACTTCTTGCGTTACGGGAGGTTCCGCGCTGGTTTATTTCTTAAGACAATGCGGCCGCAGCCAACAGCATGAAATTAAGCCTTCAACTACTTGCCACCTACAAAGCCATATGGTTAAATTTTTCATTATTTGCTGCCGCAGAGTTTGGGGGAACCGTGCATGTCAACAAAGCGCTTGCTGTATTTTAATTGCATAGTCATTAGTCAGTCTCGACAAATACTCGCAGGACTGCTTTTTCTCTTCACAATCGGGATTATCTTCGGTAGCAGCCCGCTACATGCAGAAACTTACAGCATCTCCAAATTGCGCGGCGGTAAAGTCGCGCTGCTTGACACCCAATCAGGAAAAAAAACCGGCACAGTCATCACAGCGGCTGACATAAGTAAGGTTGCCGTCTTGGGGAATGCGGGCAATGGCAAACTCCTCATCACGTTTGGCGGCAAGGAATATCATGTGAAGTCGTTCAAGCTTGTGACTGACATGCCGGTAGACATTTCCAGCAAATGCCAAAGCGTGAATGCGACAGGCTATGCCGCTACACGGGGTGCGGCATCATGCACCCATTAAGTTATATTACCTGCGCACGCCACATGCTGCCACGGTGGATAAGGTTCTCCTCACTGACGGTCTGTTTGACCTGTCTGTTTATCGTAATTGGCGGCACTGCGCAGGCAGGGCTTTTTGACAAGCTGAAGCCGGGCAAACGACCACATGAAAAAATCGAAGGTACATTCATTGACACGGTAGAGCCCGGCCCATGGACACCCCCCAATATGATGGCCCGCTCGGACAAGTCCGAGGATAAGAAAGCAAGCGCTGTGCAGTCAGGCATGGCAATTGTCCGTTCCGCCACCGCCGGGCCGGCAACCGCGCCGGGTTTTCAGCGCTATCTTCAGAAAATTGCGGACCGGCTTGCCAGCCATTCTCCCGTTACTGGCGCGCCCATCAGAATTATTGTCGTTGGCGACCGACAATTTGGTACGGCACTGGCAACGCCCGATGGGATCATCGCGGTGCCGCTCGGCATGCTGCGCGACCTTGAAAATGAGGACGAGCTGGCATTCTGGCTTGCCCATGAAGTCGCGCATGTCCAATTGCGGCACCACGGATCTGACTGGCTGGGTGACTTTCAGAACCGTTCTCTGGCGATGGGAGAGATGACGCTTGGCTATGTGAATGCATTCGAGTCAAATGCCGCCCAATACACTGGGCGCACAGAAAAGACCAAATTGTCCAGTTCCCTTGAGGACGGGCTGGCCTATGGCCATGCCGCATACTCTGTGACAAGCAAAGCGCTGGCGCCGAATTGGAACCGGGATCAGGAGGATGAAGCGGATCTACTGGCGTTGGATCTTATTATCCGCGCCGGCTATAGCGGCGAGGCAGCTTTTTCCGCCATGGAAAAAATGCAGGTTTGGGCGACCAGTAACGATGATACAGACCAGCTTGAAGCACATCAGAAGAAGATTGAAAACAGTCTGAGCAACTCAGGTTCAAACCCCGATTTCATGACCGCGCTGAACAGCGCTAAAGCGGCCGCGGGCTCAGTCTGGAAGAAACTTGAAGGCAAACTCACCCGCAAACATCGCTCGCCGGAAGAGCGGCTGAATGCTCTGTTTGACTATTATGAGCGGGAATATGAGGATCGTCCTGTTCCCGACCTTCGCATTGCTCCTTTTGAACAGGCGAAAAAAATGCCGCAAAATGCTACCGTCATGCGCCGCTATATAAGCGGTTGGGATGCGTGGGACGCTTGGCATAACGGGGATGAAACAAAGGCGGTCAAGCTTGCAAGGGCGGCAATCTCCGCACCCACGCAGTCAGACCCTGAACTGCGGTTCATTTTTTACACGATCCGTAATGGCCAACAACAACAGAAGAATGCGGTCCTCAACCTTGAATATGCGACAAAAGGCGACAACGCGACGTTGAAGATCTATCAGCAACTTATATTCGCCCATGTCGGAAAGGATCGCATCGACGACGCCATCAAGATCGCAAATCAAGCCTGGTCCGAACTGGATCGCCCCCCCGCTCTGTACCCGATCCTGATCGACCTGCACGTCCAAAACAGCGACATGAAAGAGGCAAAGAGGCTTGCGAATGAGTGCAAACTTAATCATCGGGATGAATTAGGCAAAACCTGCGAAAGAACAGTTGAACAAGCCAGGGAGCAAAGACGAAGCGCGCTTGCACCCTCGCAAAGCACGGACAGCAAGAATCCTTTTTCCAAACTGGCTTCCCCATTTAGATCAAACTGACAACGCTTTTGCTGACGTGCTGGGCCGACTGGCCAACCCATGACCTGCGCGATATTGTGCTTGTAGATTTGGACATGCAGCTATTTGATCATGGGGAATGAAAATGAGTGTTGATCAGTTGCGGGACATGCTGTCATCGTGCCGGCGCGCGGTTGTTT
>CALAQW010000216.1 GCA_937888955.1 uncultured Alphaproteobacteria bacterium | reverse complement strand
GCCACGCGCAGCCGGACGATCCTGTCAGGATCGCTGACCTTGCCGTTCTGGCGCTGATCACCGCGCTTGATACTGTCGACATGCTGCATGCCCTCGATCACCCGGCCAAAGGCGGTATATTGACCGTCAAGGAAAGGCGATGGCGCAAAGCAGATGAAGAACTGGCTGTTGGCGCTGTTCGGATTGGCCGAACGCGCCATCGACAATGTGCCGCGCATATGCCGCAGATCGTTGAATTCCGCCTTGAGATCAGGCAATTCCGACCCACCCATGCCGGTGCCGGTGGGGTCGCCTGTCTGCGCCATGAAACCATCGATCACCCGGTGAAAGACGATCCCGTCATAAAAGCCCTGCCGCGCCAGGGTTTTGATCCGTTCGACATGCGCGGGCGCTTTATCGGGATAAAGCTCGATGACCACGCGGCCATCCTTCAGATCGAGATAAAGCATATTCTCGGGCGAGGCCGCCTGCCCCGCCCCGGCCCATGACAGCGCCATGAAGGCAATGGCAAAACCTGCAATAATCTTTTTAATCATAGACCCTTACCGGCATTATCTGAAAAATGCGATTAACTGTCTGCGGCGACGCTGACGCGCACCATCTTGTCGGGATCATGGACCGAGCCATTATGCATCTTGTCGCCCTTCTTGATATTGTCGACAAAATCCATGCCGTCCACCACGCGCCCGAACACCGAATATTGCCCATCGAGATAGGACGCATCGTCAAAGCAGATGAAGAACTGGCTGTTGGCGCTGTCGGGATTGGCGGCGCGCGCCATCGACACGGTGCCCCGGCCATGCTTTTCATTGCTGAACTCGGCGGCCAGGTCGGGCTTGTCGGAACTGCCCATGCCGGTGCCCGACGGATCGCCCGTCTGCGCCATGAAACCGTCGATCACCCGGTGAAAGACGATCCCGTCATAAAAGCCTTCGCGCGCCAGCTCCTTGATCCGGTTCACGTGATTGGGGGCGACATCGGGCAGCAGCTCAACCACTACCGTGCCGTCCTTCAATTCGATATGCAGTGTGTTTTCCGGATCCAAAGCCATTCAATCTTCTCCTCGTTTGATGAAGGCAGACCGACGCTGCCTTGCTGTCGGTTCAGTTCAACCGGCGAATTTGGCGATCAGTTTGTCGCGCACATTCTCCGGTGTAAAGGCGCTCACATTGCCGCCCATCTTCGCAATCTCGCGAATGAGGCTTGAGGCAATCGCCTGATGCTCGGACGCCGCCATCAGGAATATCGTCTCGATCTCGGGCCGCAGCACCGCATTCATGCCCGCCATCTGAAACTCATAGTCGAAATCGACAGTGCCGCGCAGGCCGCGCACAATCACATTGGCGCTGTTCTCGGCGGCGAATTCGGTAATCAGATTCTGAAACGGCACAATGTCGATATCGCCATATTCAGGGCCGGTGAATTTGTCGGTTTCATGGCGCAGCATCGCCACCCGCTCGTCAAGGGTGAACAATGGCTTCTTGTTCTCATTGATCGCCACCGCGATGATCAGCTTGTCGACAAGCTTCGCCCCGCGCTGGATGATGTCGATATGGCCATAGTGAATGGGATCGAATGTTCCCGGATATACACCGATACGCGCCATGCAAACTCCCCTCTTACCGATAGCCGGTTCTGCCCGGCTTTTTCTGATCGTTCACGACGGGAATAGCGGACGCGGTTGCACGTCAATCTGTTGTTTCACCGTCTTCTTCTTCGGACACGTCCTCAAGACGCGCGACCGATACGACCCGCTCCCCTTCCGCGGTGCGGAACAGGGTCACGCCCTGGGTCGCGCGGCCAGCAATGCGAATATCATCGACGGGCGTGCGAATCAATTGCCCGCCATCGGTGACCAGCATGACCTGATCGTCATCGCTGATCGGGAAGGCAGCGATCAGCGGACCGTTGCGTTCGGTCATCGACATCGCCCAGATCCCCTTGCCGCCACGTTTTGACAGCCGGTATTCAAAGGCCGAGCTGCGCTTGCCAAAGCCGTTCTCGCTGACCGTCAGGATGAACTGCTCATGGGCGCCAAGTTCGCCGTATCGTTCCGATGACAGGATCGCAAGCTCGTTATCGCCGGCATCTTCCTCCTCCTCCGGCGCCAGCTCGGCATCCTCGCCCGCCGCGCGACGGGCCGCCACCGCCTGACGCAGGTAAGCGCGGTTTTCAGGCGGCGTCGAGGCCACATGGGTCAGCACGGATTGCGAGATGACCCGGTCCTCTCCCTCCAGCCGGATGCCGCGCACACCGGTCGAATCGCGCCCCCGGAACAGCCGTACATCGGTTACCGGGAAGCGGACGCATTTGCCATTGCGGCTTGTCAGCAGAATATCGTCGCTTTCAGTACAGATCGAGACGCCGACGATTTCATCGCCGTCATCAAGCTTCATGGCGATCTTGCCGTTCGCCTTCACATTGGTGAAATCGTCAAGCCGGTTGCGCCGCACATTGCCGCTTGCGGTTGCAAACATCAGCTGCAGATTGGGCCAGTTTTCCGCATCCTCGGATGGCAGCGGCATGACCGTGTTGATGGTTTCGCCTTCCGCCAGCGGCAGCAGATTGATCATCGGCCGGCCGCGCGCCTGCGGGGTGGCCTGCGGCAGACGCCAGACCTTCAGCTTGTAGACCATACCGAGCGAGGAAAAGAAAAGCAGCGGGGCGTGGGTGCTGGCGGTGAAAAGCTGCGAGACGAAATCCTCGTCACGGGTTGCCATCCCCGCGCGCCCCTTGCCGCCGCGCCGCTGCGCCCGGTAGGTCGATAAGGGTACGCGTTTGATGTAGCCCTTATGGGTGACGGTCACCACCATCTCCTCGACCGCGATCAGGTCCTCATCCTCGAAATCGAGCGGTGCCTCGATGATTTCGGACCGGCGCGGGGTGGCGAATTCGCTGCGCATTTCCTGCAACTCGTCGCGGATGATCGCCAGCAGCCGTTCGCGGCTGCGGAGGATATCGAGATATTCGGTGATCCTGCCGCCAAGCACGGTCAGCTCATCGCCGATTTCATCGCGCCCGAGCGCGGTCAGCCGCTGCAACCGCAAATCGAGGATCGCGCGCGCCTGCTGCTCGCTCAGCCGGTAGGTGCCATCTTCACGCACCTTGTGACGCGGATCGGCGACAAGCTGGACCAGCGGGCCAACCTCGCCTGCGGGCCAGTCGACCGCCATCAGCGATTGCCGCGCATCGGCAGGCGTCGGCGCGCCGCGGATCATGGCGATGACACGGTCGATATTGGCGACAGCGATTGCCAGCCCGACCAATACATGCGCCCGGTCGCGCGCCTTATCGAGTTCAAACCGTGTGCGCCGGGTAATGACGGTTTCACGAAAATCGATGAAAGCGCCGATGAAGCCCTTGAGATTAAACATCTCTGGCCGGCCGCCGGTCAGCGCAAGCATATTGCAGCCAAAACTCGTCTGTAGCTGCGTATGGCGATAAAGCTGATTGAGCACCACATCACTCACCGCGTCGCGGCGCAGTTCGATGACAATCCGCATGCCATGCCGGTCGGATTCGTCGCGCAGCTCGCCAATCCCCTCGACCCGCTTGTCACGCACAAGCTCGGCGATCTTTTCGATGAGATTGGCCTTGTTCACCTGATAGGGCAATTCGGTCACGATCAGCGCCTCACGCTCCTTCTTGAGCGTTTCGGAATGCACCCGCGCGCGCATCAGGACCGATCCGCGTCCGGTCTCGTAAGCCGACCGCGCGCCCGACTGGCCGACGATCAACGCGCCGGTCGGAAAATCGGGCGCGGGCACATGCTCGATCAATTGCGCGATGGTGATGTCGGGATCGTCGATATAGGCGAGACAGGCACTCAGCACCTCCCCCAGATTGTGCGGCGGAATATTGGTCGCCATCCCCACCGCGATACCGCCCGCCCCATTGACGAGCAGATTGGGGAACTTCGCCGGCAGGACGATCGGCTCACGTTCCGAACCGTCGTAATTTTCCTGAAAATCGACCGTGTCCTTGTCGAGATCATCAAGCAACGCATGCGCGGGCTTGGCCATGCGGATTTCGGTATAGCGCATCGCGGCGGGCGGATCGCCATCGACCGAACCGAAATTGCCCTGACCGTCGAGCAGCGGCAGCCGCATGGAAAATTCCTGCGCCATGCGGACAAGCGCGTCATAGATCGCCTGATCGCCATGCGGGTGATATTTACCCATGACATCACCGACCACGCGCGCGGATTTGCGGTAGGGCCGGTTCCAGTCATAACTGTTTTCGCCCATCGAATGCAGGATGCGGCGGTGCACAGGCTTCAGCCCGTCACGGACATCGGGCAGTGCGCGTGCGACAATCACGCTCATCGCGTAATCGAGATAGGAAGTCTGCATCTCCTGCTCGATGGCGATGGGAGTTATCGC
>CALAQW010000215.1 GCA_937888955.1 uncultured Alphaproteobacteria bacterium | reverse complement strand
AATGATCTTGGCGGCAATGATTGTTTGCCCGACGGGGCGCGGAAGGTCAAGCTGCCACACTGTTTGCCGAGGGCGGGTCAGGGGGTTTTATCTATCACGGGATTATCGGTCTGGCAGTGCTGATCGGGCTGGCCTGGTTGCTGAGCGAGGCGCGGGCCCGGATCAGGTGGCGCTATGTCATTATCGCCTTGGTAAGCCAATTCGTCATTGCGTTGATCCTGCTGCGGGTGCCTTTTTTGCGCGAGGGGTTTCTGGCGCTGAATGGCGTGGTGCGGGCGCTGTCCGATGCGACGCGTGCGGGCACCAGCTTTGTATTCGGTTATCTGGGTGGCGGGGCCGCGCCATTCACCATTTCCGATCCCGCGGCAAGCTTCATTCTCGGTTTGCAGGCTTTGCCGCTTATCCTTGTCATGTCCGCCCTGTCGGCCTTGCTGTGGCATTGGCGGGTTTTGCCTTGGGTGATCCGCGGTTTTGCCTGGGCCTTGCGGCGCAGTCTGGCGCTTGGCGGCGCGGCCGGCGTTGCCGCGGCGGCGAACATCTTCGCCGGAATGGTGGAAGCGCCACTGATGATCCGCCCTTATCTGGCGCGGATGCGCCGTAGCGAGCTGTTCGTGCTGATGAGCGTGGGGATGGCGACCGTCGCGGGCACGATGATGGTGCTGTATGCGACGATCCTCGCCCCGGTTATCCCGGGCGCGCTTGGCCATATTCTCACCGCATCGGTGATTTCCCTGCCGGCCGCCATTCTGATTGCACAAATCATGATTCCCGATGCTGATCTCCCGGCGGCACCGGAGGCGGCGCAGCCGGTTGAGATGCCCCGCTATGGCAGCGCGATGGATGCGGTTACGGTTGGCACGCAGCAGGGGCTTGTACTGCTTGCCAATGTCATCGCCATGCTGATCGTCCTTGTGGCACTTGTCGCGCTTGTCAATTTGCTGCTGTCGCTATTGCCTGAGATGGCCGGCGCACCGCTTAGCCTGCAGCGCTTGCTTGGCTGGCTTTTTGCACCGCTTGTCTGGTGTATCGGCATTCCCTGGGAAGAGGCTATGACCGCCGGCGCATTGATGGGCACCAAGACTGTTCTGAATGAGCTTATTGCCTATCTCGATCTTGTCGGCGCTGGCGGGGAAAAGTTGAGCCCGCAGAGCAGATTGATCATGGTTTACGCACTTTGCGGTTTTGCGAATTTTGGAAGTCTTGGCATTATGATCGGCGGCTTGTCGGGGATGGTCCCCGAACGACGCGGGGAAATCGCGCAGCTTGGATTGCGATCGATCGTCGCGGGCAGCTTTGCGACCTTGATGACCGGGGCGGTGGTGGGGCTGATCGCGCCGGCCGAGTTCGCCTTATAGAAGATCGGGCACCACGCCATAACAACATCGCGCGATCCGATCTGTCAGGAGGAAACGGAAAATGAAACTCTATAACTTTGCCAATGCGACGAACCCGCGCCGGGTGCGGATGTTTCTGGCTGAAAAGGGCATCGAGGTGCCGATGGTCACCGTCGATCTGATGAAGGGGGAACACCGGACAGCGGAATTTCTGGCCAGGGATCCGGCTGGCCGCTTGCCGCTTCT
Organism: uncultured Alphaproteobacteria bacterium; assembly: GCA_937888955.1. Lineage (GTDB taxonomy): Bacteria > Pseudomonadota > Alphaproteobacteria > UBA11222 > UBA11222 > CALAQW01. The sequence continues at coordinate 5,799 of CALAQW010000215.1, read as the reverse complement.
CGAGCTTGATGATGGCAGCTTTCTGTCGGAATCGGTTGCAATCTGCCGGTATTTCGATGCCATCCAGCCAGAGCCACCGTTATTCGGGCGCAATGGACGCGAAATCGCGGAAATCGAAATGTGGCAACGCCGCGCCGAGCTTGAGCTCTATCTGCCGATTTCAAATGCCTTTCGCCATTCAAGCCCTGCGGCCAAAGCCTTGCAGCCGGTGCAGGTTGCCGAATGGGCTGCGCTGTGCCGCGAACGGGCGGCTGAGTGTATGGGCTGGATCGATGCGCGATTGGCGGATCGTGATTATCTGGCGGGTGAGATGTTTTCCATCGCTGATATCACGGCGTTTTGTGCGCTCGGGCTTGGCACGAACACACGAACAATTGAGGTGGCGAGCGATCTTGAAAACCTGCAGCGTTGGCGTCAGATCGTGGGAGAACGGCCCTCCGCCACGGCCTGAGGGGTGGATCTTGCACAAAAATCAAAAGGCGAAACCGATATGAAACTTTATGATCATCCCGTTGCCCCCAATCCACGTCGGGTACGCGTGTTCCTGGCGGAAAAGGGGATTACCGTCCCCACCGAGACGATCGATCTGCTGAAGGGGGAACATCGGACGCCGGAATTTCTGGCGCTCGATCCGCTGGGGCGGGTGCCGCTGCTTGTGCTCGACAATGGTAGATGCCTGGCGGAATCGGTGTCGATCTGCCGCTATTTCGAGGCGCTTCACCCCACGCCCTGTTTGTTCGGGGAAGGTGCGGAAGAGCAGGCTTTTGTGGATATGTGGCAAAGGCGGGTCGAGTTGGAGCTGTTTTTCCCGATTGCGCATGCCGTGCGGCACGGTATCGCGATGTTCCAGGCGCTTGAGCCTGTGCAGTTGCCGCAATGGGCGGAGCTGTCCGCAGCGCGCGCCAATGAGGCGATGATCTGGCTCGATAAAACACTTGCAGGGCGGCCTTTTATCGCGGGAGAGAATTTTTCGGTAGCCGATATTACCGCCATGTGCGCATTCGACTTCTCGCTTGCCGTGGGGGGGCCAAAACTGCCTGAAAACCTTAGCAATTTGCGTCGCTGGCGCGATCAGGTGTCAGCCAGACCATCGGCCGCCGCCTGACAGTTGTGACGGCGGAATGGGAGATATTTCAACGGCTCGGCGTTGCGCTGGCCATTGGTTTGCTGGTCGGTATCGAACGCGGCTGGCGTTCGCGCGATAACGAACCCGGCACGCGTCGTGCCGGGTTGCGTACTTTCACCCTGCTTGGTCTGCTCGGGGGGCTCATCGGCCATCTCAGTTTTCTGGCGGGCGATATCGTTATTGCGGCCGGTATTCTGGGGGCCGCGATCCTGATTGCGCTTGGTTATTGGGCCGGTGTCCGGCGTCAGCAGGGTGATCTGGGCCTGACCAGCGAGGTGGCGGCAATGCTGACGTTCGCGCTCGGGGTGCTTGCGGTCCGCGGTGATATGGTGCTTGCCGCGATTGCGGGTGTCATCATGGTTGCCTTTCTGGGGGTGAAGGAAAAATCGCATCAGTGGCTGGCGCGGCTGGAGCAGGTGGAACTGGTTGCGGGCATCAAGCTGTTGCTTGTCTCTGTGGTTTTGCTGCCGCTTTTGCCCGACCGCGGCTTCGGACCCGGCGAGGTGCTCAACCCTTATGAAATCTGGTGGATGGTCGTGCTGATCTCCGGGATTTCCTATGTTGGCTATTTCGCATTGAAGATTGGCGGCGAACAGCGCGGCGCGTTGTGGATGGGCGTATTTGGCGGGATTGCGTCTTCCACCGCCCTGACATTGAGCTGCGCGCGGCTTGCTGCACGGACGCCGCGGCTTGCGCGGCAGATGGCCGCCAGTATCGCGCTTGCGAGCGCGGTAATGTTTGTGCGCAGTTTTTTGATCGCCTGGCTGCTTATGCCCGCACTGGCGTTCCATATTCTCGTCATATTGCTGCCTGCAAGCCTGGCTGCGCTTGCCATTACCTATTATTTCAGTGGCGGACGGCATCTTGCTGCCTCCGATCCACAGATCACCTTGCCGCCGCCCGGTGAATTGATGCCCGCCATCTATTTTGGTCTGCTGCTTGCTGGTGTGATTCTGTTGTCCCATTACATGCAGAACATGTTCGGGACAGGCGGGTTGCTGGCGCTTGCCGCGACGACCGGTCTTGTCGATGTCGATGCGGTGACGATTTCAATGTCGCGCCTGTCGGACGCTGATCCCGAAGGGATCATTTTGGGACCGGCGGGCGTTGCGATCATCCTTGCGATTGCAGTCAACACACTGGTTAAAGTTGCCTATTGCGCCTTCTATGCGGGACGGCCGCTTGCGGGCCGGGTCGCATTCCTGTTTCTGGGGTGCCTTGTGGCGGGCGGCGCGGGTTACGGTTTGTCGGCTTTTGCCTTGGCATTGGGCGGGTTTTGAGCGACAGGATTGGCGAGATCGAAGGCTTGCGCGATCAGCTCATAGGAGCGAACCCTGTCGGCCGGATCATAGGTAATCGTCAGCAAAATGAATTCATCGATGCCGTGCGCCTGGCCGAGTTCGCCTAGCTGGATCTTGCATGTTTCGCCTGTGCCGCTGATCCCGCGCTGTTCAACAGACGCGTAGATTGAACTTTCCTGCGCGGAAAAACGGTAATCATCGACGGCCTCGGGACTGACGAAGCGGCCGCGATTGCCCGTCAGAAGCTGCGTCACCCAGAGGTTGCGCGACTTGCCGATGTGATGCGCGGCGGCGTCGGTATCGGCGGCAAGAACCGCGACCCCCAATGTTGCATAAGGTTCCGCAAGCGTGGCGGACGGGCGGAATTTCTCCCGATACAGATCGATGACCCTGGCTGTTTCGCCCGGATTGATAAAGTGGGCGTGACAGAAGGGTAGGCCAAATTCCGCCGCAAACAGTGCCCCTTGCAGGCTTGATCCCAGCATCCACATCTCGGGATGCTCGGGACTGCGCGGCATGGCGTGGATGCCGCGATAGGGATGGTCGTCCGCGAAATCGTCGGCCAGAAAATGCCGCAGCAAGTCAATCTGCTGCGGGAATACGTCGATCGGGTAGGCCTTGGGACCAGGTTGCAGTGCCGCGCTGGTGCGCGGATCGGTGCCCGGCGCCCGGCCCAGGCCAAGATCGATCCGGCCAGGATAAAGGGTTGCGAGCATCTGGAAGCATTCGGCAACCTTGAGCGGGCTGTAATGGGGCAGCATGATCCCGCCCGATCCGACGCGGATATGTGTCGTTTCGCCGGCAATCCTGGTTATCAGGATTTCCGGTGCGGAGCCTGCGAAAGAGGATGTATTGTGATGTTCGGCAACCCAGTAGCGCGTATAGCCGAACCGCTCACACGCCTTGGCAAGCGCGATTGTCTCGTGCAGCGCGGCGGCAGCGTCGCTGCCTTCCTTGATCGGCGACTGGTCGAGGATTCCAAGTTTTGTCATCGCGGCATTAAGCCCCAGATTCGCGCGGCGGGCAATCGGCGGCTGTAATCGAGCGCTACTGTGCCCTGAGGTCGCGGATCAGGATAAAGGGCGCGGCACTGAGGACGATCGTGACCGATGAGAAAATCAGCAAAGCGTCCGATGTATCGAAGATGTCCTGCAACAGCCCGCCAAGCCAGGCACCGGTGCCCGCGCCGAATGCGCCGCCCATGCTGATCGCCCCGTAAATGCCGCCAAAGCCCGGTCCCGTGAAGATACGCGAGGCCATGCTCGATACGGTCGGGCCGCGTGCGCCCATCGACAAACCAAAGCTTGCAACAAGCAGCGGGATACCGACGAACGCAGAGTGATATTTGATGAGATAAAGCCCTAAAATGGCAAGTGCACCAAGACCATAGCTCAGCAATACAGCCCGCGACCGGCCCATCCAGTCACCCAGCGCGCCAAAACCGATAACGCCGACAGGGCTTAAAAAGCCCAGCAGGCCGAAGGCTGTGGCGGCATAGACGGGATCGATACCGGTGCCGATCATAAAACTGACCGAATGGATGAGAATTGCGATCGATGAACAGCCGGCAAAGAAAAAGCCCGCCGTCATGCCCCAGAAAGGCGCGGTTCGCATTGCGCGCGGTAATGTCCATTGCGGCGGCTGGCGCGGTTCGGCGGGGATCGCGGGCGACGGGTCGTCCGCCTTGCTACTGCCCTGACTGACGTCCTGAAACAGCGGGTGCCCGGCCCGGATCGCACGCCAGGGCAGGAAAAGCAGAACCGGAACAAGCACGGCAAGCAGCAAGGCAAACAGCCGATAGGTAAAGCGCCAGTCAAATTCCTCGATCAGGATGGCAGCGCTTGGTGAAATGATCAGTGTGCCGACACCACTTGCCGAATAGACGACCCCCATGGCGATCCCGACGCGGCTGTAAAACCAGCGATTGACAAGTGCTGCATGTGGAACCGGCCCGAGACAGGCAAGCGCCACCCCGCCCATCAGCCCGAGCGAGCCGTAAAGCAGATAAACCGAATCGGCAAAGGAGGCGAGACCGTAGGCTGCCGCAAAGAGTGCGAGGCCAACAGGATAAAGGATCTGCGGACCGGTCCGCTCAAGCAGTGTGCCTGTAACCGGTGCAAGCAATCCCGACACCAGCATGGTGACCGATACAATGCTCGATACCGTGCCGCGTTCGGCAGACAGCGCTTCGGTCAATGGCAGCAGAAAGACCGAAAAGGACAGATTCATCCCCGCCGCAAGCAGGTTCAGGATAAAGCACAGGGCAAGCACAATTGCAGCCAGCACCGCCGGCCGCGGCGCAGCGTGTTGTGAAAACGCGTTCATAGGGAAACCGTCGGAATTGCGAATGGGCGAACCTACCGTTACTGACGCCCCGGCGCAATTGTCAGATTACACAGTAAGGGTGTTATTCTTCCCGGAATCGCTTGTCCCAGTCTTTCTCGAGCGCCCATATTTCGGGAAAGCCGACAAGCTTGTGCGCGCCTGTGATGGGCTGCGGGCCATTCTTGGGGATCTCGCCCGCTTGCCGCAGATGCGCGAAGGCGCCTTCCATCGCGGGAAGCGCCGCGCCAAAACCAATGCCTGGATAGATCGCAATCTTGAAGCCAAGGGCGTGTAGCTTGCTTGCGGGCAACTCGGGTGTGCGCCCACCACTGCCCACCATATTGGCCAGCAGCGGCGCATCAAGGGCGCGCCCGATGGTTTCCAGTTCCTGCTCGCTTTCAGGGGATTCGACGAACAGGATATCCGCGCCCGCCGCGTGATAGGCGCGCGCCCGTGCGATCGCTTCTTCAAGCCCGAATTCCGTGCGCGCATCGGTGCGGGCAATAATCAGTGTGTCGGCATTTTGCCGCGCTTCGACGGCGACGGTTACCTTGGCGACCATCTCATCGGCCCCGATCAGCCGGCGGCCGAGCGTATGGCCGCATTTTTTCGGAAAATCCTGATCCTCGATCTGAATGGCGCTGGCACCGGCCGCTTCATATTGCCGCACCGTATGCCGGACGTTGAGAAGCCCGCCATAGCCGGTATCCGCATCCGCGATGATGGGCTTTGTGGTGACAGACCGGATCATGCGCAGGGCATCGACCATTTCCCCCAGCCCGACAAGACCCGCATCCGGCAACCCGTAACGCGATGCCGAGACGCCATAACCCGTCATATAAAGCGCATCAAAGCCCGCGCGATCGGCAAGCCGCGCGGAAAATCCGTCAAATACACCGGGGGCGAGGATGATCCCGTCGCGGTCAAGCAATTCTGTCAGGCTTGCGGTCGACACTGCCTCTGCCTTCCATTTCCGTTCAGCAGCTTTGACAGTCGGCGCGCGCCTGCGCAACAAGCTGTTGCATCTGGATATCATCCGCAAGAACC
>CALAQW010000214.1 GCA_937888955.1 uncultured Alphaproteobacteria bacterium | reverse complement strand
ACAAGCCGGCGCAGATTATCCCCGCTCAGAAGTTTGCCGACCCGCACCCCCCGGCGGGAGGCAACCCCCGGCCCCCCGCCGGTCTTGCGCGCGCGGCTCAGTATCACTTCAGGCGCGCTGGCGGCCTGCGCGAAATCATGGGCGGACAGACCGATCCGCTGTTCCGGCGCGGGCAGTCCGAATGCCGCGCGCATCGGGCGGCTGAGCCAGGGGTCGGTATTGGCCTGTGCAGGCCAGCTATCCTCATTAAGCCCGCCAAGGATCATCAGATCCGCATGCTGCAAGCGCGCCTCAAGCGGCCCCCAGATGAACAGCCGCGGATGCCGCCCGTAACGCGGCCGCACCGCACGTCCTTCAAGCAGCGCATCGATGAAGGCGGGGCAGTCCCGCAGCCGCAGAGGCGTCGCAAGCTCCGCCTGCTCGGCGAGTTCAGCGATGAACAGGGAGGCAGCCTCCCCCGCCTCGCCAGCCCACAGACATGTTTCGCCCGCCGCCTCATCGGTCGCACAAAGCGCCTCGGCCACCTGCACAAGCGCGCCGAGATAATCAGCGAGCGATATCGCGTCCTGAGGCGCGATCCCGGCAAGCGGGGTGAGCAGATCCGCAAACCGTGCCGTCAAGGCAACAAGCGCATCATCGCCGCTTTCGGTGGCAAGTGCCCCCAGAACGTCCAGCCCGGGGGCGGGACGCGGGCCGCGCAGGCAACGCCGCTCAAACTCGCGGGCGGCGGCACGAAATCTGCCACGCGGCCAGCCGGCATGCACCAGCGGATGCTTGACAAGGGCAAGCCAGGCAACCGGGGCAAAAGCTTGCGCATGTGCCTCGACAAGGGCGCGCAGCAGGGTCAGCGGCGGCGTATCGGCGAGCGGCACACCGGCGGAATCGTCGATCTCGAGATCCCAGCGCTTGAGCTCGGCGGCGACCCGGCGCGCAAGCCCGCGATCGGGGGTGACAAGCGCGGCAGTCTTTCCCGGCGTCTGCAACACCTCGCGCAGGGCAAGCGCGATGGCCGCCGCTTCCTCCCGCTCCGCCGGGCATTCAAGAAAGCTGAGCCCTTTGAGCGCAGCAGGCAGCGCGGCCTGCAACGCGGCCCCGGCATCGCGCCACATATCGGTCGTATCGGCGGGACGCAGCGCCTCGGCAAGCAAGCCGATCCGCGCCCGGTTCATGCGCATAGCAAAGCGGTCCGCATGCCCCCAATCGGGCACCTGATCGCGCGCCAGCCCGAATTTCGCCAGCAATTGCGCCATGCCATATTGCGGATGCGCGGGATCAAGCGCTTGCCAGCTTTCCGCATCAAGATGGCGGTCAAGCCCGGGCAGCAGCACAAGCCCCTGCGCAAGCCCCGCGACCACCCGCAGCAAACGGGCGGTCGCCGGAACGCTGCCGGTTGAGCCCGCGGCAATGACCGGCCCGCGCGGCGCGGCGGCCTCCCACGCAGCGGCCAGCGCCCCCAGCATCCGGTTCCGGTGGGCAGCCGGATCGATGCACCCTTCCTGCGCCAGAATCTCGGGCCAGGCAGCGGTGGCAATCTTCAGAAATTCAAGGGTTTCCTGCCAATGGGCGGCAAACCGGTCAGGCGCAAGACGATCAAGATCGGCAAATGACAGCCCTTCGGTCTCCACCTGATCGATCAGACGCGCAAGCTCGGCCGCAAGCCGCGCCGCATTGCCCGGTGAATAAGGATTACCCCGCACATCCCCCCAACGCGCAATCAGTCGGGCAAGTAAAAGCTGTCGGCGCAAGGGGGCAACGGTCGGCGGCAGGGACAGCGCGCCCTCCCCGGCAAGTCCGGTTGCCGCGCCTGCCCCGAGCAGCAGCTCTTCCTCCTCGACATCGCCGACAGGACGCATGCGCGGCAGCAACAGGGGCCTGCCACCGCCGGCGCGCAAGAATGCCTCGCGCAGGGCCCGCACCGCACGCCGGGTCGGCAGCAGGATCGTGACGCGGCTGAGGCCGAGCGGGTCGTCGGCTGCCCCATAATCAGCCAGAACACCGCGCGCCAGCACATCGACAAAAGGAACCCCGGGCGGCACCGACTGCACATTCAGGCTGCCATCCGCCATCACGCGGCCTATTGCTCCAACAAGCGCTGCTCGGTCAGGGCGAGCGCGGCGGGGGTGCCGACATGGAACCATTCCCCGTCAAGGCGAAGCCCGAACAGACGTCCGGCTTCCTCCGCCCGGTCCCACAACCTGACCGTGGAAAAGGGGCCCTCAGGCGCATCGGCGAACAAAGCGGGCGAACAGATTTGCACCCCGCAATAGGCAAATGGCGCCATGATCCGCTCGCGATTGCGGGTCAACCGGCCACAACCATCCATCGCATAATCGCCCGGCCCGTCAAAACCAATGGCGGATACCAGCGGCGCAACCAGCATTAACGCATCCATGCGTTCAGGATCCCACCGCGCGATCATCCGCGCAAGTGTGCTGCCTACCCCTTCAAGCCAGAAGGAATCGCAGTTATGCACAAAAAAGGGCGCATCCCCGAGCAGCGGCAAGGCATTCACCACACCGCCGCCGGTATCAAGCAGCCGCACCGTCTCATCGGAAAAAACAATGCGCGGCGCCTGACGATCACGCAAATGATCGCGCAGCATATCGGCACGATAGTGCAGATTGACAACGACCTCGGCGACCCCCGCGGCGGCCAGCCGGTCCAGCGCATGATCGATCAGCGGCCTGCCGGCAACTTTGATCAGCGGTTTCGGCCGGATATCGGTCAAGGGCCGCATCCGTTCGCCCTTGCCGGCCGCAAGCAACATGGCGCGCAGCGGTCCCGCCGGCGCAGCTTTCTCATTCAACTTCGTCATAAACTCCCAAAACAGCACGACAAGCCGCGCCCATAACATGACGCGCGGCCATTATTTTACAGCTATTCTAGCGATAGATGTTTTCGGCGTCGATTTCATGACGCGCCCGCGCCCGATTTCCCGGCCGCGCGGCCGGTTGATTTTCCCCGCGCTACTCGGCGGCGCTGCATTCTGGCGCGCGCAGCGGCTGATGGATCAGCCCCGCCACATCGCGCAAGGCACCGGGAACAAGCTCGAGCGCCAGCAGGCGCGCCTGATCGACCGGACCGGGCATGCGCAAGCCGCGCCCCATGGCCGCTGAAAATCCAAGCCTTGCATAGTAAGGCTCATCGCCGACGAGCACGACAATCCTGTGCCCGTCATCGGCGGCGCGTGCCAGCGCGATTTGCATCATTCTGATCGCGATGCCGCGCCCGCGATGCTCAGGATCCACCGCCAGGGGCCCGAGCAGCAGCGCGGGCACATTATCGTCGCCGATCTCGATCGGCCAGAAACGCAGCGACCCGCGCAATACCCCGTCTTCCCAGGCAACGAATGACAAATTTCCGAGCGGCGCCACCCCTTCGCGCAGCCGGTAAGCCGTCTTCGCAAAACGGCCCGGCCCGAAGGCCTTGTCCAGCATATCCTCTATTGCCGTCAGATCGGACGGCTTTTCACATACATACTCGATCATGATTGTCAGATTCCCGAAATGAGAAGGGGAAGTTCGCTTATTGGGGACGTTCGCCCGCGATTTCCAACCCTCACCCTCATGATCCGCATAGTTCCGGGTAGCGGATTTTCCGGGACAGGGACGCCAGCAACGCCTAAGGCCGCGCCCGGTTACCCGGCGCGGGCCTGCATCGTCGTCGCAAAAAGACAGTCTGCTGAACCATCCGGCGTCATGCTCCCTGATCTGAGGCGCTCCCCCTAACATGGCAACCCGGGCGCGTCCAGCACAAAGCAATTACCCGCTTCGCGTCCTGCCCTATTCACACACAGCCGACATTACGGCAGACTTGGGTATCGGCATCAATAACAGGCGGCTCATTTCCGGGCGGCAGGGAGAGAAGCGATGGGTGTTTTGGACGGGAAAGTGGTTCTTGTAACCGGCGCGGGACGCGGTATCGGCCGCGAATGCGCCTTGCTTGCCGCGCGCGAAGGCGCACAGGTGATCGTCAACGATCTTGGCGGCGGCGTCGAAGGGGGCGATGAGGGCAGCGCGGGCCCGGCCGAAGAGGTCGTGTCCGAGATCAAGGCCGCCGGCGGCGAGGCGGCGGCGAATTCGGATTCGGTCGCGCTTGCAAGCGGTGCGCGCAACATGGTCGAACAGGCCCTCGATACATTCAAGGGACTGCATGCGATTATCAGCCCGGCGGGCATCCTGCGCGACAAGATGATCCATAAAATGGACGAGGATGACTGGGATGCGGTCATCGATGTGCATCTCAAAGGCTCGTACAATGTGGTGCGCGCCTCGATCGAACATTTCCGGGATCAGCAGGATGGTGCCTATGTGCTGTTCACCTCGACCTCGGGGCTTATCGGCAATGTCGGTCAGGCCAATTATGCCGCCGCGAAACTTGGCATTGCCGGGCTGTCGCGGGTGGTCGCGATGGAAGGTGCAAAGAAAAATGTCCGCTCCAACGTCATCGCGCCGTTTGCCTGGACACGGATGATCGCAACAATTCCGATCAAGGATGAAGCGACCGCCGCACGCATGGACAAGATCCGCAATGCGACCCGCGCCGATCAGATCGCACCCCCTGCCATCGCCATGTGCGCACCGGGTGCTGAGAATGTTTCAGGGCAGATCTTCTGCGTACGGGGTAATGAAATATTCCTGATGAGCCAGCCACGCCCGGTACGCGGCATGGGCCGCGCCGATGGCTGGAGCGCCGAAGATCTGGTGACGCGGGCATTCCCGGCCATGGCGCAGGACTTCTTCGGGGTCGAGGAAACCAGCCGCGTGATCTTCAGCGCCGATCCGCTTTAGCCCGACTTCGCGCAGCTGACGCAAAACAAAGAAAAGGTGTGCGCGGACCGCACACCTGTCCTGATGACTGTTTGCCTGCCCTGCTGATTATTCGTCGATCGTCTGCGCTTGCAGCTTCTCG
>CALAQW010000213.1 GCA_937888955.1 uncultured Alphaproteobacteria bacterium | reverse complement strand
ATCAGATCGTGACGCACCGATGCACCTTGAGGCGGTCGGCGAAAAAGCCGAGCAGATCGTCCGCCTGCGCACCAAACAGCGGCGCAAGCGGCAAGCGCAGCCCATTTTCAAGAACAAGCCGGATGACACCCAGCGCGGCGCGGCGCAGGGCAAAGGGGTCCTTCGAACCCGTCGGTTTTTCCCCGATCCGCCAGAATTCAACAAGCGTATCAAGCTTGTCGGCCAGCGCCACGACGATAGCGGTCGGCTCATCCGGGCAGTCATCGGAAGGGCCGGCGGGCGAATAATGGCTGTAGATCGCGTCGGCGACCGAAGCGCTTTCCCCATCCGCCAGCGCATAATAGCGGCCCATGATCCCCTGCAATTCAGGAAATTCGAACACCATCTCGCTGACCAGATCGGCCTTGGCAAGCAATGCCGCGCGTTCCGCATCCGCCCTGTCCGCCCCCGGAACAAGCCCGGCCAGCCGTCCAGACAGCGCCACCATCCGCGCAACCTTGTCACGGACCGAGCCGAGTTTGGCGTGAAATACCATATCGGCAAGCTGATCGACGCGGGCTTCAAGCGGCTTTTTACGATCCTGATCCCAGAAGAATTTCGCATCCGACAAGCGCGCGGCCAACACCCGCTCATTCCCGGCGACGATTCTCGCACCACCGTCACGCGCCTCGATATTGGCGGCGGTGATGAAAAACGGCGCAAGCTTGCCGGTGTCCTTGTCGCGCAGGGAGAAATATTTCTGATGCGCGCGCATCGCGGTGGTCAGCACCTCGGGCGGTACCGCAAGAAAGGCGGGATCAAACCGGCCAAGCAACGGGACCGGCCATTCATTCAACCCCGCCACCTCTGTCAGCAGCGCCGCATCCTCGATCAGGGTGAGCCCGTTCTCGGCCGCGATCCCGGACGCGCACGCCAGAATATGCGCGGCGCGTTCCGCCGGGTCGAGCCGCACATGAGCGGCGGCAAGCGCGGCTTTATAAGTGGCGAAATCCCGCGCAACAATTGCCTCAGGCGCCATGAAACGATGCCCATAGGTCGTGTCGCCCGCCACGATCCCGTCAATCTCAAATGACAGCGGCGCGCCATCAAAACAACATAAGATCGCGTGCAGCGGCCGCACCCAACGCAGATTTCCCGCCCCCCAGCGCATCGATTTCGGCCAGGGAAAATCGCGCACCGTCTGCTGCACGATTTCCGCGATGACATCGGCCGTCGGCCCGCCGCTTTGTTCGATGACCGCGAAATAGAATTCGGCATTCTTCACCTGCCGGATTTCAAGCTGGTCGCGCGTCATACCGACCGAGCCGAGAAACCCTTCAATGGCTTTCTCTGGCGCATCGACCTTGGGTCCCTTGCGTTCCTGCTTGCGATCAGGCTGCACCGCGGGAATATCGGTGACATGCAGGCACAGACGCCGCGGCGTGGCATAGACCTCGGTCTTGCCGAAAGCCAGCTCGGCCGCACCCAGCCCGTCACAGACAAGCCGGCGCAGATCGTCAGCGGCACGCGCCTGCATCCGCGCGGGGATTTCTTCGGAAAACAGTTCAAGCAGCAAATCGGGCATGGGCTAGCTCTCCACCGCGACGCCCTGCGCCCGCAGCCAGGCTTCGGCGCAGCCTCTCGAAAGCGCACGGACACGACCGATATAGGCCGCCCGTTCGGTCACGCTGATCACCCCGCGTGCATCGAGCAGGTTGAAATTGTGGCTCGCCTTCAGCGCCTGATCATAGGCCGGCAGCGGTAATTCGCGCGCCAGCAGGGCCGCGCATTCCGCCTCCGCATCGGCAAAGTGACGGAACAGCATCTCTGTATCGGCATATTCGAAATTATAGGCCGAATACTGCTTTTCAGCTTCAAGGAACACATCGCCATAGCTGACACCGCGGCCATTGAAATCGAGCTCATAGACGCTGTTCTTGCCCTGCACATATTGCGCCAGCCGCTCAAGCCCGTAGGTCAGCTCGCCCGATACAGGGCGGCAATCGAAACCGCCAACCTGCTGGAAATAGGTAAACTGGCTGACCTCCATCCCGTCGCACCAGACCTCCCAGCCAAGCCCCCAGGCCCCAAGCGTCGGGTTTTCCCAGTCATCCTCGACAAAGCGGATATCATGCTCGGCCGCATCGATCCCGATCGCCGACAGACTTTCCAGATAAAGCTGCTGAATATCCGGGGGCGACGGCTTCAGGATCACCTGAAACTGATAATAATGCTGCAACCGGTTGGGATTCTCCCCATAGCGGCCATCGGTCGGTCGGCGCGAGGGTTGTACATAGGCCGCATTCCAGGGGTCGGGCCCGAGCGCACGCAAAGTGGTGGCGGGATGCGAGGTGCCGGCCCCGACCTCCATGTCATAGGGCTGCAGAATGAGACAGCCCTGCGCGCTCCAGTAGCGCTGCAGGGTGAGGATCACTTCCTGAAAGGACAGCGCCTTGTCGGGGGCGCCAGTATCACTCGGCATAAATGATTCCAACCGGGAAAATTCTTGCTGTTCGGGCCTGAAATTCCGCCAGGCACGATCTGCAACGGGTTCTAACGGTGCCCCCTGCCCGGGTCAAGCGACTGGCCGCCCCTCAAAGACCGATCCGCAGCCACCAGAAGCGCGCCTCGACAGCCCCGATCAGATCATCCGCCCAGCCCGCAACCGACATGCCCGAATGTGTCGCAGTCCGCTGCGCCACCGCCGCACCGGCCGAGCGACGCCACCAGGGGCGGCTGGTGCTGATCACCGGCAGACGCACATCCTCGCCATAACGCTCGCGCATGACCGAGCGCACATCGCCAAGCCCATCGATCAAGCCCAGCTTCAATGCCTGATTGGCAGTCCAGAATTCACCCGAAAACAATTTGCGCTCGCCCGCCTGCAGCCGCTCGCCCCGGCGCCCGCGCACCAGATCCTTGAAACCGCGGTGTATATCGCGCTGCAATGTTTCAAGCCTTTTCACATCATCGGGGTCTTCGGGCAGGAACGGGTCGAGCATCGCCTTGTTTGTCCCTGCCGTGTGGATGCGCCGCTCCACACCGAGCTTGGCGATCGCCTCGGTAAAGCCGAACCCCGACGACACCACACCGATCGATCCGATGACCGAAAAAGGATCGGCGAAGATCTCATCGGCTGCACAGGCGAGCATATAGCCGCCGCTTGCCGCCGCATCCTCGGCAAAGGCAAAAACCGGCAGATCCTTTTCTTCGGCCAGCGCGCGAATACGGCTGAAGATCAGATTGGATTGCGCCGGCGAGCCGCCGGGCGAATTAATCACAAGTGCCACCGCCTTCGCGCCGCGTACCGAAAAAGCCGCCTCGAGCGCGGGGGCGACACTGGCCATGCTGAGCCCCTCGCGCAGCGGTGCGGAGATACCGATCACCCCGCTCAAACGGATGACGGGCACGATCGGCAGGGAGGTAAAACCAGGTAGAAAATGGAGCTTTTTCGACACTTTTTCCCTGAAATCATTTTCCGGCATGAAGCTGTCCCGATCCGATTAAAAGAATAGTGCGGCGCGCAATGCCCGCAGCCCTGGAGAGCAAATTGGTTAAATCAAAATAACAAGGCCTGCCCGGCGCGTAAAATCCGCTCCGCCTCGTCGGTATATTTCTTGTCCGCCGCGTGCAGCGTCAAACCACGATGCAGCGTCATCGCACCGTCCAGCCCCTTATAGGCGCGCAGGATCAGGCGTTTCGCGGGCTTGGCCCCGCCCGGCCACAGCGGAAAGATCTCGCACCGCCCGGCCCGACCCTTCAGCGCGGCAAGCAGATCGTCCATTCTGTCGACCCGGTGAATGATCGTAATCGACCCGCCCGGACGCGCCATGGTCACCGCGAACTTGATCCAGTCGCGCAGCATGACGCCGCTTTCGCGGTGTGCATTGGCGCGCCGGGGGCGCGGCGAGGCGATCGCCGCATGCGCTTCCAGAAATGGCGGGTTCATGAAAACATGATGATAGGTTTCAGGCGTGACCCGGTAAGGCGGGTTGGCAATATCGGCGCAATAGACTTCAACCGCGTCGCCAAGCCCGTTGCGCTCGGCATTATTGCGGCAAAGCTCGGCAAGTGCCGGATCGATCTCGATCGCATCGACGCTCAAGCCGGGCACACGGTGCGCCAGGCACAGGCTCGCAGCCCCGACCCCCGCACCGCCTTCCAGCGCCAGTTCGCCGGCCTGCGCCGCCACCGCCGCAGCCAGCAGGATCGCGTCCTGCCCGATACGGTGTCCGTCCGCTGGTTGCAACAAACGCAGTTGCCCACCCAGAATCCGGTCATCGGTCAGCCCATGCGCCGCAGGGTCTGCATATTCTTCCATCTCCGGATCCGGCGGCTTTTCCATCGCTCACCCCTTACACAACACCCCTCCGGTCATCGCCAGACATCCGCCTGATCGCAGACCATCCGCCTGATCGCAGAATTGTGACGGACGATACGGGCTGTTTGCCTAGTGCCGCTCCGCACATCGCGCTATGCCGAACACCTAACATATTCGCCGGGCAACCGCTATCGGCAAGGCGGGTTTGCTTGACCATTCGTAGCAACCGCTCTTATGTTGCGCACTTTAGACGACCGGTTCGGTCGTCCCGTATTCTGGAGACGAAGTTGGGCGTAGTTATTCCGTTTGACGAGGACGGCGATTCCAACGGCAGACAGGCGCTGGAGGCATTACGCGGACTCGTCGATGACGATATGACGCTGGTCAATGAGTTCATCCTTTCACGGATGTACAGCCCGGTTCGCACGATCCCCGAACTTGCCGGCCATCTGATCAATTCGGGTGGCAAGCGTTTACGGCCCATGCTGACACTCGCCGCCGTAAAAATGTGCGGCCACACGGGCGATGACCGGGTGAAGCTTGCCGCGAGCGTCGAGTTCCTGCATACCGCCACCCTGCTGCATGACGATGTGGTCGATGAAAGCGATATGCGGCGCGGCGAATCGACTGCCAATATCATCTGGGGAAATCAGGCCAGCGTACTTGTCGGCGATTTTCTGCTCAGCCGCGCCTTTCAACTGATGGTGGAAATCGGCTCGCTGAAAATTCTGGATATTCTGTCGGCGGCCGCCGGCACGATTGTCGAGGGCGAGGTTTTGCAGCTCGACCGGGCAAGCGACACCTCAACGACAGAAGATACCTATCTGAAGATCATTACCGCGAAAACGGCAACCCTGTTTGCCGCCGCCTGCCAGTCGGCGGCGGTGATGGCGGGTCGGCCCGCACCGGAAGAAGAAGCACTTGAATCTTACGGGCGCAACCTCGGCATCGCTTTTCAACTTGTGGATGATGCGCTGGATTATTCCGCCAAGCAGGCGACGTTCGGCAAAACCATCGGCGACGATTTCCGGGAAGGCAAGATCACCCTGCCCGTGGTCCTGTCATTCCGGCGCGGCAATAGCGCGGAACGCGACTTCTGGTGCCGCACCATGGAAGAACAGCAGCAGACGGAAGATGACCTGAAACAAGCTGTCGCCCTCATGACGCGGCATGACGCATTGAGCGATACCATCGAACGCGCCCGCCATTACGGCGATATCGCGCGCGATGCGTTGGCAATCTTCCCGGATTCGCACGAAAAAGACTGCCTGCTCGGGATCGTCGACTTCTGCATTCAGCGCGCCCATTAAAAATCGGCCCCGCATTGACTGCACGCTTGCAGCCCCAACATTCAGCAGCTATAAACCCGGCTCCGTTCGGAGTGTAGCTCAGCCTGGTAGAGCACCGTCTTCGGGAGGCGGGGGTCGCAGGTTCAAATCCTGCCACTCCGACCAAATTGATCCCGCCTATTCTTCCTTCACGTACTTATTCTTTCTCGCGCAAGAGATATCTCTAATTTAATTCAGCTTTTGTTGAATAAATAATGGGCATTGGTGTAACAATTGCAGAGGGATGCAATTGATTCGGATCAAGGTGCAATCCGTAGTTGTGCCGGGGGCGTAAAAGCAAGTTTAGATAAAAAGAATACTTATGAGTAATACACCTCCGGACGATAATTTCTGTATTATTACACAGCTAGATTTCAGACGTCCGGAACTGAATACCTTTCTGGAGTATTGGCTGAACAAACGCGCCGACCGGAATTTTCCACGCCGCAGCGAAATTAACCCCGCTGAATTTCCAAAGTTGCTGCCCTGGATCAACATGTATGACGTGCTGGATGGCGGACGCGACTTTCGCGTTCGTATTTGCGGTACCGCGTTAACCGAAGTAATTGGTTTTGAAGTCGGTGGTAAACTCGTGTCGGAAATTGATCCACCGATCGCTCGGCGGATTAAATTGACGCTTCAGGCAGTGCTTGAAATGCGCGCGCCGATCCGCGCGACAACCAGCCGCAGCGCTTTACCCGGCCAGGATTTTCAGGGGTCGGAGGTCTGCGCTCTGCCGCTAAGCAGCGATGGAACAGATATCGACATCATCATCGTCGCCTCGCTGCTCGACACCCGCAAGTAACACGATCAGATCACAAGGCAAGCACGGGCGATCATCACTGCCATGCTTGCCGAATAACAGGTCCGTCAGAACGGCACCTTGTCATCGAAATCCGAAAAATCACCACCGCCAAATCCCGGATCGTCAAACCCGCCACCGGACTGGCCACCGCCCATACCGCCGCCACTCATGCCGCCACCGCCGAAATCGCCGCCGCCTTGCATGCCGCCGCCGGCACGGCTGTCGAGCATTGTGAGCTGACTGTTGAAGCCCTGCAGCACCACCTCTGTCGAATAACGATCCTGGCCGGACTGATCCTGCCATTTGCGGGTCTGCAACTGGCCTTCGAGATAAACCTTGGAGCCTTTGCGCAAATATTGCTCGGCGATGCGGCACAGCCCTTCATTGAAAATGACAACCCGGTGCCATTCGGTGCGCTCGCGCCGCTCGCCGCTTTGCTTGTCGCGCCAGCTTTCCGATGTCGCGACCCGCAGATTGGCGATGGGGCGACCATCCTGGGTCCGCCGGATCTCGGGATCCGCGCCAAGATTGCCAACCAGAATCACCTTGTTCACACTGCCCGCCATGCTCTGTCTCTCCTGCCAAATCGCGTCGCCCGCCCCGTCATCCGATGAATCGGGACTTTCGCAAACCCTAACATGCAGCCGGGCCTACCGGAACGGTTTTGACGAACCGAACCGGTCAGCCCAATTGCGTTGTCAGATCACCTGTTTTGACCGCAGTTCGGCAATTTCCGCCGCCCCGAAACCGATCTCACCCAGAACTTCGTCTGTATGTTCCCCTTCGGTCGGGGCACGGCGATGAAAGACGGCCGGGGTGTCGGAAAGCTGTGCGGGCGGCCCGACCACCTGCGCGGGCTTTTCAAGCCCCGGATAGTCCTGCGCCAGCAGCATGGTTTGGGCTTGCGGGTCCTGCAACACATCGCGCGGACTTAGCACCTCGCCCGCCGGAATGCGGTTTTCAGCGAGAATCGCAATCGCCTCGGCAGAAGTATAATCGGCGCACCATTCATTCATCTTTTCGCTGATCACCTCGCCATTATTGGCGCGCGAATCATCATCCTTGAAGCGCGGATCGGTTAGCCAGTCCTCGCAGCCCACAAGCGTCGCCCAGCGCTTGAACAGATTATTGCCCACCACCTGCGCAAGGATCCAGCCATCCTTCGTCTTGAAGATATCCGAAGGTCCCGCATTATAGGCGCGATTGCCACGCCGCTGCCGGTCAAGCGCGAGAATATCCTCCTCGATCACATAGGTGTTGGAAACCGTCAGCGCCGACCGCAGGAGCGAGCCTTCCACCATCTGTCCCTTGCCCGTCTTGGCGCGCGCCATCAGGGCGGCCAGCGTACCGAAGGCGCAATTGGTCGCGGTCGCGAAATCCACATAGGGCACAATGCAGCGCTGCGGCATATCAGGCTGTCCGGTCAGATAGGTGCCCCCCGACATCACCTGCCCGATACCGTCAAACCCGACCCGTTCGCTATAGGGTCCCTCGCTGCCGAAGGCAGAAGCCGTTGCCAGCACGATTTGCGGATTGATCGCATGCAAACTGTCAAGATCAAGCCCCATCGCCTTCAAGGTCGGCGCGGGCAGATTGGCGACGACGACATCGGCGGTCGCCACAAGCTTTTTCACAATCTCACGCCCTTCAGGCAGGGTCGGGTTCAGGGTCAGGGAGCGTTTGTTGCGGTTCATCTGGAAGAAACCCGCGCCCGTACCGTCCGCCATCACCGGCGAAACATAGCGATCCTCACCACCGCCGACCCGCTCGATGCGGATGACATCTGCGCCAAGATCACCGAGCAACGCCGCACAAAACGGCCCCGCAATATAGCGCCCGAAATCCAGCACCCTTATTCCCTCAAGCACCTGTGTCATCTTCCTGTCCCCTTTCCGGCCCGGTTTTTCTGTGGCGATTCCCCATCGGGGGGATACTATAACATCAGGCACCGGCTGAAAGACGCCAATTGCCGGCCGCGCGCGAAAAGCTGACTGTACAGGCACAGATATGGACGACATCGCTCAACAATCCGCCACCACGCTGGCCGCCATGTTGCGCGCGGGCAAGATCGGTTGTGTCGAACTGCTTGAACATTTCCTGGCCCGGCTGGAACGGTTGAACCCGGCCCTCAATGCGGTGATTGCAACCGATTTTGACCGCGCCATGGCAAATGCTGACGCAGCGGATGAAGCACGCGCCAATGGTAATTTTCTGGGGCCGCTTCACGGGCTGCCCATCACCATCAAGGATGCGCTGGCCGTGCCGGGGATGCCCTGCACAAGCGGCGCGCCGGAATTTGCCGACTATCGCCCGAAGGAACCCGCCGTCGCGGTCGCACGGCTGGCGGAGGCAGGCGCAATCATCTTCGGCAAGACCAATGTGCCGCTCTATTGCGGCGATCTGCAAAGCTATAACGAGATATATGGCACGACCAACAATCCCTGGAACCTCGCCCATACACCGGGCGGCTCGTCAGGCGGGGCGGCCGCGGCGGTTGCCGCCGGGCTGACCGCATTTGAATATGGCAGCGACATTGGCGGTTCGATCCGGACCCCCGCGCATTTCTGCGGCGTCTTCGGACATAAGCCCAGCTGGGATATCGTGCCGACGCGCGGGCACATACCCGGGCCCCCAGGCACCGTCGGCGTATCGGACATCAATGTCGTGGGACCACTGGCGCGGCACCCGCAAGATCTGCGGCTGGCGCTGGAACTGACAATGGGCAGCGACCCTGTGCTTGGCCCGGTACGCCGACCGGCATTGCTCGACTCACACAAGAAAAAGCCCGCAGATTTCCGGATCGCTGTCTGGGCCGATGATCAGAACTGCCCGGTCGCGCGCGAGATCAGCGACGCAATCAGTGCGGTTGCCGACCGGCTTGCCCGTGCCGGCGCCCGGGTCAATGATGCGGCGCGGCCTGATATCGACACCGCCGAGGCATTCGGCCTCTATGCACAGCTTCTGATGGGGGTGATCGCGACGGGCTTTCCTGAAACGATCCTTGCGGCCTTTCGGGAGGTCGCGGCCCGTGCCGCGACCGACGATTTCAGCTTCACCACCCGTTCGGCGATCGGCGCTGTGCAATCGCACCGCCAATGGTTATCCGCCAATGAGCGGCGGCAAAAGCTGCGCGCCAAATGGGCTGCCTTCTTCAGCGATTACGACCTGCTGCTATGCCCGGTCACCCCGACAGCGGCGATCCCCCATGATCACCGGCCGGTCGGGGAACGCGACATCACCGTCAATGGCGACAAACTTCCCTATATGCAGCAGACATTCTGGGCCGGGCTTGTCGGTATGGCCTATCTGCCGTCAACCGTCGTCCCGCTTGGCCGCACCGCAGAAGGCCTGCCCTTCGGGATGCAGATCGTCGGCCCGTTTTGCGGTGATCTGCGCACCATCGATTTCGCCGAACTTCTGTGCAGGGAAGCGATTATCGAAGGCTATCGCCCGCCACCGGGCTACGGGTAAGTCGGCCGCGTGCCCCCTTGCGCCCGACCGATTTTGTTCATAGTTTGTTCAAATATCGACGGTGCGTCTTTTGCCCCACCCACGCCATGACAGTCAGGCCATATCAGTAAAGCGCATTTCATGCAGCATCAGCTTTCCATCCGCGGCGCGCGGGAACATAACCTTGCCAATATCGATGTCGATTTGCCACGCGACCGGCTGATTGTCTTTACCGGCCTGTCGGGGTCGGGCAAGTCCTCGCTTGCATTCGATACGATCTATGCGGAAGGGCAGCGGCGCTATGTGGAAAGCCTGTCCGCCTATGCGCGGCAGTTCCTTGAAATGATGCAAAAGCCCGATGTCGATCATATCGAGGGGCTGAGCCCGGCAATCTCCATCGAGCAGAAGACGACATCGCGCAATCCGCGCTCCACGGTCGGCACCGTGACCGAGATTTACGACTATATGCGGCTGCTTTTTGCGCGGGTCGGCATCCCCTATTCCCCGGCCACCGGCCTGCCCATCGAAAGTCAGACAGTCAGCCAGATGGTCGATCGGCTGACCGCATTGCCCGAGAATACCCGGCTTTACCTGCTTGCCCCACTCATCCGCGGCCGCAAGGGCGAGTATCGCAAGGAATTCGCCGAGTTGATGAAGCGTGGCTTCCAGCGGGTGAAGGTCGATGGCAGCTTTTACGAAATCGACGAGGTGCCGGCGCTCAACAAGAAACTCAAGCATGATATCGATGTGGTGGTCGACCGGCTGGTCATCCGGCCCGATATGGAAAGCCGCATCGCCGACAGCTTTGAAACCGCGCTCGCGCTTGCCGACGGGATCGCGGTGGCCGAGATGGCGGACCCGGGTGCCGATGCGGAAAACCCGGAGCGGCTAGTCTTTTCGGCAAAATTCGCCTGCCCGGTTTCGGGCTTCACGATCGAGGAGATCGAGCCGCGGCTGTTTTCCTTCAATAATCCGTTCGGCGCATGTCCGGCTTGCGGCGGGCTTGGCACCGAAATGGTGATCGATCCCGGTCTCGTCATTCCCGATGACACGCTGAGCCTGCGGCAGGGGGCGGTCGCGCCCTGGTCGCGCTCGACTTCGGCCTATTATGCACAGACGCTCGACAGTCTGGCGCGGCATTACAATGTGTCCACCGCGACGCCGTGGCGCGATCTGCCCGATGCGGTGCGACAGGCGGTGCTTTACGGCTCGGGCAAGGACATCGTGCGCATGGTCTATGATGACGGGCTGCGCCGTTACGAAACGAAAAAGACCTTTGAAGGTGTCATCCCCAACCTTGCGCGCCGCTATCGTGAAACCGACAGCAACTGGACCCGCGAGGAAGTTGAGAAGTTCCAGCGCATCACCGCCTGCGATGTTTGCGCGGGGCACCGGCTGAAGCCCGAGGCGCTGGCCGTCAAGCTTGCCGGACTGCATATCAGCGAGGTTGCCGATCTGTCGATCCGGGCGGCCAAGCAATGGTTCGATGTCCTGCCCGACACGTTGAGCGCGCAGCAGAATGAAATTGCCGTCCGCATCCTGAAGGAAATTCGCGACCGGCTTGGCTTTCTCAACAATGTGGGGCTTGATTATCTGACCCTGTCGCGCAATTCCGGCACCCTGTCAGGCGGCGAGTCGCAGCGGATCCGGCTCGCCTCGCAGATCGGTTCGGGATTGACGGGGGTACTTTATGTGCTTGACGAACCGTCCATCGGCCTGCATCAGCGCGACAATGCGCGGCTGCTAGAGACGTTGCGCAATCTGCGTGATCTGGGCAATACGGTCATCGTCGTCGAACATGATGAGGATGCAATCCGCACCGCCGATCATGTGGTTGATATGGGCCCGGGTGCGGGGGTGCATGGCGGCCGGATCGTCGCCGAAGGCGCGCCCGACGCGGTGATGGCCAATCCCGACAGCCTGACGGGACAATATCTGACCGGCGCGCGATCGGTCCCGATCCCGGCCGAACGGCGCGGCGCAAGACAGGATCAGCATCTCAGCGTGATCGGTGCGAGCGCCAATAATCTGCGCAACGTCGATGCGCATATCCCGCTTGGCACCTTCACCTGCGTCACAGGCGTATCGGGCGGCGGCAAATCGACACTTGTGATCGAAACCCTTTACAAGGCCGCGGCGCGGCGGCTTAACGGCGCGCGCGATCTGCCCGGCGCCCATCAGCGGATCGAGGGGCTCGAATTTCTCGACAAGGTGATCGATATCGACCAGTCGCCGATCGGGCGCACGCCACGCTCGAACCCGGCGACCTATACCGGCGCCTTCACCCCGATCCGCGACTGGTTCGCGGGGCTGCCCGAAGCGCAGGCGCGCGGCTACAAACCGGGCCGTTTTTCCTTCAATGTGAAAGGCGGACGTTGCGAAGCCTGCCAGGGCGACGGGGTCATCAAGATCGAGATGCATTTTTTGCCCGACGTCTATGTGCAATGCGACATCTGCAAGGGCAAACGCTACAATCGCGAAACACTCGAGGTCACATTCCGCGACAAATCCATCGCCGACATTCTCGACATGACCGTCGAGGACGCGGCCGAGTTCTTCAAGGCGGTGCCTGCGGTACGTGACAAGCTCGTTACGCTGAAGCGGGTGGGGCTTGGCTATATCAAGGTCGGGCAACAGGCGACCACCCTGTCGGGTGGCGAGGCGCAGCGGGTGAAACTTGCCAAGGAGCTGTCCAAACGCGCCACCGGACGCACCCTTTACATCCTCGACGAACCGACCACGGGGCTGCATTTCGAGGATGTGCGCAAACTGCTTGAAGTGTTGCAGGAACTTGTCGATACCGGCAATACGGTGGTGGTGATCGAGCATAATCTCGAAGTGATCAAGACCGCCGACTGGCTGATCGATCTGGGCCCTGAAGGGGGCGATGGCGGCGGGCTGATTGTTGCGGCCGGCACACCGGAAGATGTGGCTGCGAATGCCGACAGCTATACAGGCCGGTTCCTTGCCCCGATCCTGTCCGCCACGCAAAAACAGCCGCTGAAATCAAGAGCCGGGCCAAAAGCCAAAGCCAGCGCGAAAAAGAAAGGCGCGCGGCAGAAAAAAGTCGGATCACGCTGACGTGATAACAGCAAGAGCTGCTTAATCTCTTACCCATAGTATCAAAAGAAAGTCAGTGCTAAAAAGCAGTTCACATGAAAACAGGCGACTTCTTCACGCACGCAATATTGACGCGGCCACGATCCGGGTTATCTGGAAACAGGTAACAGTGCCGGAGCATGGTCAGCGCGGAAAATTAAAGTTGCCAATGCAATTGATCGGTATGCCGCCTGCCCGTGCCACAGGCGCCGCGAGGATTTTTTAATGAAGCGTACTTATCTCTCCGCGCTGGCGGTGGCGGGCCTGATCGGATTGTGGCTCCTGTCCGGTCAATTTGGCGACGACGCGCCGGCACAAGGCGGATCGCCCGCTACGACCACCATCGCTATTCCTTCGGCGCGGGAAAATACAGGCCCGTCAAACCGGGTGCCGGTGCGGGTGCGGGATTTCACGGCGCGTGCGCATGCCACGGTTTCGATCGTGCGGGGCCGGACGCAGGCATATCGTACCGTTGCCCTGCGCTCGCAAACCAGCGGCTATGTCGAAAAGCTGCCTTACTCCAAAGGCAGCAGGGTGAGCGGCGGCGAAACGGTGTGCGAGCTTGATATCGATGCCCGCGCCGCATCCCTGAACGAAGCGCGGGCGTTACTGCGCAGCCGTCAACTCGAATATGATGCGGCGATGGAGCTTGCGGAGAAAGGTCACCGCTCGGAAACCCAGACAGCGGCAGCGCGCGCCAATCTCGATGCGGCGCGCGCCATGGTGAAGCGGGCGGAAAACGAAATTTCCTACACAAAAATCACCGCACCCTTTGAAGGCGTCATTGAGGAACTGCCTGTCGAAATCGGCGACTATATCGGCAAAGGCACGGTCTGCGCGCATCTGGTGGATGACGACCCCATGCTTGTCGTGGGTCATGTATCGGAACGCGAGGTTGGCAAGTTTGCGGTCGGCGATCGCGGCACGGCGCGGCTGATCACCGGCGAAACGGTGGAAGGCACAATCCGCTTTGTCGCAAAATCGGCAAGCCAGGAAACCCGGACATTCCGGCTGGAACTTGAAATACCCAATAGCGACTACCGCCTGCGTGACGGCATCACCGCCGAAATCGCCGTGCATGCGGATCCGGTCATGGCGCATTTCATCTCCCCCGCTTTGCTCACGCTGAATGATGCCGGTGAAATCGGCATTAGAGTGGTCGACGCGGACCGGACCGTCCGGTTCATCCCTGTCAAGATCATTGCCGATACCCAGGACGGCGTCTGGATCACCGGCCCGCCCGAGAAAGCGCGGATCATCACGGTCGGCCATGAATATGTTATTGACGGTTTGCCGGTCGAGATTTCAACGGAGCCGCTGACAATCGGAAACGCGTCATGAACGCGCTAATCGATGCGGCCTTCGCGCGGCAGCGTACCGTCCTGACGACGCTTTTTGCGATTATTCTGTTCGGCATATCCGCCTATCTGACGATCCCCAAGGAAGCGGATCCCGATATTCCCATTCCCTTTGTCTATGTGCAGGTGCCGCATCCGGGGATTTCCCCCGAAGATGCCGACCGGCTGATCGTCAAGCCGATGGAAGCGAAGCTGCGCTCCATCGAAGGGCTGGAGGAAATCCGTTCTGTCGCGAGTGAAGGCCATGTCGGCATCATCCTCGAATTCGATGTCAGTTTCGATCCCGAAACCGCGCTGAGCGATGTGCGCGAACAGGTCGATCTGGCCAAACCCGATCTGCCCGATGACAGCGAAGAACCGACGGTGATGGAATTCAACACCAGCATCTTCCCGATCATGATCGTGGTATTGTCGGGCAGCGCCCCCGAACGCTATCTGCTGCGACATGCGCAATTATTGCAGGATGAACTGGAAGCGATCCCCTCGGTGCTTGGTGCGAGGCTGGTCGGTCAGCGCGAAGAGTTGCTGGAGGTCATCGTCGATCCGGCCAAGCTCGAATCCTACAATATTTCGCAAACCGAACTGATCAACGCGGTCACGCTGAATAATCGGCTGGTTGCCGCAGGCGCGCTCGATACCGGTGCGGGACGTTTCTCAGTCAAGGTTCCCGGGCTGTTCGAAACCGCCGCGGATGTCATGCAATTGCCCGTCAAAACCGATGGCGAAAGCGTTGTGACATTGAGCGATATCACTGAAATACGCCGGACTTTCAAGGATGCCGATGCCTATGCGCAGCTTGACGGCGAAGCTTCCATCGCAATCGCGGTCACCAAGCGTATCGGCCACAATATCCTGACCACC
This sequence comes from uncultured Alphaproteobacteria bacterium, assembly GCA_937888955.1. Taxonomy (GTDB): domain Bacteria; phylum Pseudomonadota; class Alphaproteobacteria; order UBA11222; family UBA11222; genus CALAQW01. The sequence goes on along the minus strand of CALAQW010000213.1, from coordinate 5,562 downwards.
GCCGATCAGGTCCGCCAGACCGTCGACAATTACCGGACCGACCTGCCGCCCAGTATGAAAATCGATTATGGCGCGGATGCCTCGAAATGGGTGCTTGGCATGCTGTCGAGCCTTGAATCTGCGGTAATTACAGCGATCGCACTGGTTATGATCGTCGTGCTTGCCGCCTTGGGGCTACGCTCCGCCATGCTGGTCGGCATTTCTATTCCGACCTCTTTTTTGATCGGCTTCACCCTGCTTGGGGTAACCGGCGTTACCGTCAACATGATGGTGATGTTCGGGATGATTTTGGCCGTTGGCATCCTGGTGGATGGCGCCATCGTGGTGGTTGAATTCGCCGACCGCAAAATGGCCGAAGGCGCGCCGCGCGATCAGGCCTACAGGTTGGCGGCAAAACGCATGTTCTGGCCGATTGTCTCATCGACGGCGACGACGCTTGCGGCCTTTGTGCCAATGCTGTTCTGGCCCGGCGTATCGGGAAAATTCATGAGCTACCTGCCGATCACACTGATTTTTGTGCTGGTCGGTTCGCTGCTGATGGCGCTGATCTTCCTGCCTGTTCTGGGGTCGCGGTTCGGTGGCGTGGCGCAAGCGGATACGGAAACCCTGAAAGCGCTTGCCGCATCCGAAAAAGGCAATATCGCGGAACTGCGCGGCTTCACCGGTTTTTACGCAAGACTGCTGCAACGGCTGATCGCTATTCCGGGCACTGTCATTCTTGCCGCAATCGCCGCTTTGGTCCTTGTCGTCATATTATATGGCAGGTTCGGAAACGGCGTGGAATTCTTCACTGATACAGAAACCGACAATGCGGTTGTGCATATCTCCGCGCGCGGCAATTTGTCGGCTGAGGAAATGCGCGCGCTGGTATTCGAAGTGGACCGCGCCACCCGGTCGGTGGACGGCGTGCGTCTGGTGTTCGCGCAATCGGGCCGGTCGACCGGCGGCGACCGCGAAGGCGCGCCCAAGGACAGCATCGGTATCCTGCGTGTCGAACTTGAAGACTGGCGCACCCGCGACCGCCCGATGAAAGAGGTGCTGGACGATATCCGCGCGCGCACAAGCGTCATCCCCGGAATCAAGACGCAGGTGATCAAACGCCAGGACGGCCCCCCGACAGGCAAGGACATCCAGATCGAGCTGGGCTCGCGGCATGCCGAACTGCTGGCACCGACAATCGCGAAATTTTCCGACTATATGATCAACCAGACCGACGGGCTGATTGAAATCGACGATACCCGCCCGCTGCCCGGCATTGAATGGGAGATAAAGGTCGACCGGGAACAGGCCGGTCGGTTCGGCGCCAATGTCAGCGCCGTTGGCGCGCTTGTGCAGCTTGTCACAAACGGTATCAAGATCGGTGAATACCGGCCTGACGATGCGGAGGAGGAGGTCGAGATCCGTGTCCGCTACCCGCGTGACCAGCGCGGGCTGTCGCAGCTTGATCTGCTGCGGGTGCAGACCCGCGACGGACTTGTACCGATCACCAATTTCGTCACGCGAACACCACAACCGGCAACCGACAGCATCGAGCGGGTCGATGGCACGCCGATCATGACGATCCGCGCGAATACAACAGCCGCCTATCTGCCGAGCGAAAAAGTCGCCGAGATCACCGAGTGGATGAAAACCGCCGATATCGATCCGCGTGTCAAAATCCGTTTCCGTGGTGCCAACGAAGAAGCAGAAGAAGCAGGTGGCTTCCTGCTCGTCGCATTCGGTGCGGCATTGTTCCTGATGGCGATTATCCTGATCACCCAGTTTGACAGTTTCTACCAGTCGGTGCTGATCCTGTCGTCGGTGATCCTGTCCACCGTCGGGGTCTTGCTGGGCATGCTGGTCATGAACCAGACCTTCAGCGTGATTTTCACCGGTACCGGGATCGTGGCGCTCGCCGGCATCGTCGTGAACAATAATATCGTGCTGATCGACACCTATCAGCATCTGCTGCGTGAGGGGTTCAGCCGCTATGAGGCAATCGTGCGAACCGGCGCGCAGCGCTTGCGGCCGGTACTGCTGACCACGGCAACGACGGTTGCGGGGCTGATGCCGATGGTCCTGATGCTGAATATCGATTTCTTTGATCGCGCCATTACCTATCGCGCGCCTGTCTCGCTGTGGTGGACGCAGCTTGCCACCGCCGTTGTCTTCGGACTGGGCTTTGCCACGCTGCTGACACTGATTGTCACACCTTGCGCGCTGGCGCTGCCGCAACGGCTGAGCGAGGGGCGGATTGCCCGCCGCGCGGGTGCGTTGCTGAAACGCGGCACACAGCGCACGCCGGCGGAATAAGCCGCTCGCCCCGGCCCGGCCCGATAAGGTATGTAAATAGCCATGGAAGTTATCGATGCCCAAATCGGCCATGGCCCATCCGTTCCCTATTTACGGGAAGTACTGGTCTTTCTGCTGGCCACCGTACTTGTCGTGCCGCTGCTGCAACGGCTGCGCGCAAGCCCCGTGCTTGGCTATCTGTTTGTCGGGGCGTTGATCGGACCGTTCGGCCTGCGAATCATTTCCGATGTGGATGGTGTGGCGGCACTCGCCCAGCTCGGTGTCGTCTTTCTGCTGTTCATTATCGGGCTTGAACTCTCCCTGGAGAGATTACGCGCCATGGGCCGGCTGATTTTCGGGCTGGGCGGCGCGCAGGTCGGCCTGTCGGCCATTGTCATCGGCTTCATCGCCTGGGGTTGGGGCAATAGTCCGGAGGCGGCAATCATTCTGGGCATGTGCCTTGCGCTGTCATCCACCGCGATTGTCACACAGCTATTGGTGGAAAAAGGTGAATTTTCATCGCGCACCGGGCGCACCGCATTCGCCGTTCTGCTGTTTCAGGATCTGGCGGTCGTCCCGCTGCTGGTGCTGGTGAACAGCTTTGCCGGCGATGGCGGATCGGTCCTTGCCGCGCTTGGCCTGTCGCTTGTCAAAGCGGCGGTCGCATTTGCGCTGATCCTGGGGCTCGGGCGGCTGACCCTGCGGCCGATATTCCGCCTGGTCGCGCGCGGGCGCAGCCCCGAAATGCTGATGGCGCTGACCTTACTGGCGATCCTGGCCACCGCCATCGGCACGGAGATGGCCGGGCTATCCATGGCATTGGGGGCCTTCCTCGCAGGGCTCTTGCTGGCGGAAACCGAATTCCGTCATCAGGTTGAGATCGATATTCAGCCCTTCAAGGGACTATTGCTCGGCTTGTTCTTCATCAGTGTCGGCATGGGGATCGACGCATTGCTGGTCATCGACAGGATTTTCTGGATTGCGGCATCGGTGCTCGGGCTGATCGCGATCAAGGCTGTGCTGTTCGTGCCGGTTGCCCGGCTGTTTGGGGTTCCCTGGCCGACCGCAATCCGTTCAGCCTTGCTGCTGGGCACGGCGGGAGAATTCGCCCTGGTCGTTGTTGGCGCGGCCATGACCGGCGGTGTGCTGTCGCCCGATGTCGGTCAATTCATGATGATTGTCGCGGCACTGTCCATGGCAACCACCCCCTTCATGATGCCGCTTGGTCAGGCCTGCGCAAAATGGGTGCAGCGGCGCAGCACCGGTGCCCGCGCGCCCGATGCGCTGGCCCCCAAGCAAAATGACATGACCGCACATGTGGTGATTGCCGGGTTTGGCCGGGTCGGGCAAACCGTCGCGCAATTGCTGACGGACCAGAAGGTGCCCTATGTCGCGCTTGATCTGGATGCCGCGGCAACCTATCGCCGCCGGCGCGCCGGCCTGCCGGTCTATTTCGGCGATGCGAGCCGCCCGGATGTGCTGGAACGGCTCGGGATGGATCATGCGGCGGCGATCGTGCTGACCCTGGACAATCCGCAGATGACCAAACATGCGGTCAGCGCCATTCGCGAACGCTGGCCCGATATCCTGATCTATGTACGGGCCCGCGATAACAGCCATTCGGGCGAGCTGGAAGAGCTTGGCGCCACCGGCATCGTGCCTGAAACGCTCGAATCAAGCCTCGCGCTGGCCGGTCAGGTGCTGCACGGACTTGGCACGCCGATGGAGGCGGTCAATACGCTGATCGACAGGATCCGCGACGAACAATATGTCGGTATCCAGCAACCTGCCCTGCCTGACCCGCCGCTTGCGACCACCCAATCCAAGTCTTCGGGTCAGGAGAAAAGCTGACCCGCTTACCGCTATCCTGGAATTCCGGCTCAGGATTCGTGATAGCGGATCAGCCCCTCCTGCACGACGGAGGCAACCAGCACACCATCGCGCGTGTAAATGCTGCCCCGGTTGAAACCGCGCGCATTTGAGGCGCTGGGGCTGTCCATCACATAAAGCAGCCATTCATCGGCGCGGAAGGGACGATGAAACCACATGGCATGGTCAAGACTTGCGCTTTGGAAGTTTTCCATCAGCCAGCTCACCCCATGCGGGCGGGAACTGGTGCCGAGCAATGTCAGATCCGACGCATAGGCCAGCACGCATTGGTGCAGATGAATATCGTCGGCAGGCAATTGCACGCGCGACCGGATCCAGGCGCGCTGCAGCGGTTCATGTTTCTGGCCTTGCACGAAATTCGGCGGATCGATGGGGCGCAGATCGATCGGCTGCTCCTGCAGGAACCACTCGCGAAATTCTTCCGGCAGGTGATCGGCGACCTCCCGACGGCGTTCCTCCTCACTTGCCAGTTCCTCAGGCCCCGGAACATCGGGCATCGGCGCCTGATGTTCGAACCCTTTTTCCGATTTCTGAAAGGAGGCGGACATGGAAAAGATCGCCTTGCCGTCCTGGATTGCCACCACCCTGCGGGTCGTGAAGCTGCGCCCGTCGCGAATCCGGTCAACCTCATAGATGGTCGGAATTTCGGCATTGCCCGGGCGCAGGAAATAACAATGCAGCGAATGCGTCGTCAGCCCCGGATCGACCGTCCTGACCGCCGCGCGCAAGGATTGCCCAAGCACCAGACCACCAAAAATCGCCCGCCGCCGTGGCGGGCTCCAGCCGCGGAACAAATTCGCATCAAGCTGTTCGATATGCAGCTCGTCGCGCACATCGTCAAATTTCATTGTCATCGGCAAAAACCAGCCTCTTCCACATAATAACGGCCCGCATGAATGCCATGACGCACATAATTGTGCAACGCACAATCAAATAGCGGCAGTATCATTTGGTGGTCTGGTTACGGCTCTGCAGAAGGCGATAGGGATGCGCCGGATAAACCCCGAGGATCTTGAGATGCGCGGAGAAGAATTCAAGCTCCTCCAGCGCCAGCCGGACGAGCCGCTCGGACGGGTGCCCTTCAACATCCGCATAAAACTGCGTGGCATTGAACGAGCCATCGAGCTGATAGCTTTCAAGCTTGGTCATATTGATGCCATTTGTGGCAAACCCGCCCAACGCCTTGTAAAGTGCGGCCGGCACATTGCGCACCTGGAATACGAAACTTGTCATCACAGGCGCGGGTCCTGGTTCAGCATCCTGCGGGGTCGGCGACATGATGACGAAACGGGTCGTGTTATGGCCGGCATCCTCGACATCCGCGCGCAACACATCGAGCCCGTAAATCTCAGCGGCCAGGCTGGTCGCAAGCGCTGCCTCCGGGCAGCGCTTGCGACCAGC
>CALAQW010000212.1 GCA_937888955.1 uncultured Alphaproteobacteria bacterium | reverse complement strand
CACGGCCACCGACCAGCACATCTTCGCCGTCGCCGCCTTCGAGGTAATCATTGCCGCGACCGCCGTTCAGATTATCGTCGCCCCAACCCCCGACCAGATTGTCATGGCCCGCATTTCCTTCGAGATAGTCAGCACCATCACCAGCGTTCAGATCATCATTGCCCGCGCCGCCAAACAGCAAATCGTCACCGCCCTGGCCTTCCAGATAATCGTCGCCCCAACCGCCGCTGATTTCATCTGCCGCATTGGTGCCAACAAGAATATCCGGATTATCGGTTCCGTTAATCACGCTCATCTATCCCTCCAAGAAAATCAATAAACCAATACCTCCGGCCGCAGCCGGACAAGAAACATAGCGCCCGTTAGCAGGTGACAGGCATAGATCACGTTTTCTGGAATCGATTGCCGGCAAGAATGGCCGACGCAAGGAATGTCAAAATTACTGCAAAAATCGATCAACCAAAAAACACGTCTACAATAAATACAATGTTGAAGATACTCAGGACCAAAGGCTTGTCAAGTTGCGATTCCATGACAGGAAGCCCAACGTATTGCATCTCCTACTGTCAGGTCACCACCGTCTTACGCAGACTTGCCATCTTTCGAGGATCGATTGCGTCAGTCTTCAAGATTATTGGCTTGCGGGCGACATTACCTGGCATCCAGCCAATCGAATTAGCATAATGATAGCGGCTGGATTAAGGTTACCGCGATGCAGGTCCAAAGCTGTCAGAAAAACCGGAAAACAAGGTTATGACATAATGACAAAAATCGGCGTTCTTCTTCCCACCCGTCAGGGCCCCGACCACGGGCATGTCACAGCGACGCAGACAATCGCCCAGGCCGTCATGGCGGAAAAGCTGGGGTTTGATTCCGTCTGGGTGGGTGAATCGGTACTTGCCCGGCCGCGTTTCGACCCGATTACGACACTGGCCGCCGTCGCGACACAGACCAGCCATGTCGGGCTGGGCACCGCAATCCTGATGGGCCCGATTCATACGCCGGTACTGCTTGCACAGCGGCTGGCCACCCTTGACTGTCTGTGCGAAGGGCGATTGACGATCGGCATCGGCCTTGGCGCCGATACGCCCGGCGCGCGCCGCGAATACGCAACCGCCGGCATTCCTTATGATCAACGGCTTGGCAGGCTGATCCAGACCGTGCAGGCCTGCCGCACACTGTGGCGCAGCGACCCTGAAGCAATGGCGGATGACGCACCCGGACGGCAAACAAAATACTGGGATTTACGCGGGGTCGAGCTTTACCCGAAGCCCTTCAGCAACGCGGGGCCGCAATTCTGGTCAAGCGCCAGCCCGTTTGTCGAGAAGGCGCTCGCGCGGGTTCCGCGCCTTTATGACGGATGGCTGCCCAATCCGCCGACAGCCGAGCTTTTTGCGTCAGGCTGGCAAACGATAAGCAACAGCCCGGATGCGGCCCGCCCGCTTACCCGCGCCGCTTATCTCACCCTGTGCAGCGATGACGATTCGGGGCGCGCGCGCACCCTGCTCGACCGGTTTTGCCGCGACTATTATGGCTACAGCGTCGCGGACGGGCAAAAATACCAAGCCTTTTTCGGCGGCAACCATGCGGAATGCATCGACTGGCTGAAAGGGTATATCGCGGCGGGCGCCGAACATATCGTCCTGCGCATTCCCGATAACGACTATACGCAGCATCTGGAAACGCTGGCGCAACATATTCTGCCCGCCCTTCACAACTGATATCGCGCTGTGAGACCAGTGCAACCGGACAGGAGCAAAACCATGTCAGACCGCCCCGAACGACCGGACGCCACGCGCTATACCAGTCAAATCGCGGCGCGCTACGGCAATGGGGTGACAGACACGCACGCTGCATCGCGGGACGAAGAGACCGCCACCAGAAACGCGACCATCGACAGCTTGCTGAGCCGGCGGAGCTGTCGCCGCTACACCGACGAGCCGGTGTCAGACGCGTTGTTCGGCCTGCTTGTCGCCTGCGCGCAATCGGCGCCCACCAAATCCAACCTGCAGCAATACAGCATCATCCACATCAAAGACCCCGCGCAAAGGGCAGCACTTGCACCGCTTTGCCCCAAGACGCCGCAACTGGCCGGATGTCCGGTCCTGCTGATATTCTGCGCGGATCTGGCCCGCAACCAACGGCTCACCGAAAGCCGCGGTTACAGCTTTGCGAATGCGCATATGGATGGGCTGATCAACGGGGTCATCGATGCCGCCATGGCCATGCAATGCTTTATTACAGCGGCTGAATCGATTGGCCTTGGCTGCGCCGCGATCAGCGAAATTCGCGACGATATCGCGGCTATCTCCGATATTCTCGGATTGCCCGAAGGGGTCATGCCGATCGCCGGGCTGACCGCCGGCTGGCCCGCGGACCCGGGCTATATCAATCAGCGGCTGCCTGCGGAAATTGTCCTGCATCGCGACAGATATGACATGGCGGGCGAGGCTGACAAAATTGCCGATTACGACCGGCGGCGACACGCGATTTTTGCAACGCCGCCGGCACGGCAACTCCATACCGACCGCTATGGCACATGCGACTATTATCCCTGGTCGGAAAATCTGGCGCGGCAGATGTCGATCCGCGAACGCGACAACCTTGCGGGCTTTCTGCGGCGACAGGGATTTGCGCTCGACTGAGAAAACCGCACTAGCCGCGACGGGTAACAAGAACAGGACAAGCACTGAAAAAATCCAGGATGGAGGGCAAAACAGATGACGCAGGAAAATTGCTGGGGTGACGCAAACACATATGACTATGGCGCACTGGTGGACGGGATGAACCGCTATCTGCGGCTCAAAGCAACGCCCATCGGCATGAAACGTTTCAAGACAGTGGCCGAGATGGAAGCGATACCACGCATCCGCCGCCCGGACCCGCGCGAAAAGCTTGCGACCGATCAGGTGGTCGGCCAATGCCGCTGGATCGGCTGGACGATCGGCATCACCATGGACAATCTGATGGGCGAACAATGCGGCGCGGTCATCGGGCTTCACCCGCGCGACGAGGAATGGGCGTCAGGCAAACGCATGAACGGCGTCTGGTACGGCACATTGGAAGACAGTGCCGCACATCAGGCGGCGATGAGCTGCGCCTCCTATGGCGATTACGCGGCGCTGGCAGTTTCACCGCTTGTCTCCGGCCGGCTCGACAATCCCGATATCTGCCTGATTTACGCCACACCGGGGCAGATGATTACGATCATCAACGGACTGCAATATCGCAATTATGAGAAATATACCTTCACTTGCGTGGGCGAAAGCGCCTGCGCCGATTCCTGGGGCCGCGCCCTTGCAACGGGGGAGCCTTCGGTCTCCATCCCCTGCTATGCGGAACGCAAATTCGGTGGCGTGCAGGATGATGAACTTCTGATTGCATTACCGCCCAGCTACCTTCCAAAGATGGTCGAGGGACTCGCGGCGCTCAGCAGGAACGGGTTGCGCTACCCGATCCCCAATCACGGGATCCAGAAATCACCGCTCGACAGCATTCAGACAAGCTACGGCAGCTAATCCGTTCCGCAACGTAAAAACCCGCGGCAATCGGCGCTATACGGTCGACTGCCGCGGGTTTTTTCCCTTTGATCGTCCGCTCGCCTAACACAAAATTCAGACTCAAGTTTTATGCTGCGACGCAATGTCATGGTGACTACAGCACAATAGCACCGTAGTTGACGCAAATAACCTTCTCCGGAACGGGAAAATGATGGCCAATTCAATGACAGAACGGCCCCAATCCACATTTGGGGATCTCGGGCTTGGCGCATGTCTTGCCCTGGGCTTTATCATCGGCATTCTTTTCGCGGCCCGTGCGCCCGAACCCGGCGTTGTCTTTCACGGCTGGGTTTTCAGCGCAGGGTGTCTGGCAGGGTTGGTTGCGCTGATTCGACGGAATTTCGGGGCAACACAAACCGCACCCCATGGCTATAACGAAGCCGTTGTCAAAGCCGGCGTAATAGCCTCCATGTTCTGGGGCGTTGCCGGATTTGTCGTAGGGCTTGTCATCGCCCTGCAACTTGCCTTTCCGGCACTGAATTTCGATTTACCCTGGACAAGTTTCGGGCGATTGCGGCCATTGCACACCTCGGCGGTGATTTTCGCATTCGGCGGCAATGTGCTGATCGCGACCTCATTCTATGTCGTGCAGCGAACCTGCCGCACCCGGCTTGCAGGCGATCTTGCCCCCTGGTTCGTCTTCTGGGGCTATCAGATGTTCATCCTGCTGGCGGGCACGGGCTATCTGCTCGGCATCACGCAATCCAAGGAATATGCGGAACCCGAATGGTATGTCGATCTGTGGCTGACGATTGTCTGGGTAGTCTATCTGTTGATCTTTCTCTGCACGCTGGCGAAACGCCGTGAACCGCATATTTACGTCGCGAACTGGTTTTATCTCGCCTTTATCGTCACCATTGCCATGCTGCATGTGATCAATAATCTTGCAATTCCCGTCAGCCTGACGGGCGGCAAGAGCTATATTCTGTTTTCCGGTGTTCAGGACGCGCTGACCCAATGGTGGTACGGGCATAATGCGGTCGGCTTCTTCCTGACCGCTGGCTTCCTTGCGCTGATGTACTATTTTGTCCCCAAACGCGCCGAACGGCCGATTTATTCCTATCGTCTGTCGATCGTGCATTTCTGGGCACTGATCTTCCTGTATATCTGGGCAGGCCCCCACCATCTCCACTATACCGCCCTGCCCGACTGGGCGCAGACGCTTGGCATGACCTTTTCGGTCATGCTGTGGATTCCCTCATGGGGCGGCATGATCAACGGGTTGATGACCTTGTCGGGGGCGTGGGACAAGCTGCGCACCGATCCGGTGATGCGCATGCTCGTTGTCTCGGTCGCATTCTACGGGATGAGCACTTTCGAAGGCCCGCTGATGTCCATCAAGGCCGTCAATGCACTCAGCCACTATACCGACTGGACTGTGGGGCATGTGCATTCAGGGGCGCTTGGCTGGGTCGGATTTGTCAGTTTCGGCGCGCTCTATTGCCTTGTCCCGTGGCTGTGGCGACGCGAGCGGCTCTATTCCATGCAGCTTGTCGAATGGCATTTCTGGATCGCGACCATCGGGATCGTGCTTTATATCACCGCCATGTGGGTGTCCGGTATTCTGCAGGGACTGATGTGGCGCGCCTATGACAGCCTCGGCTTCCTCGAATATTCCTTCATCGAGACGGTAGAGGCCATGCACCCCTTCTACCTGATCCGGGCATTGGGCGGCGCGCTGTTTGTCATCGGCTCGCTGATCATGGCCTATAATCTGTGGCGCACCGCGCGCGGCGATCTGCGCGCCGAGGCGGATGCCTACACCGCCGGGCCGCAACCCGAACTGGCACCGGCAGAGTGAGGGGGCGCAAGATGTTCAAACATGAAATTTTCGAACGGAATTCACTGATCCTGCTGATCGGCATCCTGGTCGCCGTCTCCATCGGCGGGCTGGTCGAGATCGCACCGCTTTTCTATCTGAAAAGCACGATCGAGAAGGTGGAAGGGATGCGCCCTTACACCCCGCTCGAACTGGCGGGGCGGGATATCTATATCCGCGAGGGCTGCTATACCTGCCATAGTCAGATGATCCGTAGCCTGCGCGATGAGGTTGAACGCTATGGCCATTATTCGCTGGCCGCGGAATCAATGTACGACCATCCGTTTCAATGGGGCTCAAAACGCAACGGCCCCGATCTTGCGCGCGTGGGTGGAAAATATTCCAACCAGTGGCAAGCCGAACATCTGATCGATCCGCGCAGTCTCGTGCCTGAATCGATCATGCCCGGCTATCCGTTCCTCGCCACAACGCCTGTCGACATACAGGCAATGACGGCGCATCTGAAAGCCAACCGCACAGTCGGTGTTCCCTATACCGATGAAATGGTGGAGAACGCCGCCGCCGATCTTCGCGCGCAGGCTGACCCCGATGCCGACCATGACGAATTGCTTGCCCGCTACCCTAACACGCCGATCGCCGATTTCGATGGCAATCCAGCGATGATTTCCGAACTCGATGCAATGATTGCGTATCTGCAAATGCTCGGAACGCTGGTCGATTTCGATGTCTACAAGGCGGAAGAGAATTATCGATAAGGAATAAGGCAGATGAACTATTCCGACATGATCGGCTTTGCCGAAACCTGGGGCCTTGTGTACCTGATCATCCTTTTTCTGTGCACGCTGGCCTATGCATTCTGGCCCGGCAACAAGGAAAAGTTCGCGCGCGGCGCGCGTTTGCCGCTTGAGGATGATGCGCCATGAATAAGTCAACGCCCGAAACAAATGCAGGCGAACCCGAAACGACCGGCCATGAATGGGACGGCATTTCGGAATATAACAATCCCCTGCCGAAATGGTGGCTATACACCTTCTATGCGACAATCATCTGGTCGATCGGCTACTGGATCGTCATGCCGTCCTGGCCGCTGATCAGCGGCTACACCAAAGGCGTGATCGGCTATTCACAGCGCGCAACCGTCGAAAAGAATATCGCCGACGCCAAAGCGGCGCAGTCAGTTTACCTCAGCCGCATCGCTGAACTGCAACCAGCAGCAATCATTCAGGATCCGGAACTTTTCACATTTGCCCTTGCCGGTGGGAAAGCCGCATTCGGCGATAATTGCGCACCCTGCCATGGCAGTGGCGCGCAAGGCTTTGTCGGATACCCCAATCTCAATGACGATGACTGGTTGTGGGGCGGCAGTCTGGAAGCGATTGAAACGACGATCCGTTATGGGATCCGCTCAAACCATGATGAAACCCGCAGCAATGACATGCCTGCATTCCTGACCGACGAAATCCTCAGCCGCGCGGAAGTACGGCAGGTGACCGACTATGTGGTTGCCCTTTCCGACCCTGACAGGGCGGCGGCCGAGGCTGCCCCGCGCGGCGCGGAAATATTCGCTGAACAATGCGCTGCCTGCCACGGGGAAGACGGACGCGGGATTGCAGAGCTCGGCGCACCCAATCTGGCGGATCCAATCTGGTTGTTCGGCGGTGATCCGGCGGCGATTTACGACACGATTGCGACATCACGCAACGCCATGATGCCCGCCTGGGAAGGGCGGCTGAGCCCGGCGACGATCAAGCAGCTGACCGTCTATGTCCATTCGCTTGGGGGCGGCGAATAGACATTCGGATGACGGGGCATCCGGCCGGTTAGTGACCAGCTTGCAAAAATAGGTGGGGGTTCACGGGGGCAAATTGGTGCTGCATTGCGGGCAGAGCCAGCCGTGCAGCTATTGAGAACAAGGAACGGATGAGCAAACAACAGCCAACCTCCAGCCTTGATGCAACCGTTGCCAAGGCCGCGGCCGAAGTTGAAACCCTTGATGTGGCGCCGGTAAACGCGCGCGGCAATCGGCAGCTATACGCATCCCGCAAACGTATTCACCCCAAACGCGCGCGCGGCGATTTCCGCCAGGTCAAATGGGCGGTGATGATCGTAACGCTTGGCATTTATTACCTTGCGCCCTGGTTGCGCTGGGACCGGGGGCCGAATGCGCCCGACCAGGCGATCCTGATCGATCTGCCGGCCCGGCGTTTCTATTTCTTCTTTATCGAGATCTGGCCGCAGGAAGTCTATTACATCACCGGGCTTCTAATTCTTGCAGCGATCGGGTTGTTTTTGTTTACCGCCCTGCTCGGTCGTGTCTGGTGTGGTTACTCCTGCCCGCAAACCGTCTGGGTCGACCTGTTCCTTGTTGTCGAACGCTTCTTTGAGGGCGACCGCAATGCAAGGATCAAGCTCGACCGCACGCCCTGGACACTCGACAAATGGCGCAGGAAAATCGCAAAGCATGCCGTCTGGCTTGCAATCGGCGTACTGACAGGCGGGGCCTGGGTCTTCTATTTCGCCGATGCCCCTACCCTGTTATCGCAGCTTGTTCATTTCGACGCGCCTTTCCCGGCCTATCTTTTCATCGGTATTTTTACCGCGACAACCTATGTGCTTGGCGGCTTCGCGCGTGAGCAGGTCTGCACCTATATGTGCCCCTGGCCGCGTATCCAGAGCGCATTGATCGACCAGGATTCCCTGCTTGTCACCTATGACCGCAGTCGCGGCGAACCACGCGGTCCGCACCGGAGGGGCGAAAGCTGGGAGGGACGGGGCCATTGTGTGAACTGTAACCAGTGTGTCGCCGCCTGCCCGATGGGCATTGATATTCGCGACGGGCTGCAACTTGAATGTATTCAGTGCGCATTGTGCATCGATGCCTGCAACGAGGTGATGGCCAAGGTGGATCTGCCGCGCGGGCTTATTTCCTACACGACCATCGCCAACCAGAAACGCCGCGCGCAAGGCGAACCGGACAGGTTGCGTATCCTCCGGCCGCGCGTTTTGCTTTACACTGCGATGCTCATACTGGTTAGCGGGATCATGCTCTATGCCTTTGTGACCCGGCCTGTGTCGGGCCTGAATGTGCTGCCCGACCGCAATCCGCTTTACGTCACCCTGTCAGATGGCGGAATCCGCAACGGCTATACCCTGAAAGTCATCAACAAGCTGCGCGAGGAGCGCGCCTTCCGGCTTGCGGTCGTCGGGCTTCCTGATCCCGTCACGATCACGGGGCTTGGCATCCGCACGACATCGGGCACGCCGGTTATCGATGTGCCGCCCGACGCATTGCGCGCGGTGCGCATATTCGTCGCGGTACCACGGACCGCACTTGCCGATAAATCGACACGCTTTGACTTTGTACTGACCGATCTGGCGAGCGGCGGCAGCACACGCCACACAACTCAGTTCAACGGGCCCGAGCCATGAGCAACGAGACGGCGAATAAATTTACCGGACGGCATATGCTGGCCTGGCTTGGCGGGCTGTTCGGGGTAATGCTGCTGGCGAATGGCATATTCGTCTATTATGCCCTGACGACTTTTACCGGTCTTGAAACACAGCATGCCTACCGCGAAGGACTTGCCTATAACAGCGAGCTTGCGCGCGCCCGGGCCCAGGCCGAGCTGGGCTGGCAGGTCGAACTGACACAGGGACCGCTTGCTGATGGCGGGGTTGATTTTACCCTGCGCTACACCGATCGAAACGGCGCACCGGTGACGGCGCTGACGATCGATGCGGTGCTGCGTCATCCCGCGACCAAGGCGCGCGACCGCAAAATCATCCTGCGCGAAACAGCGCCGGGTACCTATCATGGCCGGGTCGCGGGAATAAGTGCCGGTCAGTGGGAAATCCGCCTTGCCGCCACTGCTGCAACCGGTGCGACCGATACGCCCCATCAGCAGATCGAACGCCTATGGATCAAATAGCCACCGCCCAGCCTGACATCACGCACGGCGCAGCCGACATGGGGGATACGGCAAAGACGCAAGCACCGCTATCCGCCGCGCCATTCGTTACCCGCGAAGAGGATGGGGTCAGCGCACTCCATCTTGTCGTCGGCGGCATGCATTGCGCGGGCTGCATCGCCAAGATCGAGCGCGCGGTCGGTGCCCTGCCCCATGTCACCGAGGCACGGGTCAATCTCTCCACCGGTCGGCTGCGGGCCCGCTGGTCCGATGCCGATGCGGAGATGCCCGCGCGTATTGCGCAAACGGTACGCGATCTGGGCTTCACCGCCTCACCATTTAATCCACAGCTTGTGGCCCAGACCGAAGCAGACGCGGAACGCAGCCTGATGCGGGCGATGGCGGTAGCGGGTTTTGCGGCGGCGAACATCATGCTGCTGTCAGTCGCAGTCTGGTCGGGCGCGGATATGGATGCCGCAACCCGCGCGCTGATGCATTGGGTGTCGGCACTGATCGCCCTGCCGGCAGTGGCCTATGCAGGCCAGCCCTTCTACCGTTCAGCCCTTGCGGCTTTACGCGCGCGGCAGATGAATATGGACGTGCCCATCAGCCTCGCTGTTCTGCTTGCCACCGCGATGAGCCTGTTTCAGACAATCATGGCAACCCGTCACGGCGCGGCAGGGCATGTTTATTTCGACGCATCGGTCAGTTTGCTCTTTTTTCTGCTGATCGGGCGATTTCTTGACCTCAGGACACGCGGGCGGGCGCGTGAAACGGTGCGTAACCTGATGGCCCTGCGCGCCCTGAGCGCGACACGGATCGGCAACGACGGCAGCCACCACCCGATTGCGACCGCCGATGTGATGCCGGGCATGCGGCTGGCCGTTGCAGCGGGCGGACGGGTGCCGGTCGACGCAATCGTGCGGCGCGGCCGTTCCGAACTTGATGCAAGTATCCTGACCGGCGAAACCCTGCCGCAACCGGTCGAGCCGGGCGACCGGGTCTGCGGCGGGGCGCTTAATCTTGGCCAGCCGATCGAGGTGGAGGCCACCGCCGTCGATGAGGACAGTCTGATCGGTGAAATCGTCCGGCTGATGGAAGCAGCCGAACAGGGGCGCACCGCCTATGTCCGGCTTGCCGATGCCGTGGCCAGAATTTATGCACCGGCCGTGCATCTGCTCGCCTTTGGCACCTTCCTCGGCTGGCTGCTGCTCGGTGCCGGCGGGTGGGAACCCGCGCTGATGAATGCGGTTGCCGTTCTGATCATTACCTGCCCCTGCGCCCTTGGGCTTGCCGCCCCCGCCGCGCAGGTTGCCGCAAGCGGCAGGCTGTTCCGCACAGGTGTGCTTGTGAAGGCGGCGGACGGGCTGGAGCGGATCGCCCAGACCGATCATGTGGTATTCGACAAGACCGGCACCCTTACCGAGGGGCGGCCTGAACTTGTCAATCGCAATGAAATCGAAGCTGACGCATTTACCGCGGCGCTTGCGCTTGCGCGCCATAGCCAGCACCCGCTGTCGCGCGCGCTTGTACGCGCCGCAGGCGATAATACCCCCCCGACAGCACAGCCAGACGATCTGGAAGAAATACCCGGATCGGGGCTGCGTGGCACGATCGGGGGTCGCGCATGCCGGCTTGGCCGCGCGGAATGGTGCGGTGTCACGCAATTGGAAGCAGACGACCGGCATGGTCCTGAATTGTGGCTGAGGCAGGCGGACGAACCGCCGGTCAAATTTCAGTTTGCTGACCGGCTGCGTCCGGAAATGGCCGATGTCATCGCCGGGCTGCGCAAGCTCGGCCTGTCGGTCGAGCTGCTATCTGGCGACCGCGCAAGCGTTGCAGCGGCCATTGCATCGGAACTCGGGATCGACACATGGCGCGGCGATTGCCGGCCGGCAGACAAGGTAGCCCGGCTGCACAGCTTGCGCGAAGCGGGCCGCAAGGTCCTGATGGTGGGGGACGGGCTTAATGACGCGCCCGCACTTGCACAAGCGCATGCCTCGATCTCCCCCGCGGCGGCGGCCGACATCAGCCAGAATGCCGCTGATTTCGTGTTGCAGGGGGAAACATTGCAGGCAGTGCCCGAAACGATCCGTGTCGCACGCGCAACCCGTCGCCGCGTGATCGAAAATTTCGGTATTGCATTTGCCTATAACGCGATTGCCATACCCTTTGCCGTGGCCGGTTTCGTGACGCCTTTATTTGCGGCGCTTGCCATGTCGGGTTCATCGCTCATCGTCACGCTGAACGCATTGCGATTGCGGCTCGGTGAAAAAGGAAATGGCCGATGAACGCCCTTCTGTTCCTGATACCGGCCGCACTGTTTCTGGGCGGGCTCGGGCTTGTGGCGTTCCTGTGGGCATCACGCAACGGCCAGTTTGAGGATCTGGACGGGGCCGCCCACCGTATCCTTAACGACGATCCGCCCGAAGACTGAGCTTCTCCCTCGATCAAACGTGACGCGGACCCTTCAGGACCGGGCCGTTGCGTGATGCCCACGTGCGGCAGTGACCCGGCATCAGGCCGAAGCCGGCTGAACCGAGGGGCCCTTCGCCATATAATCGAATCTGGCGCGCGGCAGATGCGGCATCACGTCTTTTGCAAACCGCTCCAGATTATCCATCACCTTGGCATGCGGCATGTCGCCGATCTGGAAGGCGCCCATGAAGATGCCGGTGCCCGCGCGTTCCATATTGCGGATCAGCCGCTCACCGACCTGCTCGGCAGTGCCGATCAGCGCCTGTCCGGTGGCGATCATATTGTCATAGTCGAAACCGCCGCCACCTCTGCCGGCACTTTGCGCTTCCACCATGCGGCGGAACGATTCCTTGCTTGTGTACCCCGGCGGCACCAGCATTTGCGGCGGCAGCGCGAAACAGCGTTTGGCGAAATATTCGATATGCGGCCGCGCTTCCTCGATCGCGGTCTTCTCATCGTCAGCGATATAGACCATCGAGGTCCAGCCGAATTTTTCCGGCCCCGCCTCATAACCGAATTCCTCGGCCGCGATCTGCTTGTAGAGGCCGTAATACTCCACAAGCTGATCGATCGGCGTATAAGTGCAGATATAGGGATAGCCATGTTTCGCCGCCCATCGGATCGTCTCCGTGGACCCTTGAGACGGCGAAAAGATCGGCGGGTGCGGCTGCTGCAAGGGGCGCGGCCAGACATTCACATAGCGGAAATTATAATGCTCGCCATCCCATTCGAAGGGCCCCGGATGGGTCCAGGCCTTGATGATCAGCTCATGCGCCTCGTGAAAGCGCGACCGTGATTGCGACGGATCGAGATTGAGCGAGAAATATTCCGCGCCGATGCCGCGCACAAAACCCGAAATCACGCGCCCGCCGCTCACCACATCGAGCATGGCGACCTCTTCAGCGACGCGCAGCGGATTTTCGCGCAGATTGATGCCGTTGCCGAGAATGGCGATCCGCGCCTGCTTGGTGCGCCGCGCAAGCATGCCCGCCATGATATTGGGGGACGGCATCAACCCGTATCCGTTCTGGTGATGTTCGTTCACGCACAGCGCGTCAAACCCGATCTGGTCGGCATATTCGAGCTGATCGAGATAATCATTGTAAAGCTGATGCCCGAATTCCGGATCATACAACTCATTGGGCAGAACCACCCAGGAAGAGCGGTATTTTTCCGTCAGGTCCGCCGGCATTTTCGGCCACGGCATCAGGTGAAAGAAAAAGATTTCCATCGGATGGGTCATATGGATGGCTCCCCTTGCCTTGATCGCGCGCGCTCAGCCTGCCTTGGCGAAATCGATGATTGCGTCTGCCAGTTCCTGCGGTTTTTCAAGCGGGCTTGCATGCCCCGCTCCGGCGATGATTTTCAGCGTCGCATCGGGCAGCATATTTTTCAGCTTCTCGCCATGTTCGGGCGGGACGAGCCGATCCCCATCCCCCCACAAAAGCAGGGTCGGCATGGCAATATGGTGCAGCCGGCGCGGCAGTTTCGGCCCATAGGCCCGTTTCCACATCAGGCGTGCAACGGCTGCCTGTTCCGACCACATGGTGACGATCATATCCGGGTTTGGCGGCCCGTCGGGGCGCATCATCGCCGCAATCCCCGGGTCGGAAAACAGATAAGCGCCCGCTTCCTGCGGTTCCATGATGAACAGGTCCGGCATTGGACGATCAGGCTTGACCCCGACCGGCGCCAGCAAGGCGAGTCGCGAGAATCTCTCAGGCCGGGTAACCGCCATTTCGGTCGCGATCCAGCCGCCAAGCGATATCCCCGCAAGCGTGACTTGCGAAAGCTTCAGCGCATCCAGCAGATCGAAATAGTGAAAGGCGAGATCGTCCACCCCCTGCACCCAGTCGGGCAGATCGGTCCCCGCAAACCCTGGATGCACCGGCGCATAGACGGTGAAATGCCGCGCCAGCGCAGCGTGAAAGGGCATCCAGATCCCCGCACCCCCGGCACCGTGCAGCAGCAGGAGCGGCGGCCCCTCGCCACCAATCTGGATCGGGATGGTTTCACCCCGGATGGTAAGCTTTTCGTCCGTATAGGATGTATTTGTCACCGACACCTCCCATTTCCGGACTTGTTTTCGCGGCAGTCGTCCGGTCGTAGAAGCTTACAGCATTGTCATTTTATTTGTCTAACAGCATATCGCCGGCTATCCGATAATGCTCAACTGGCCTTGTCCCATCCAAGATCATAGCCAAGTCCCATGAAGACTTCGGGGCGTTTCTCAAAACGATCGGTCGCAAGCCATAACCGCTTGAGATGCCGCCTTTCACCTTCTTCCTCATGGTCTTCAAACTCGGTGCGCCCATGCAGCAGCACCCAGTTATTGATGAACTGCATATCGCCGGGCTGCAATTCCATATCGAGCTGGAATGCCGCGCTTTCGGTCAGGCCATCAAGATAATCCAGCGCCTCACGCTCATGCGCTGTTAGACGGGGAAGCTCCTTGAACCTTTGGGCGGTTTCGATATAGCCACGCATATAGCGGTTGAACATGCGGCCGCTTTCGCTGCTGAATACCGGCATCTGATAGTAAGGCGCCTCGCCTTCGGGCTGCTCTTCGCGCCAGTCATAATAGAAAGACTGGTAAAGCCGCGGCAGCAGATCGGGCCGGCTGCGCGCGATTTCATTATGGCAGGCAACCGAACTCACCAGACTGCTGATCCCGCCCCGTTTCGCCGCACGCACGCACATCAACCCCACAATATCGGCCGCATCCGTATGATAGGGCAGCCGGATATTCGTCTGATAGCCGCGTACGCTTGTATCCAGGATACTGCGGCCGGTATCGCGCACATCGCCAAGCAGATCGCCATCGGCATTCTGCGGCCAGGGCGCGCCGAGATAGGTGCCGATCCCCCAGAAGATCGTGCCCGCATCTTCTTCGGAATAGTCGCGCACCGGAAAGCCGCGCAGCAGCGCAAATCCGCGCCCGTCGATCAGTGTATCAAGCAAATCCCCCAAACGCCGCGACAATGTCGGCAGGGGAAAATCCTCGCGCCGGACCTGAATGCCCGATACCCCGCGGGACTTGGCGTGCCGCAACGCCGCGTCGAGTTCGGCAAGATCCTCGCGCGACAGATAGTCGATCCATTCATCGCTACCCGCAAAGTCGGCAGCGCGCCAGTCTGCCGGGGACGCGACAGGAGCAATTTCCACCATTCCTAAATTCCTCCCACACTCACCTGTTTATCTAGCACCAGTTTATCTAGCCGATTCTCACACAAGCAGCTTGACCATCGCAATTAGCATAATGATAATGCAGGCTGAAAGCTAGCCGGAGGAAAATCATGGCCTACGAAACAATAAAGGTACGCAAGCTCAATCCTGCGCTTGGCGCGATGATCAGCGGCGTCGACCTGTCCCAGGATATCGGCAATCAGACATTTCAGGAGATCCATGACGCGCTGGTTGAAAACCAGGTGATCTTCTTCCGCGATCAACATCTGACGCCCGATCAGCACAAGGATTTCGGGCGGCGCTTCGGAACATTGCATGTGCATCCGGTCGCCCCGGGCGTTGAGGGGCATCCTGAAATCCTGCCGCTGCATTCCGACGCGAAGAAACAATATGCAGCCGCCGCCTGGCATTCGGATGTTTCCTGCGATCAGGAGCCCAATATGGGGGCGATCCTCTATGCCAAGGTACTGCCCGATTGCGGCGGCGACACCATGTGGGCCAGCATGCATGCCGCTTATGAGGGGCTGTCCGACAAGATGCAGCATTTCCTGTCGGGCCTTGAAGCCGAACATGGCAGCGAGCATATTTTCGGCCCGCCAAAAAATGAGAAAGACAAGCGCCCCACCGCAATTCACCCGGTGATCCGCACACACCCGGTCTCAGGCCGGCAGGGCATCTTCGTCAACAGTTCCTTCACGACCAGAATTGTCGGCATGAAACCGCGCGAAAGCGATGCGATCCTGCAGTTCATCTACCGCCATATCGACACGCCGGAATATCATGTCCGGTTCCAGTGGGAAGTGAACTCCATCGCCTTCTGGGATAATCGCAGCACCCAGCATCGTGCGCTGGCGGATTATTTCCCCCAGACCCGCACCATGCACCGGGTTACGATCAATGGCGACAAGCCGTTCTACCGCCCGAACTGAGGCCGGTTATGCAGGTCCGTTGTAACTGACCGGTGCCGCCTGTCGCCACATGGCGTACGCAGCGCGGTGCCGGAACATACGGATAAAAATACAGCCATCACGGGAGGGACAGGACAATGAAGAAACAAATGCATCTGACGGGCTTTATGATCTATTGCCCGGCGCCGCATATGATCATGTCCTGGGTCTATCCGCGCGAGAAGATCCGCCATCAATGGACCGAAGTTGAATATTGGGTCGAGATCGCGCAAACGCTCGAACGCGGCAAGTTCGATCTGTTCTTCTTCGCCGATGGCTGGGGTGGCGGCACCAATGCCGCGAGCGTCCGCTATGCGATCCAGTTCCCCAATTCCGATCCGCTGTGCCTTATTCCCTATCTGGCGGCGAAAACCGAAAAGCTCGGCTTTGGCGCCACCATGTCAACGACCTTCTATCCGCCCTACATGCTGGCGCGGAAGCTTGCGACGCTCGACCATGTCACAAAGGGGCGGATCGGCTGGAACATCGTCTCCTCCATCGCCAAGGGAGAGGCGCGCAATTTCGGCATGGAGGATCTTCCGCCCCATGACGAACGTTATGACCGGGCCGATGAATATATGGAGGTCTGCTACCAGCTGTGGAACAGTTGGGACGATGACGCGCTGCTGATGGATATGGAAAACGGCATCTTCGCTGATCCGACCAAAATCCATAAGATCAATTTCGAGGGCAAATGGCACAAGGTGCAGGGGCCGCTGACGGTCATCCCCTCGCCGCAGCGCAGCCCCTATCTGTTCCAGGCGGGCCAGTCCGACCGGGGGCGTGAATTCGCGGCAAAACATGCCGAATGCATCTTCGCCGCCGCAACCGGAACGCGGCAGATGCGCGAATTCAGCGATGATATCGCCGCGCGCTGCGAACGGAACGGGCGTAACCCTGAAGATTTGAAAATCATCTGGGGCGCGCAACCGCTGGTCGCCGAGGATGAGCGCGAGGCGCAGGCCCGGCAGCGCGAAATCCGCGAGCGGATCCCGCTTGAAGCCTCGCTCGCGCTGATGTCGGGACATTTCAATTACGACCTCAATTCGCTCGACATCGACAAGCCGGTCGGCGATCTCAAGGTGCCCGGCACCCAGGGCATGCTGGAGGCTTATACAAAGTCGAACCCCAATATCACCTTGCGGGAGATCGCAAGCTCTTATCTGTCGGGCAATGATGGCGGACCGATGATCGGCACCGCCTCGCAGGTCGCGGACCATCTGATCTATCTGCTTGAAGAGGGCGGCGGCGACGGCTTCCAGCTTACCCCGTCATATTACGCGCCCGATTATTATGCGGATCTCAACCGCATGCTGATCCCCGAGCTGCAAAAGCGGGGCGTCTATCGCACCGAATATGGCGAGGATACGCTGCGTGACCGGATGAACGAGCGGGCTAGCCGCGCCGGCATGCGCGCCGCCGAATAGATCACGCGAAGCCGCAAGGAAAACATATGTTCAAGGCCATATTCGCATTGCGGCGCAAGCCCGGCATGAGCCAGGCCGAATTCCGCGATTTCTGGCTGAATGACCACGCCCCCAAGGTGGCGAAAATTCCCGGCCTGCGTAAATATGTGGTGGATATCGCACGCGGTGAGGAAGCGGATCGCCGGGTGGATGGTTACGCCACCGTCTGGTTCGACGACCAGGCGGCCTTTCAGGCGGGATTTGGCGGTGACTATGCGCGCACCGAAGTGCTGCCCAACAATGCGAATTTCAACCGCATGGATGAGATCCTCACCCTCGATGTCACCGAGCATGTGATCCGCTAGGCCCAAACCGGCTGACCTGCCCCCTGTTACCTGCCGCCCCTGTTACCTGCCGCCCTGCCCCGTTGCAACGCAAATTCACAGACCGTTACCGGCTTGCGCGCAGCATTTGCCGGCCGGTGCCGACGGCCGCGACATTGGCGGGAAAATTCGCGCCGCCCAGCTTTGACAATATGCTAAATATAGACGACATTGAGGCGATAACAGCAATCATCACCATGCGCTTTTAAATTACAGAGGGCGGGCATGTCGAAGACAGCAGCAGGGGCAGTCAGCGTCGGAATCATCGGTGCGGGGATCAGCGGGCTTTTGATGGGCATCCGGCTGAAGCAGGCCGGCATCGATAGTTTCACCATCTATGAAAAGGCTGACGATGTCGGCGGCACCTGGAAACACAATACCTATCCCGGCCTGCATTGCGATGTTCCCTCACATCTTTACAGCTATTCCTTTTCGCCCAATCCCAACTGGACCCAGCCCTTTGCCAGCCAGCGTGAAATTCAGGCCTATTTGCGCGGCTGTGCCGATAAATATGACCTCAACCCGCATCTGCGCATGGGCATTTCAATCGAAACCGCCGCATATCAGCAAGATGACGGTGTATGGGAACTAACCACCGCCACAGGGGAGGTGATCCGCCACAATGTGCTTGTGGGGGCGACCGGCGGGCTGACCGCGCCGAACCTGCCGAAAATCAGCGGCCTTGCGCTTTTCGAGGGGCCGTCCTGGCATTCGGGCGCCTGGCGACACGATATCGATTTGCGCGGCAAGCGCGTTGCGGTGATCGGCAGCGCGGCGAGCGCTGTGCAGGTTGTGCCGCATGTCGCCGATGCGGCGCGCGAACTGTTCGTATTCCAGCGTTCGCCGAACTGGGTCATGCCGCGCCGGAACAAGCCCTATAGCGAGGATATGAAAGCCGCCTTCGCAGATCCTGACAGCGACGCGCTGCGACGCCATCGGCGGGATCTGTACCGCGGCTCGCTGCTGACCTACCGGGTGTTCCGGCGTGATCCCCGCGCGATTGCGATGTTACGCGCCTATGCGCTGAAGCATATGCAATCAGCAATATCGGATCCCGACATGATCGCAGCCCTTACCCCAGATTACGATCCGGGCTGCAAACGGCTGCTCGTTTCAGATGAATATTACCCGGCGCTGGCCAAACCGCATGTCAGCCTGATCGCATCCGGCGTCGAAGCGCTGACCGAAAATGCCGTGCTGGCCACAGACGGTCGGGTGGCGGAGGTCGATATCGTCATCTTCTGCACCGGTTACAAGCGGGGCGGCCGGGAAGACGGACGCCCGGCGGTCGAGATTACCGGCCCGAACGATTTACCCCTGCTGCATGCACTCTATAAACGGCCCTATTCCTATCGCGGCGTCGCGGTGCCGGGCTTTCCGAATTATTTCACGATCTGCGGTATCAATGGGACGGTTGCCTATAGCTCGCTGTTCTATTCAGCGGAATTGCATGCCGACTATATCCTGCGATGCATTCAGGAAATGCAGGCGCGGGGCCTCAAATCGGTGGAAGCCCGCGCTGACATCGCCCAAGCCCATAGCGATGCCCTGCAGGAAGAGTTGCAGCAGATGAGCTGGTCCACGGGCCAGTGCACCAATTTCTACCTCGACCAGAATGGCAGGAACCTGTCCTTCTACCCCGGATCGCTTGGCCGGCTGCGCCGCGAGCTTTCGCGGCTGGGTCTGGAGGAATTCACGCTCACGCGCTGATATCCTCCCGCGATGCGCCCGCCCGCAAGCGACTGAACCCGCCCGGGCGGTATGCGCGGAAGACTTGATGCTGATGTGAAAAAGGCGTTCTGCGGCTCTTTACTTCGCGTGTGCGCGCACCCATTTCAGTGCACCGGCGTACATTCCCTTGAGTTTCGGCGGTTCGACGGATTGGCCGACAAATAATGAGCCGCCCGCCGGCAGATGGACCGCAGCGGCGATTGGATGAAAGCAAACCCGCGCGCTGATCGAACAAGCAGAAATGACGCAAAAAGGTTCCGCAACCGCCGTGACGCAGCGACCTGCAAGACCACACACTGATCCGAAAGAAACGACTGATGAAACTGTTTTCGTGCGACAAATGTGGCAGCGCTGTGTATTTCGAGAATGTGTTATGCGAAAGCTGCAACAGCGAATTGGGTTATATCCCCGAAGCCAATGAGATCAAGGCGGTCGGCAATGACACACATCGCTGGCAGCCGCTGGCGGATGCGAAAAGCCATTATCGCAGATGCGGCAATTTCGATGCGATAGGGTGCAACTGGCTTGTTCCCGAAACAGATGCCAATGCCCTGTGCACCGCCTGTCAGTGCAATCGCACGATACCCGATATGGCCCAACCCGATGCATTGGCGGGATGGCAGAAGGTAGAGCTGGCAAAGCGACGCATGATCTACGGTCTTTTGCGCTTTGCGCTGCCCTTCCGCGCCACGGCTACGGATAATTTTCCGAGCCTGACATTCGACTTTCTGTCCGATGACGTCTTCAACCCCGATGCGCCGCCTGTGATCACCGGTCATGACAATGGTGTCATCACCCTGAATATAAAAGAGGCCAATCCCGGGGAACGAGAACGCATCAGAATGGAAATGGGCGAAGCCTACAGAACGCTTCTTGGCCATTTCCGCCATGAAGTCGGGCATTATTACTGGCAGGTTCTGATTTCGCGCAATGCCGTATTGGACGAGTTTCGGCAAATGTTTGGCGATGAACGCGCTGATTATCAGGAAAGCCTGAGCACGCATTATGCGAACCAGAATGACGGCAGCTGGCAGGAAAACTTCGTCAGCTTCTATGCAAGCGCGCACCCTTGGGAAGATTTCGCGGAAACCTGGGCGCACTATATGCATATGGTGGATACACTGGAAACCGCGGCCGCCCACAGCTTGACGCTACGCAGCGGCGCGGGCGGAAAGCACGTTCATATGTCAGGGGATTACTACCGGGAAAGCGATTTCAACAGTCTCGTCGAGGAGTGGCTTCCGGTTACCATCAGCATGAATAATTTAAACCGCAGCATGGGACATCATGATCTTTACCCCTTCGTTCTTACCGCCCCGGTGATCGAAAAACTCCGTTTCGTGCACAATCTTGTCCGCCGCCACCGCAACGGAACGCTTTCCTGACATTTGCGCGCGAAGCGATCAGACTGCCCCGCCCGGTCGATGCGCGTGCATCTTCATTCGGCGGCATTTGCCATTTGCTTGCTGAAATAGGGCATGACCCAGCGGCCGAACTGTTCGGCCGCCACATCATGGGGATAACCCGACAGACAGAAATCGGTGCAGCCGA
>CALAQW010000211.1 GCA_937888955.1 uncultured Alphaproteobacteria bacterium | reverse complement strand
AGCGCAACCAGGATCGTGCCGACGGTGCCGCCGGCCCCGGCCGCGCGCGTCCCGCACCGGGCCTGAATTTTCAGATAAACAGGCCCGGCGTCATCATCGCGGCCATTTCGGCGCGTGCCTCGGGGGGTGGTGCGACGACCTTGCGTGTATCCAGGTCGAAGGATAGGCCGACAGAAGCCGCTGACAGGATCGGCTTGCCGGTTTCAAGATCCATCATCCAGGTTGCGAAGCGGTTGGTTTTCTCCATCACTTCGGCAAGCCCGGTGCGCACTGTGAACAGGCTGCCCGCCCTTGGGCGGTAACGATAGATCAACCGATATTCCAGCACCGCGCCGCCGATCCGGCGCTCCGGATCGTCGATGAAGCCGCGCGTCTTGAATTTCTGGGTCATATTCACGACCCCGTCAGCGATATGGCCGATCAGAAATGCGGGGCGGATGCGGCCGGCCACATCGCAATTGGCGCCCGAAATCGCTCCGGCAGACGATTCGTAAAGACCCAGCTCCTCAATCGTCTGCATCGTCATTGTGTCGGTTCCGGGCGCAAGATCGAGGCTGCGCGGCTGCGCATAATTTGGGATTTCGGTCTGGTTTGCCGCAGCAAAAGCTTGTGCCATCTCAGGCCATGCAACAAGTTCGTCATCGGCAACGCGGCGCGGTTCGGCGGTCGTGATGAATGTGGTTGCAATATCGCCGCTGAGCGTATTGTAGATTTCCTGATAAAGCCGGATCTGCTTGTCTGAGAAGTCGAGCACCCCCATGCGGATACCCAGCCCCGATCCCGCATGCTGTTCCTGCAGGAAACGCACATGCTGATCGGTGATGACAAGCTCGATCCCCTCATCGCGCGATTGCTGTGGCGTAATGCCGAGCTTGAGGGCCGTGAAACGGATCGCCTGATCGCATTTTGCAAAATAATGGCGCACATTCATATGCCCCATCATGTCGCATTCCCATTGGGCGACTGATCCGCGAAACGCTTCAAACATCTATCAGGCCTCCAGCTTGTGTCGTTTTTTCATTCCTGGCGGGATTTCTAGCGTTTTGCGCCTGCGGGACAAATCTATTTTTTGTTGAAACTGCGGTTAGCTTTGGCATTTTTGTGCCGCAATCGGCTAATGTGGGGGCAATTGGAATTCGCCGTCCGGGCTGCCCGGCGGGTGAAACACGATCTCTGAATGCGGCTAAGTTCAGAATGCAACCAAGTTCAGAATGCAACCAAGTTCAGAATGCAATTGAGTAAGGCAGGGAGTGACAGAAGGATGGCAAGTCAGGAACAGCAAAAATACGATGTGGTGATCGTCGGCGCCGGCATGGCGGGGATGTATATGCTGCACAAGCTGCGCGGGCAGGGCATGCGCGCCATCGTGATCGAGGCGGGATCGGATGTCGGCGGCACCTGGTACTGGAACCGTTATCCCGGCTGCCGCTGCGATGTGCCGAGCGTCGAATATTCCTTTTCCTTCTCCAAAGAGCTGGAGCAGGAATGGAACTGGACCGAGATCATGGCCGCGCAGCCTGAGATCCTTGAGTATGTGAACCATGTTGCGGACCGCTTCGATCTGCGCCGCGATATGGTGTTCAACAGCCGGGTGAGTGCCGCCAGCTTTGACGAAGACGCCAAGCACTGGACGGTCACCACCGAACAGGGCGAAAGCTACACTGCCGATTTCTGCGTGATGGCGACGGGTTGTCTCAGCATGCCCAATAAACCTGAATTCCCCGGCGCCGATCGCTTCAAGGGGGAGGTTTATCATACCGGTATGTGGCCAAAGGAGGCGGTTGATTTCGCCGGCAAGCGCGTGGCGGTAATCGGGTCAGGCTCCTCCGGGGTGCAGGCCATTCCGGTGATCGCCGAACAGGCGGGCGAGGTGATCGCTATTCAGCGCAGCCCTGTCTATACCTTCCCGGCGAATAACCGGAAGCTTGAAGACGGCTATATGGATTTGGCCAAGGCGGATTATGCAACGATCCGCGAGCAGCAGCGCAACTCGCAGACCGGCATCATCTATTATTCGCCGCGTCGCCCGAAACCTGAAGGTGCTGTTCCTGGCAAGCCCAAAAGGCGGCCAAGCAAGACAATCCTTGAGCTCACGCCCGAACAGCGCAAGCAGGAAATCCGCGATTTCGGTTTCAATGTCCTGTCGCAATATGTGGATGTGCATACCGATCCCGAAGCCAATGAAATCGCCTGCGAGCTTTATCGCGAAACCCTGCGCGAACTTGTGAAAGATCCTGCGGTCGCCGACCAGCTTGCGCCCAAGAACTATCCCATTGGCTGCAAGCGGCCGGTGATCGACACCGATTACTATCTGGCGTTCAACCGGCCCAACGTGCGGCTTGTGGATCTGCGTGAAACCGGCCCGATTGAGGAGATTACCGAAACCGGCCTGCGCACCCAGAATGGCGCGCATATCGAGTTTGACATGCTTGTCTATGCGACCGGGTTCGATGCGATGACCGGCGCACTGAAGCGGATGGATATTACCGGGCGCGGCGGGCGCAAGCTTGTTGAGAAATGGGAAGACGGACCGCGCACATATCTGGGACTGCAGATTTCGGGCTTTCCCAATATGTTCACGATTACAGGGCCCGGCAGTCCCTCGGTGCTGAGCAATGTGATCGTATCGATCGAGCAGCATGTCGACTGGATCGCGGATTGCCTGTCCTATCTGCGCGGCCATGATCTGCATGTGATCGAGGCAGAGGAACAGGCTGAAAGCGACTGGGTTGCGCATGTTAACGAGGTGGCCAAAGGCACCATGTTCACCGCGCCAACCTGCAACTCCTGGTATCTGGGCAGCAATATTCCGGGCAAGCCGCGTATCTTTATGCCCTATGTTGCGGGGGTACATACCTATCGGCAGAAATGTGATGAGATCGCAGCCGATGGCTATCGCGGGTTCGCGCTGGCGGGCTAGTGGATCAGGGCCGATAAACCGAATCCCGCCTGCCGCCATTGACAAGTAGGGGCAGGCGGGATTTGCTAGCACTAAGTTTCCGGCTGTAGCGGTGCAACTTAGCGCAGCCGGGCCCTGAATATGTGCCTGCATCATGCGGGCAAAACAAAAATGACACCGAAACCGGTGCAATAATAGTAGGGGAGGAAGTCGTGGGTCAGCGTATCGACGCGGCGGCGCTTGTGGACCGGGAATCCGGTATCATTGCGCGCGATATTTTTGTCAGCGAAGAAATTTATCAGCAAGAGCTCAAGCAGGTGTTTGGTCGTGCCTGGCTGCTGATCGGGCATGAAAGCCAGATCCCCAATCCATATGATTACTTCGTATCGCGGATGGGG
Source organism: uncultured Alphaproteobacteria bacterium (assembly GCA_937888955.1). Lineage (GTDB taxonomy): Bacteria > Pseudomonadota > Alphaproteobacteria > UBA11222 > UBA11222 > CALAQW01. Next base: position 17,277 of record CALAQW010000211.1, on the reverse strand, counting down.
GAAGAATCGGTGATCATGACCCGCGACAAATCCGGTCAGATCCATGTCTTTCTGAATACTTGCCCGCATCGCGGTATGAAGGTCTGCCGTTATGATCAAGGCAACGCCCGCGTGTTTACCTGCCCCTATCATGCGTGGAGTTTTTCGGTCGACGGCAATCTGACGACAAAGCCCGGCGGGCTTGTCGGCGTGCCGCAATATAAGGCGGTGTATCGCGACGATCTTGACAAGTCGAAATGGGGGCTCGTCTCGGTTGCGCAGATGACCAATTACAAGGGGTCGATTTGGGCAAGCTGGGATCCCGCTGCGCCGGATTTCGAGACTTATCTCGGCGATATGAAATTCTATCTTGATGCGGTGCTTGATCATCGCGATGGCCGGCCTGGCGGCTCGGAAGTGATCGGCGGAATTCAGAAATGGAAGGTGCCGTCAAATTGGAAGTTCGGGGCGGAGAATTTCATCGGCGACCTCTATCACATTACAAGTCACCGCTCGGTGGATATGGTGTCGATCGGGCCAAGCGGGCAAGGTCGGCGGGATGCGCCAACAGGGGATAAGGCCAACCGCAAACCGCCGCCGCCCTTCGGCAGCATTGGCTTCCCCAATCACGGCCATGGGCTGATCGGCACCCTGCCCTTTTATGCGGAACCTGATTACACCCCCTCCTTCACCCTGACCCCGGAGGTCGAGGAATATTACAAGGAGGTATATCAACGGCGGGTCGAAAATCTGGGTGACAAGGCGCGCGGGCTGGCCCCCGTCGGGACCATTTTCCCCAATTGCTCGTTCCACGGGATGCAGCCGCGTGCGCTGTTCACCTGGCATCCCAATGGGCCGCGTGAAATGGAAATGTGGAAATGGTATCTCGTCGATGCGGATGCCCCCGCCGAAGTCAAGAATGTGCTGCGGCAATATTATCTGCGCTATGCCGGGCCCGCTGGCCTGACCGAGCAGGACGATATGGAAAACTGGAATTATGCCACCGCTGCAAGTGCGGGGGCGGAAGCCGGGCGCTATCCCTATAACTATCAGATGGGGCTTGGCTATGAAGAGCCCGCACCGGATCTGAAGGATGCCGTGTTCACGGGGCCAGTGACCGAGCAGAACCAGCGGATATTCTATGGACGCTGGGCCGAATTTATGGATGCCGATGGCTGGGCTGATCTGAATCCGGGCGATAGCGGCAATTTCGCGGCCCTGATGGCGAGGCGGAAGGCATGAGCGGGGCGGCACAAACCATTGATGCGCGGCTTGAGGCACTCTTGCTGCAGCGTGAGATCGAAGCTTTCTATTATCTTGAGGCGGAGCTTCTCGATGACCGGCGCTTTGAGGAATGGCTCGATCTGTTGGCCGAGGATATCGTCTATTTCATGCCGCTGCGCCGGAACGTGAAATATGGCCAGCATTCCGAACATGAGAATACCCGTCAGGGGCTTGATGCCGCCTGGTTTGACGAAGGCAAACATACGCTGACGCAGCGCGTGGCGCAGATCGCCACCGGCATCCACTGGGCGGAAGAGCCGTTATCGCGCGTTCGTCACCTTGTCACCAATGTGCAGGTGCGCGAGGCCGAAGATACGGCGGGCGGCGCGCGCGAGCTTGATGTCAAAAGCCGTTTTCTCGTCTATCGCAACCGGGTTGAGGAGGAGACGGACATTTTCGTCGGTCAGCGCACGGATCGATTGCGGCAGCAGGATGGCGCGTGGAAAGTGGCGCGGCGGGAAATCCTGCTCGATCAAAGCACGCTGCTTGCCAAGAATCTGACGATATTTTTCTAGGGGAGTGCTGTGATGTCGGAAGGCAAGGATAAGAATGCCGGCGGCTCAAAGCGGCTTGAAGGGGTTCTGACGCTGGATCTTGTCGCGATCGAGGAGGGGGCCACCGTCCGACTTGTGGGCGGTGAGACGGCGGAAGTCGTCGATAACCCGCGCGACGGAATGTGGATCCTGCTGCGCTATACCGATGTGCCGGAAGACCCTTCGCGCGTCGGTGAGGAAGAACTTATCTTCTGGGCGGATGTGCTTGGCGTGGTGCAGGAAGGGCAGGCCGGATGAGCGATGGCCGGGTTGTTCTGATTACCGGCGGCACTTATGGCATCGGCCGTGCCGCAACGCTGGGGTTTGCGGCGCAGGGCGATCGTGTCTACACCTTCGGGGTTGACCCGAAGGCGACAGAAGGCGTCAGCGCGCTTGCCGCCGCTGCCGATACGCCGGTCGATGCCACGACACTTGATATCACCGATGGCGACGGGGTGCGTGCGCTTGTCGAGCGGATCCTCAAGAAGGAAGGCCGGATCGATGTGCTGGTGAACAATGCTGCCGCGCGTCCCACCGGCACCATGGAAACCGCGACCGAGGAAGACTGGGATCTTGCCTTCAATGTCAATATTCGCGGCATGTTCGTGACGACCAAGGCGGTGCTGCCGCAAATGCTCGAACGGCGTCAGGGTGTGATTGTCAATGTCGCCTCGGGCTCAGGCTATGGCCGGGGCGGTCTTGTCGCCTATGGCGCATCGAAGGGGGCGGTCTTTGCCTTCACCAAGTGCCTGGCCATTGATCATGCGGGCCAGGGTATCCGTGCCAATACGGTGGTGCCAGGATTTACCGAATCCGGCATGACCGAAGATTTCCCCAGGGAAGTAATGGCGATGGGGGCGGGGATGAGTGTGGCGGGCCGCGTTAATAAACCGGCCGAGGTGGCCGAGGCGATCCTGTGGCTCGCATCGGACAAGGCCGCAATCGTCAGCGGCACGACAATCGAGGCCGGTACCCTGCCGCGCTGAAACCCCTGCCGGTGCCGCGCAGCCAACCGATTGTGTAAGGAGCAGCTATTTATGATCGATCTGCATTACTGGCCGACGCCGAACGGGAAGAAAGTGACGATCCTGCTCGAAGAAGCAGGGCTCGAATACCGCATCATCCCCTGCAATATTGCGTTTGGCGATCAGTTCAAGGATGAATTCCTCGATATCTGTCCCAATAATCGTATGCCTGCGATGGTTGACCATGACCCGCCAGGCGGCGGTGCGCCGATCTCGGTATTCGAGTCCGGGGCGATCATGATGTATCTGGCGGAGAAGGCAGGCAAATTCTGGCCGCAGGATCTGCGCGGCAAATATGAGGTCACCCAGTGGGTAATCTGGCAGATGGCCAATCAGGGGCCCAAACTCGGAGAGTGCGGGCATTTTCGCAGACTGGGGGAGGAAGAGGGCGATCAGTCCTATGCCATCCGCCGTTTCACCGATGAAGCGAACCGGCTTTACGGTGTGTTGAACAACCGGCTTTATGATCGGCCCTATATCGCGGGGGATCACTATTCCATTGCCGATATGATTTGCTACCCCTGGTGCGTGAACTGGAAAAACCAGGGCCAGGACATCGCGGAGTTCAAATATTTCAAGCGCTGGTTCGAGGAAATGGGCGCGCGCCCTGCCGTGCAGCGGGGCATGGCCGCAGGTAGCGATCTCAGCGTAGATTTTTCGCAACTATCGAAAGAAGAGCAGTTGCGTTTGCGAAAAATGCTTTATAATCAGCGCGCCCGCCCGGCACCGGCAGAATAGTCAGCCACCCGTGGCGGTTTTCATTACATTGGAGAACAAGAGAATGAGAAGGGTTTCACTTGCGGTCCTCGCCGCCGGATTGTTTGCGTTTGCCAGCCCCGTATTCGCTGATTCCTGCCCGACGATGATTGAAGAAGTCGAAGCGGCACTGGCGAGCACGGAACTTCCTGAGGAAGCGCAAGCAAAAGTCGAAGCTTTACTCGAAGAGGGAACCAAGCTTGAAGAGCAGGGCGAAAACGACAAATGCGTCGAAGTCCTGAACCAGGCGCAAGAAGTGCTGGGAATGTAATCTTCAGGTCTTCGCATCGCGTCGAAGGCCAATAGACAAGGGGCCCGTGCGTTCGGCATTTCCGGTTGTCAAAACTGGAAACTGGACGCGCGGGCCTTTGCCATTTAAATCAAGATCAATTGAAAGCCGGACCGGGCCTGCCTTTGGCCGGCAAAGAATTCTGCAGCGGGAGGGACCAGTATCATGGCCGCAATCAACGACGTTACCGATTTGGAAATTCGCGACGGGATCGCGGTGCTGACGCTTGACAGCCCGCCGGTCAATGCGTTGAGCGCGCCGGTGCGTGACGGGCTTTACAAGGGAATGCAGCAGGCAATCGCCGATGACAATGCCGCTGCGGTGGTGCTGGTATGTGCCGGGCGCACCTTCATCGCCGGTGCCGATATCACCGAGCTTGGTTCAGGCGGCCCGCAAGGGGCAAGCCTGACCGATGTGCAGGACATGATGGAATCAAGCCCCAAGCCCGTTGTCGCGGCAATTCACGGCACTGCCCTTGGCGGCGGTCTTGAAACCGCGCTTTGCTGTCATTACCGGGTGGGTGTACCGACAGCCCTGTTCGGTCTGCCTGAGGTCAAGCTTGGCCTGCTGCCTGGCGCCGGCGGCACACAGCGTCTGCCGCGTATCGTGGGCCCCGAAATGGCGGTTGAGATGGTCGGGATCGGTGAGCCGATGGGGGCGGAGAAGGCACTTGAGGTCGGGCTGATCAGTGAGATCATCAAGGGTGATTTGACCGAAGGCGCGATTGCGTTCGCCAAAAAACTTGTGGCCGAAAACAGGCCGCTTGTCCGGGTTCGCGACGATGACAGCAAGGTTGCGCCCGCTCGCGGCAAGCCTGAAATCATTGATAATTTCCGCAAGGCGCATGCGCGCAAGAACCGTGGCTTTCTGGCGCCCGAATATAATATTCAATGCATCGAAGCCGCAGTGGAGTTGCCCTTTGAGGAAGGGCTCAAGCGCGAGGGTGAGCTGTTCCGCGAGCTGCTCAAGGGTCCGCAATCCGCAGCCCAGCGTTATATGTTCTTTGCGGAACGTCAGGCCGCGAAAATCCCTGATGTGCCCAAGGACACATCGCAAATTCCGGTCAGGAAAGTGGGTGTCATCGGTGCCGGCACCATGGGCGGTGGCATCACGATGAACTTTGTGAATGTCGGAATTCCCGTCACGATCATCGAGACCGCTCAGGAAGCACTCGATCGCGGGCTTGCGGTGGTGCGGCGCAATTATGAAAACAGCGCCAAGAAGGGTAAGCTCACCCAGGATGAGGTGGAACGCCGCATGGGCCTGATTACCCCAAGCCTCGATATGGCGGATCTTGGCGATGTCGATATGGTGATCGAGGCGGTATTCGAGAATATGGATCTCAAGAGGGAGATCTTCACCAAGCTCGACACAATCTGCAAGCAGGGCGCCATTCTTGCGACCAATACGTCCGCGCTCGATATCAACGAAATCGCTGCCGTGACAAAGCGGCCGGAATCGGTGATCGGTACGCATTTCTTCAGCCCGGCCAATGTCATGAAACTGGTCGAGGTGGTGCGCGGCGACAAGACCGCGAAGGAAGTCATTGCGACCTGCATGGCGCTTGGCAAGAAGATCGACAAAATCCCGGTGCTTGCCGGTGTGTGCCACGGCTTTATCGGAAACCGGATGTTGTTCGGGCGGCGCGTTCAGGCCGACAAGCTTATCCTTGAAGGGGCAACGCCAAAACGGGTGGACGATGTGCTCTATGAATTCGGCCTGCCGATGGGGCCGTTTGCGATGAGCGATCTGGCGGGCGTCGATGTCGGCTGGAATCCGAAAACCTCGCAAGGCGGTTCGGTGCGCGACCGTCTGTGTGAGGCGGGCCGACGCGGGCAGAAAACCAATGCCGGTTACTATGACTATAAGGAAGGCGACCGCACCCCGGTCGAAAGCGACGTCGCGCTGAAGATCATTCGCGATTTTGCCGCTGAAAAAGGTTATCCCCAGCGCGATGTCAGCGATCAGGAAATTCTCGAACGTTGCCTTTTCCCGATGATCAATGAGGGTGCGAAGATCCTTGAGGAAGGCATCGCGATCCGTGCAAGCGATATCGATGTGGTCTGGGTCTATGGTTATGGCTGGCCTGTCTATCGCGGCGGGCCGATGTATTGGGCCAACAGCCTTGGCCTCGACAAGGTCGTTGCGCGCATGGAAGAATTTGCGAAGGATGATCCCGAATTCTGGAAGCCGGCCGGTCTTCTTGCCAAACTGGCTGCCGAGGGCGGCAAATTCCAGTAACGGCTGCGGACAGGTGAAATGTGAAGGGCTGGATGATTATCCAGCCCTTTTTATTTGCCCAGATGCTCGGCCAGAAAGGTCGCGCATCGCTGCCGCGCGGTGGCGCCAAGCGCGGTTGGGAAGGCTGTGAAGCCATGGGCGCAGCCAGGATAGACGGCAAGTTCCGCCTGGTTACCCGCCGCGATCCAGCGCATATACATGAACAGGGAATCGTCGCGCAGCGGGTCCTGCGTCCCGATCGTGAACAAGGCGGGCGGCAGCCCGGACAGCTCCGCGAAAATGGGTGAGATATCGGGATCGCGCGCCCGCCCCGAGACACCGAAATGATCGATGAACCAGCGCATGACCGGGGTATTGATGATCAGCGGCGCGTCACCCCAATTGGCAGCGCTCGGTGTGAGAGTGAGGTCATAGACGCCGAAAACCAGATTGGCCGCCTTGAAGCCGCGATAGCGGTGTTTGTCGCGCATCCGCAGCAGGGTGAGCGCAGCAAGATGCCCACCCGCGGATTCACCGCCGATCGTCAAATGATCGGTGCCGAATTCAGCCTTTGCCTGTTTCACAAGCCAAACAGCCGCCGCCTCGCAATCATCGGGTGCGGCAGGATAGGGATGTTCTGGCGCAAGCCGGTAATCGACGCTGACAACCGCCATATTGGTCGCATTCGCGATGCCCTCAAGTGTCGGGTCCTGCCCGTCGGCGCGGCCGATCACCCAGCCGCCCCCATGGATGTGGAGATATACCCCGCGTGGCGCTTGCGGTTGAAACACGCGGATCGGAATATCACCATCCGGACCCGGTATCGTGCGATTGATTGCCTGGTCGGAATAGACAGGCGTGCCAAGCGGGCTGCCCCCGCTCGCCAGGAAATCGCGCAACGCCTGCGGCTCCATTTCATGCCACGGGGTAGCGGCGTTCATGGCATCCAGTATCATCTGATTGATTGCCAGATTTTCGCGATCCTGGGCTGCGTCCTTGAAAAGATCGGGGGTCGGGGGTGGTTGCGTCATTGTTGATTTGCTGCTTGTTTGGCCGGACTGAGCGGCGGGTTGCCGTTCGACATAAATGCTTATCTGTGCAACTATATTATTGCTTCAACTGACAAGAATAACCGAAGGTCTCTGAAGCTGCGAGCTGTGTTTTCCAGCGGTAGGCCGGACGAAGGGTATTGGCGTGCGGAAGTGTTTCGCCGGATAAGGATGGGAGTGTGAGGTCATGTCGGCAGGCAGGTTGCTTGTCATGGATGACGAGCCAAGATTTGGTGCCTTTGTTGAGGAGGTGGCACGGGATCTTTCCTATGATGTGAAGGTTCTGTGCGATCCAACAGAGTTCAAGGGTGTGTATGCGGAATTCGGGCCCGATACGATCGTATTGGACATGGTGATGCCCGAATTCGACGGGACAGAGATCACACGGTGGCTGAGCGCACAAAAATATGCGGGTAAGCTTCTGATTGTGACCGGATATAACCCGCAATATTCCAAAATCGCCAAAACCCTGGGGGAGCTTGGCGGGCTTACCCATGTGGAACGTTTAAGCAAGCCGCTGCGGCTGGAGGAGCTGCGCCGGGCGCTGAGGGCATGACGTTGTTCTGAAATAAAATGCTGACGCTTTATGCAGTGCAAAATTGCCGGTGACCGTTGCGGCTTCGTCAATTTGAATCGGGGAAACGGACAAGCGGCAGAAATACGGTAAAACGGCTTCCTTCGCCCACTTTGCTTTTCAATTTCAGATCGCCATCCATCAAAAGGGCCAGACGGCGGGAAATATGCAGCCCGATGCCTGTCCCTTCGCCGACATCGTCATAGGCACTCGCATTTGTGCCGCGTACGAATTTGTCGAATATCGCTTCCTGCATTTTTTCAGGGACGCCAATGCCGGTATCCCAAAAGGTAATCGCGGCAAAGGGACTGGGACGATCAAGCTGCGCCTCGATATCGACGCCGATCCGGCCACCAGCCCCGGTGAACTTCACAGCGTTGCTCAACAGATTGACAAAAATCTGCGTGGCGGGAACCGGATCTGCATTTACGATCCAGCCTTCTTCGACGTTTGCCGCGCTGAGATCCAGATTCTTGGCATTTGCGCGCATTTGGACAATGCTGACCGCCTTGCGGACAAGACCCGCCAGCTGGACCGGCTGGGGCGTTAATGACAGCTCATTGGCTTCGATGCTGGCGGCATCGAGCATTGAATCAATCAGCGACAGCAAATGACGGCCCGACTTCAGTATGTCACTTGCATAAGCTGAATATTGTGCATTCAGCTCACCGAACAGTGACATCGTCATTGCTTCGGAAAAACCAAGAATAGCGTTAAGCGGGGTACGCAGCTCATGGCTCATGGTGGCCAGAAATTCGGATTTGGCGCGTAAAGCCTTCTCGGCGCGTCCGCGTTCCATCTCAAGCTGTGTATTCCGGTTGGTCAGATCTTCGCGCGCCTGTTCAAGCTGCGATCTTGCCCGTGCGGCGCTATCTTCCATGCGGAAACGCTCGGTCACATCAGTGCCTACGCCCCTGAAGCCCGCGAAAGCGCCGGTATCGGTGTCGAAAAACGGTACGCCGCTGAGATGAAAAAACCGCTCCTGCTCTCTTTCATCGGCAATGCGGAATATCGTATCGCGGAAGGGCTGGCGTCCGTCGATTGCAGTTGGCAAGCCCGTTGCATTGCCTGCGCGATCGACAAATTCGCCCAGCTCGCTTAACGCGCGGCCGATAAACAAAACTGCCGGACGGCCCGCGACATCGGTGATCCTGTCGGACAGGTCGAAAATCTTGCCCTCCCCGTCGATTTCCCAGAAGAAATCCGAACTGGCGCGGACCTGATCGTTCTTCCGGTCAAGCTCGCGGGTGATTTTCTGCAAAGTCTCCAATTGATCGGTGGTATCGACATAATAGCCAAAAATACCGATAACCGATTTGCTGTCGCCGAAAACCGGATAATGGCAGGATTTCGCGAAACCCCGCCTGCCTTTCACATCGACGCGCTCATTCTGCTCGAAACTCTCGCGATGCGCTGCGATGAAATCGGAAATATGCGATGCGATGAACTCGCCCTGGCCGCCGGTCGGATTTTGCACACTGTAATAGGCCGGGCTGGCCAGTATGATCTGGCCATCAGGATTGGCGACGTAAAATGCCAGATCGGGGGAAAATGCCACACATTCAGCTGCCTGGGCCAGCAATTCACGCCATTTCGTTATGCCGTTTCTGTTGGGCTCTATCATCGCATTCGTCGCCTGTGATTGCGAAGAAACCGTGAATTCAGGCTCAAGAAATCGCCGCATTGCTCACTCCCGATACCTGTTTTCTAACCGGCAAGTTCTTTGACAGCGTTGCCCAGAAAAGACTCTGAGTGCCAATATCGCAACACAATAAGCGCTTTATCAGATGATATATTCCGAAATATTTCAAGTACTTCATACAGTTTTGTTGTAGATTGTCTTTGATCGCTGTTCTGATGCAGTAACAGCAGGGCCATAGTTGAAAAATGCGCTTCGGAGAATTTAACCGCCTTGCACAAAATTGCGAGCGGTTCGACTGATGCATCGAAGATGATACGCCTTATTGTCTGCTCACTTAAATCAGCAAGCAAGCCCATCGCCGCGATATAGGCTGGGATATGTCCTTTTCTGAGCATATTGATGATCGTTTCGGGTGTCAGCGCGTCGTCACCGTGCAGCTTTTCGACAAGTTGACGGGCCGTAGTTCCGATGGCGATATCGGTGTGATCGGCATCATCGAGGATCTGACGGGTTGATGCTTCCAGCGCGATGTCGATGTCATGTTCGCTAAGCTCGAAATCGGTCAGAATCTTGTTGCGTAAGGCAGCCGAAACCCACCAGAACATACGGTGCGCAAGGCTTGCCGGCAGATCCCCGCGGGCTAGTAGCGGTTCCTGGAACTGGCTGAATTGCCGGCTTTCAGCGACAAGATAGGCCATGGCGTCTTGTGAGATCGCGGCGCTGTCATTTTGTAGCAGTGATTCGATGACATCTTCATCGCCATGTGAGATCAGCGAGCTGCTGACCAATTCGGATATATTGCGCCGCATCGCGATGCACAGCTGATGCTCCTTGGTGCGGTGTTTAATTACTTCTATAAGCTGTTCGTCGCGGAGCAAGCGCGACTTCAGCAGGATGGGGCGGGCGACGCTGACGTCGTCCTGCGCCAGAAAGGTGATCAGCGATGGGGGTGCCGACCGTGTATCTGCAAGCTTCTCCGAAAGCGCGCGGCGCAGGGACAGCTCCATCTGGTGCACTAAATTCGTCAGGATATCGTCCATTATAGCGCGTTCCTGATCGTTCAGCCGTCCTTCGGGGGCAATGAAAAAGTCGAGTATATTATCCGCAAGGACAGCGCGTGATCGCGCTGTACCTTCACGTGCCAGATCGATCAGGGATTGCATATCCCGATCCATTCATTCCTCCATAGACGGACGGTCTCGCCAGTGCGGCTATGCGCATTAGAGAGCCTTACTAGTCCTAACTTGCTATAAGGAATAAAATATTGTGTTAATGACGATTGCCACTATAGCGGTATAAACTCGCTTCACTAAGCAGAGGCGCAAACAGGCAGGAGACGTTTGGTGCAGAAATGGCCAAGATTTAAAAATGATATCGGCGTTGCGCAGATAGCCGTCGGTGCGCGGGAGTTCGAATGCGTCGGTGCGTCGGCGCCACATGACCACCCGCATATCTATCTTGATATGGGGCATGATCCGCAGATCAAATGTCCCTATTGCGGAACACTTTATATTTATCAGTCTGACCTTCAGCCCTATGCCGCACAGCCTGAGGGGTGCGCGGCCTGACGCCAATATCGCATCTTGGTGCGCATAAGGGAATCGTAATTCCGTGTAAGCTCGCGGACAGGTGAGGCAGGGCAATGGCACCATTGACTATCGCCACAATCACACATTCGGCGATCGTCGGCCAGATCGGCATTTGTGCTTGTCCGGGGCGGCGGCTACCGCCCGGTATCGCGGGGCAGCATTGTCGCGATCTGGATGCGGACATGGAAACCATCAGCGACTTCGGCGCGCGCGCGGTGCTGACATTGATGGAGGTGGGGGAGCTTGACTGGGCGGCGGTGCCGCTTGCCAGATTGCGCGCCGCGGTTCAGGCCCGCCGGATGCAGTCAATCTATCTGCCTATTATCGATCAGGAAGCGCCGGATCATCATTGGGAACGGCGCTGGCGAGAGCAGCGCGATCAACTGCACCGGGTTCTGCGTACGGGAGGTAATCTGGTCATTCATTGCCGTGGTGGCCGTGGCCGGGCGGGTATGGTTGCCGCCCGTCTGCTGATAGAGGCTGGCGAGACACCGCAAATGGCGATGCAGCTTGTCCGGTCCGCACGCCCTGGCGCGATCGAGACGGTGGCGCAGGAGCAATATCTCATGGCCTTGCCAACGCATGAAAAGGCGATGGGGAGATTCCCGTAATCCAGGGTTTTTCTGAGATTTATTGACTGCGCTTGATTGCCCATTGGCCGGGATTCAGGCTTATAATGCACATGCCGCACAAGTACCGGGCAGTGAAAAGCCCGGGCAACCAATAAGAAATTGCCGCATCAGCAGGCGAGAGGGAGGGGGAAATGGCAAGTTTTGTGTCTGATGGCCTCAATATCGCATTTAATGCAGTGGGGTGGGGCGATCCTGTCCTGTTGATTCATGGTTTTGCAGCTAATCGCAATCAGGCCTGGCGTTCCAGCGGGTGGTTCGATCTGCTTGACGCGGCGGGGCTTGATTACGCGGCGATGGATAATCGCGGTCATGGCGAAAGCGATAAGCCGCGTGAGCCAGAGGCATATGCGATCGACAAGATGGCGCGCGATGTCATTAACTTTCTCGATTACCTTGAGGCGAAGCAGGCAAATATCGTTGCCCATTCGATGGGGGCGATGATTTCATTGGCCTTGATGCGCGATTTCCCTGACCGTTTTAAATCCGCTGTGCTTTGCGGCGTCGGCGAGACCATGCTGGAGGAACGTGATCGCAGAAAAGCGATGGCTGAGGCGCTGACGACAAGCGATACAAGCACGGTGAAAGACGAAACCGCCCTGTCATTCCGTGCGTTCGCCGAGTCAACCGGCAGCGATATGGCGGCGCTGGCCGCCTGTATCCAGTGCGCACGGCCGCCCGTTGACAGGGACGTATTGGGAAATATCGGAATTCCGGTCATGGTCGTCACCGGATCGGAAGATGAGTTAAGTGGCAAGCCGGAACCGCTTGCTGCGCTTATTCCCGGAGCGAAAGCGGTAACGATCGATGGCGCGACCCATCACACAATCATGGCGGACCCGGAATTCAAGGCTGTTGTCTGCGACTTTCTAGGTATTGGTGTGCCGGTCGATGAAGCTGAGGAAGATCGCTGGAAAAGGTAGGAAGACCGGCGGACTTCGTTTTACCGGGCGATTTTTCCGGCTGTTGGCGGTGGCGCCGGCCGGTTATTGCCAGGCTGGCGTAACGCGCGCAGCCGGCTGGCCCTTTCTCGCTTCCGTAGCATCGTGTGCCGAAGTTGAATCGCGGTTTCCAGCAGATTATCGAGATGTTCGATCAGCCGGTTATCGGCAATGGCATCCTCCGACAAAGTGCCGTGATCCGCGAGCCCCTTTGCAAGATTTTGCAGCAAGGCAGCAGTTTCTTCCCCAAGTAGTGCTAAAAGTGCTGACCAGTGATGGCAATCATCCCGGTTACCTGCGGTATGGGGGAGCTGCACCAGTTCAAAACCGATCAGGTTGGCCAGCGTTTGTGTCAGAATTGGCCGCCCGCAATCCCGTTCAAGGTCTGCAATGATATCGGCGGGGATAAGCAGTTTTTCACGCGGATCGTAATATCGCGACAATTCGCTGTGGCCGACGCGGGTAACGGCCGCCGCTGCCTCAAGCCCACCACATGCTTTCACAAGATGCCGTGTCGCCTGCTTCAGTTGTGAATATTCGACATCGCTATAAGGCCGATGATCGGCAGATTGCAAAACCATACATCTCTCCAAGCTTATGCTCGCATAAAGAGTGTATATTTTTATATTAAACATACGCGGGTGTAAATATTAATTATGTTTCCCGTTGTGGTTTGTATGGGGTTTATTGCACGTTTATAGGGTGGTTCGGTGCGGCTAACCTCGTTGCCGAATTAAACATCCCCCCATCCTTTGTCCGGGGTTCGCTCGGACGAAGGATCATATCGGCAGTACACCCCATCCTGCCGATACTTGCCGGTCCTGGCAGCGTTTCGCCTCCGCTGCCGGGACCGGTTTATTTTTGTGTGGAGCAAGGCATGCCGATAGCCTTCAAGCGTGAATTTCGGCGCGTTCGGATCGCCCTTTGCGGGAAAGAGTGCCTGACAAGGAAGCTGGCGTAAATGACGATTGCCCGGACGTGCGCGTCATCTGCCATCTGCCGATGCGAAACAACTGAATTGCCATTAGCGCCGGGGAAATTCTGTTTCCGGCCCCCGGCGGCATGAGAGAGGCAAGTCTTCTGGCGTTAAGCCTTTCCGCGGCCTTTCTGGCCCAGCCCCATCTGTTTAGCAAGCGCTGAACGCGCCTTGGCGTAATTCGGCGCGACCATGGGGTAATCCTTCGGCAATCCCCATTTGGCGCGATATTCTTCCGGCGTCATATCGTAATGCGCGCGCAAATGCCGTTTCAGGGATTTGAATTTCTTGCCATCTTCCAGACAGATTATATAGTCCGGCGTCACAGAGCGCCGCACTGAAATTGCGGGTCTGGCAGGTTCCTCATCATCGGAAGCCAGACCTTGGGCAACATTATTCAAAGAGTTATATACGTTTTGAACGAGTGAGGGCAAATCGCCCGCAGCAACTTCATTGTTACCGACATATGCAGAAACAATTTCAGCAGTCATATCTATTAATTTATTTTTATCATCCATAATCCTGTTCTTTCTTCAAGCAAGCCCGCGAACGGGACAATCGGCTGCGGTAAATTCATATTATTTGAATTTGCCTTTTCAATTGCAGCGATTGCTGTAATTATTTCGTCTTACCTAAATGCATCGCAAACTTTGGCTCATAGCGTATGTTATCAATTGCCAACTTGGCATTTCAATCTTGAATAAGCATGCCAAAATACAAAGTTCACTTTATATTTTTTGGTTTCTAATACTGTTTGCAAATAAATACAAGATATAAATTGTGAAAAAAAGCGGACACCTCACCAAGTTGCAAACTTCTTAAGTAGAGTAACCCGCAGCATTTCCAAAAAAACCTAGATAGCCTTAGCCCGCCTATATTCATTCGGGCACCATATTTGCCTATTGACAAAAGGCGGAGGAATTTCGCCGCTACATTCCGGAAGTGTCTTGCGTTCCTCGGCATATCGGCAGCGATGACTATTTGACGTGGCCAATACTATTGACATTGCCGGTTATTTACATATCCTATGATAAGAATAAAAACCTATTTGGGGGTTTCATGGATAATCGGAATGTGGCTGCGATCACGCGCCTGCTGGGCAGGCTCGCGGGCGAAGATGTATTGGTTTGCAGGGATCGGGCTGGTGGGGTGCTTTTCGTCCGCCCTGACAAGGCGGGCGCGCAGCCCGCCACCAGGCTTGATATACGCATTTTTACGGACCTGCTGCGGCAGGAGTTGCTGCAGCCAGTCGTGCGGCAAGAGGCTGGCGCCGGCGAGGTATATTTCAAAATTTCGCCACTGGGGATTGCTCGCCTGCGCCGGCACTTGGCAAAGGATCATGGCGTCGATGCGTTTCGTCAGCAACATTTGTCGGTGACCGCGGCGCGGTCTGAAACCGCGCAGAAGCAGCTCAGAAATCAATCTGAATCGCCATTGGAATGGCTTTACAAGCGTCGCGGAAAGAATGGCAAGTCATTCATAAGCAAGGATCAATTTGACGCGGGCGAGAGATTTAGACGGGATTTCACCTTTGCACAGCTTGAACCGCGGGTGACCAGTTCCTGGAATCCTCTGGCGCGGATCGGGCCATCAGCATTCATGGATGGGGCGGAAATCAGTGATCGGGTCATCGCCGCCAAACAGCGATTTTACCGGGCGCTTGACCGGGTGGGGCCTGGACTTGGCGATATCCTTTTGGAGGTTTGCTGTCATCTTACGGGGCTTGCCGAGGCCGAGCGCAAGCTCGACTGGCCGGCCCGTTCAGGCAAAATTGTGCTGGCGATCGCGCTTGATCAGCTTGCGCGCCACTATGGAATGGTGGCAACCGGCCCCGCCTATGGGCGGATTCAGGGCGGCGCGTCGGGCGCGGAAGAAAATAGGAATAAAATCCTTGACTAGCGTGACGCTCTCTGATATAAGTTTTGTCATACTCGATAAATGGGTCAGCCGGTTCCGGTCGCAGATGGCGAGCGGTGAGGGGGCAGGCACCAGGCCGCGCGCCCCGCATAACCTGTCAGTAGCGAGTTGCTTTCTTTCGTGAAAAATCTGTGAGGTGCGGTGCGTAACAGGCGGATCGACTGGCGGCAGGTGCGCGCCGACTATGAGGTGGGCGGGCAGTCGATCGCCGCGATTGCGCGGCGGCACGGCATCGCGCGGAGTACCTTGTACCGGCAACGCCGCAGACAAGGCTGGGTAAGCGGCGGGGAACTGCCGTCTCGGGCCGGGACGGTGGACCAGGCGCTGGCCACCCCCCTGGGGCCGGATGCCTTGCGCGCCGCTACCCGAATGATCGCAATCGTAAACCGGATGACCGATCAACTCGACACGGTACTTGCCGAAAGCGATATGCGGGCGATGTCGGCGGCGGATCGAAAGGGATTGTCGGATCTTGTTACGAATTTAACCCGCGCGCTTGAAAAGCTGACTGTGCTTGAGCGTGCGGAGGATTTGGTCGATGCCGCCCCCGCGGCAAAGGCCGACAGCGCAGAAGCGGAGAGCCGCGTGCATGACATCTGGGACGATCTTCAACGCCGCCTGGCTCGCCTCGCAGACGCCGGCGGAACGGACCCGGATTCTGCAGGGGCTGCCCGCTGAGACGATTGCGGCGCTCCCCTGGCTGTGGCGTTTCTGGGCGCGGCCCGATCAGTTGCCGCCGCAGGGCGAGTGGACAAGCTGGATCATGCTGGGTGGGCGCGGTGCGGGCAAGACGCGCGCCGGGGCGGAATGGGTGCGCGCATCGGTTGCGGGCAGGACACCGCTTTCTGCGGGTGCGCGCGGCCGGCTGGCGCTGGTCGGCGAAACACTGGCCGCCGCGCGCGATGTGATGGTGGAAGGGGAAAGCGGCATTCTGGCCATCTCGCCCGATTGGGCGCGGCCGAAATTCGAACCGTCGAAACGACGGCTGAGCTGGGACAATGGTGCGGTGGCGCAGATCTTTTCCGCAGATGATCCCGATTCCTTGCGCGGACCGCAATTTGACGGTGCCTGGGCCGATGAACTCGCCAAATGGCGGTATGGGCGCGAAAGCTGGGACATGCTGCAATTCGGTTTGCGGCTTGGCGCCGATCCGCGGCAGATCGTTACGACAACGCCGCGGCCGGTACGGCTGTTGCGCGAATTGATGGCTGATCAGAACAGCGTTGTGACGCGGGTTTCGACCTATGCCAACCGCCCCTATCTGGCACCGCAGTTTTTTCGCAGGATCATTGCCCAGTATGAAGGAACGCGGCTTGGCCGACAGGAACTGATGGCCGAAATGCTGAGCGATAATCCCGAGGCATTGTGGCGGCTTGAGGATATCGATGCGGCGCGGGTGGTGCGGCCGCCGCGATTGCGGCAAGTGGTCGTCGCGGTTGATCCCCCTGCCAGTGCGCACCGGCAAAGCGACGCCTGCGGCATTGTCGTTGCCGGGATTGGCGCGGATGGCGCGGGATATGTGCTGGCCGATCATACGGTGCAGGGCGTCTCTCCCCAGGGATGGGCGGGGCAGGCGGTTGCCGCCTGTTACCGCCATGACGCGGCGCAATTATTGGTCGAGGTCAATCAGGGTGGCGATATGGCGGAAGCCGTGATCCGGCAGGTTGACGAGCGGATCGTCATCCGCCAGTTGCGCGCCAGCCGGGGCAAGGCCGCGCGCGCGGAACCTGTTTCCGCGCTTTACGAACAGGGGCGGGTGCATCATGTCGGCACGCTGCCAGAACTTGAAACCGAAATGACAGAATTCACGGCAGGGTTCGACCGCCGCCGCGCCGGATGGAGCCCGGACAGGGTCGATGCCCGCCTCGCCATGC
>CALAQW010000210.1 GCA_937888955.1 uncultured Alphaproteobacteria bacterium | reverse complement strand
GGGGTCATGGAATGGTACAAAAAGAGGTAAATAAAAAAAAAAGGGATCGGCGCCGCACCGCCGATCCCAGGACGTCCCGGAGGAGGGAGAGAGTAAAAACTACCGCGGGAGCGTAAAGCCAAGCTCATAGGTCAGCAAAGCGCCAACGATATGAGTTTCAAGATTGGCCTCTTCGGAAAAGCGGTAACCGACATCCAGCGTCACGCCGTTGGAAAATCCGTATCCGCCCGACAGTTGAACAAGCGTATCGTCATCGCCTGCCACACCTGCCGCATTCGCATCGGAGAACCGGCCCGTGGCTGACAGCGCCGCATTCCACGGCCCGTTCATCCAGCCCGCGCCCAATGTGAGATAGTCACGATCAAGCTGCGCCCCGCCGGCATTTTCAAAATGCGCCCATTCGAGAACAGGTTCGATACTGGCACCGTTCGACAATGCAACGCTTTTGAACAGACCTGCGACAAAACCGGTTTCGTCTTCAGGATCGCCCCGGCCGCCCTGCTGATGCACGAAGCCAAGGGTGTAGCCCATGCCACCCAGCCCCGCGACCGCTTCGCTATCAAGCGACACGGCAACGGACGAGAAATCCTCTGTATTGCTGACCCCGCCGCTACCGATCCGCGTGCGGCCACGATCCTGGAACACGGATTCACTCAAAAAGGTCGTATCGGCAAAGAAGGTTGCGACCGACAGCGTATGCAGCCCGCGATCCTCATTTCCCCATTCGATGCTGCCGCCAAGACCGACCCGTTCGGTCAGCTCGTAATCCTCGGCGAAATCAGTACCGTAAAGCCCTGGCGCACGATCCCAGGCCATCCCGAAAGCAGGATTGAATTTACCAGCTTGCAAGCCGAAACCCTCGCCAGCATAGCTGAGGAAAACCTGCTCCGCATAAAGGCCCTGATCCTCGAACACGCGATCCTCACGCGGGCCGGGATCCTGCACCGGTTCGAATACAAATCCCGCAACAAGCGAAATTGCTGAATTGAAATGCAATGTCACTTCCGGCTCGATCGTCGCGTAGAGATCGTTGAGCTCGGCCGCCGGATCATCCGATTCGAATGCAAAGTCATCCTGTATCTCAATCGGGATAACGACATCCAGACGGGGAAAACGTCCTTCATCCGCCCAGGCGGCCCCGCCGCCGACCAACCAACATGCCAATGGCGTTGCCACCGCTAAAATCTTGTGCATACCCCTCACTCCTGCTGTATCGAAAGATACTTACTGATAATTATTCGCATTTGCAAATACTATTATCGTCATATTTGCAACATTTCGATATCAATATGTTATAACATAACGTATTGCAAACCCGTTTTCATCAGAAGGGCACAATCTTATCTCGCGCCGATACCGCGCACAGGCTTATCTCGCGCCGATATCGCGCACAGGATCAATCGCCGGGGCGACCGGATCCGGTCGCCCAGCGGCGGGGTATCAGCGGTCGTTTATCGGGAGAAGCGGGTCGCTCAGATACCTTTGCCGCCATCCACATCAAGCAGAATACCGGTCAGGAATTCCGCCTGTTCAGATGCAAGAAACACAATCGCATTGGCAACATCGCGCGGTTCAGTGAGCCGGCGCAGCGGCACCTCGTTGATCATTCGCTCGCGCGCCTTGTCGGACAATTTCTCGATCCCGGTGGTCTTGAAAAAGCCTGTCTCGGACGCCAGCGGGCACACCGCATTGACGCGGATCTTGTGCCGCGCCAGCTCAGCGGCGACCGCACGGGTCATCGTCGCCACCGCGCCCTTGGAGGCATTATAGGCAGCCCCCAGCGGACGCGGTCGCTTCGCGCCGATCGAGGCGACATTGACGATCGCGCCGCCACCGCGTTCGATCAGTTTCGGCACCGCATATTTCACCGACCAGAAAATACTTTTGGTATTGGTGTCGAAAACAAGATCGTAATCTGCCTCGCTGAGTTCATGCATCGGGGCCGCCCGATGGCCAAGCCCGGCATTGTTGACCACCACATCGATACCGCCGAATCTGTCGCAGGCAGCCGCGATCAGCGCCTGCATATCTTCGGATCGCCGCACATCCGTTTTCACCGCGATGGCGCTGCCGCCGGCCTGTTCGATGGCGGCCGCGGTCTGTTCCGCGCCATCAAGGTTGATGTCGGACGCAACAACCGCAGCGCCGCGCGCCGCAAATAACCGCGCTGTCGCCGCACCAAAACCCGAACCCGCACCCGTCACGATCGCGACCTTGTTATCGAAGCTCATCCTCAATCCTCCCCTGTTTGTTTGCCGGCCGTCTGGCCTGTTTTCCGGTAATCGCGCGCCCGGCTATTTCCGTACCCGGCTATTTGAGCGCTTCGCAGCTTTCCGCCCAGTCGAACCCCAGACCGATACGGCGGAAACGTTCCGCGATATGCCGCCGCAGGCCGGGATCGGTGAAAATATAAGGCTGATCGTCACGGATCGCCTCAAGCACCTGACGGCCGACAATGTCGGGATCGATCGCATCAGGCAGCAGCGCGGCCATCGGGGCATTGACGCTGTCATCGGTGCCGCCATACCGGCCCTGCCGATTGCGGCCCGATTCCGCGATCTTGGTATTGACCGCTCCGGGGCACAGCACCGAAACGCCAAGATTATCCTTCTTATGTTCTTCCATCAGCGTTTCGGACAAGGCGACGACGGCGAATTTCGTCGCATTATAGGGGCCCGAGCCGCGAAAATTCACCATCCCCGCCATCGAGGCGGTATTGACCACATGGCCGCCTTCGCCATGGGCAAGAATCCTGGGGATGAATGCCTGAAATCCATAGACGACGCCCCACAGATTGACATCGACGACCCAGTTCCAGTTATCCATATCAACCTTCTCTGAACGGCCATCGACCAGAACGCCCGCATTGTTGCACACCACATGCACCTTGCCGAAGCGTGCTTGCGTGGCGTCGGCGGCTGCCATCACCGCATCACGGTCGGTCACATCGACCCTGACGCAATCGGCATCCGCCCCCGCCTGCCGCAGTTCGGAAACCAGCGCCTGCATCGGCGCCTGTTCGATATCGCCGATCATGACCTTCATGCCCGCATTTGCGAAAGCGCGGGCCATGCCCCGCCCAATGCCGCTGGCACCGCCACTGATGAAGGCGGTTTTTCCCTCAACCTCACGCATATCTGTTACCCGCCGGCCCTCAGAGAGCTTTTCACGGGCCTCCCTTTTTATTGTGGTTATTTTGACTGCTATATTAGCCATGAATCACCACCCGAACACCAGCCCGGGCAGCAGAAGCCTCAGGGGCAGCGATATGGGCCGGATGGCTGATACCCCGCAAACCCGATGCGAAGGATAAACGCCATGTCCGCCAACACCGCCCCCCAACAGACAGCGTTGCGCGGCCTGTATCCACCGATTGAACCGCATCGCACAGGCTGGCTTGAGGTCGGGGACGGGCATTCGGTTTATGTCGAGGAATCCGGCAATCCGGACGGGCAACCGATCCTGTTCGTACATGGGGGGCCCGGCGGTGGCACCGATCCGCGCGGACGGCGCTTTTTTGATCCGGCAAGCTGGCGCATCATCCTGTTTGACCAGCGCGGCTGCGGAAAAAGTCGTCCGCATGCTGAACTACGCCACAACACGACCTGGGATCTTGTTGCCGATATGGAAAGGCTGCGCAGCCATCTGGGCCTTGCCGGCTGGCATCTGTTCGGCGGATCCTGGGGCAGTACCCTGTCGCTTGCCTATGCCCAGAGCCATCCCGAACGGGTGAAGGGGCTGATCCTGCGCGGGATCTTCATGCTGCGCGCACGCGAATTGCACTGGTTCTATCAGGAAGGCACAAGCGAATTGTTCCCCGATGCGTGGGAACATTATCTCGCGCCCATCCCCGAAGCCGAGCGCGACAACCTGATCGCCGCCTATTACAAGCGGCTGACAAGCCCCGACAAGGCGACACGCATGGCTGCGGCCCGCGCCTGGAGCATATGGGAGGCAAGTACAAGCTTTCTGACCCCCGATCCGGCGCATATCCGGCATGCCGGCGACGATAGTTTCGCCGAAGCCTTTGCCCGCATCGAATGCCATTATTTCATCAATCGCGGCTTTTTCGAACGCGACGATCAGCTGCTCGCCAATATCGATCGGATCCGGCATATCCCCGCCCATATCGTACAGGGACGGTACGATGTCGTCTGCCCGATGCGCAGCGCCTGGGATCTGCATCGCGCCTGGCCCGAAGCGACGCTCACCATCATCCCCGATGCGGGGCATTCCGCCATGGAAACAGGCATTGTCGATGCACTGATCCGGGCAACCGATCAGTATCGCGAAACTTAGCAAGCCCCATCGCACAATGACGCAAACATCGCTATGCTGGCGCTCTTTGCAATCCGGGAAACAGGAATCCCCATGAGACGCACCGCACGATCAGTTTGGTTTGTCAGCTGTATGCTGCTTTTGACAGGTATGGCGTTATCGCATCGCGCAACCGCACAGGACGCCAAGAAGACACCGGAAAAAAATATTACCCATTTCAAGGATTGGGCGGTCATCTGTCCCGAGCCCGACAATAAGGACGTGCCCAGTTGCGAAGCGATATTGCGTGTGACGGTTAGCGAAACCGGACAACAAATTCTACGGGTATCGATCTTCAAGGTTCCCGAATCGGAACATCCGCTTGGTGTCGTGATCCTGCCGCTTGGCTTTCTGTTGCCGCAAGGGGCTGTGCTTTCGGTCGACGGAAAGGAAATCGGCCGCCTGCCCGTTCAGCGCTGCGAGCCGGTCGGCTGTCTTGCCCCTCTGATCGTCAATGATGAATTGCAATCCTTTTTCAAGGCGGGCAAGGCTGCGGAGTTCAAGATTACCAATATACAGGGTCAGACCGTCGCGCTGCCCATGTCTCTAAGCGGATTTACCGCCGCGCTGGCCGCACTTGACAAGCCTTGAACCTACCCACCAGCCTTGACGGAATAACAAGATGAACCGGCAACAAAGGCGCGCCGAAGAACGCCGCCGCAAGAAACATAAACGCGTCACTCTGGAGCGTCGCGATGGCGGGCAGCCCATCGAGCTGACCCTGGTCGAGGCCTATCGCGCCGCCTATGAGGCGCAGCAGCAAGGCCAGCTCGATCAGGCGAGCTACATCTATAACCGGATCCTTGCCACAGAACCCGGCCATATCGACGCGCTGACCAATCTGGGCATGATCGCCAATATGACAGGCCATAGCGAGGAAGCGCTGAAACTGCTTGAAAGCGCGCTTGCGAAGGGCCGGCCAACGGCGGAGCTGTATCTGAATTACGGTGTCGCCTTGCGTGGCGTGGGACGGATCGGCGATGCGGTCGCCGCCTATGGCAAGGGGCTTGAAATCGATCCTGAACTTGCCGCCCTGCACCATAATCTCGGCACGATCCTGCAAAATCTGGGCGATCTGGATACAGCGCTCGCCAGCTTTCGCAAGGCTGTCGAATTTGAACCGAACGACCCCGCATTGTGGCGCGGGCTGGCCAATTGCATGGCGGTACGCGCCGATCTGCCCGACGATCCCACCATGGGCAATGAGATTGCGGTCTGCCTGACAACGCCCGGTGTGGAAACCCAGCTTCTGTCGCGCCGCGCGATCGGATTTCTGAAGAACAACCCGACCATGGGCGAATGGATCGCCGCGATGAAGGCGGACAGGTTTATCCTGGACGCGGAAAAAATTCAGGCCATGGGGTCGCGGCTGATCGCGGCCTGCCTGATCTACGATATCGTCCGCGACGCGGATATGGAGCAATTATTCACCCGGTTGCGGCGGCATCTTCTGCTTGATGCAGCGGCACGCGAGCAGGCGCCTGCGATCCTTGTCTTCGCGCTGCCGATGCAATGCTTCCTCAATGAATATGCCTATTACGAAACCGCCGAAGAGACAGCCGCGCTCGACGCCCTGATCACGCGGCTCGGCACGGCCGATATGGTGACGCTTGCGGGCGATCAGACCGGGCCGCTTGCGCGCGATATCGCGCTTGTTGGCGCATATCGTCCACTGAACGACATGGCGTTTGCCGATACGCTCGACCGGCTTGTGTTCGACAACCCCCTCGGCGCGCTGATCGGGCGGCAGATCAAGGAGCCGCGCGAGGAAGCGAAACTGCGCATAACGATCGAGCCGCTGACCGAAATCACCGGCACTGTATCCACAGATGTTCGCGCCCATTATGAGGAAAACCCCTATCCGCGCTGGCAGAATACAGCGATCGGCAGCCCGCAATCGATGGGCATGATTCTCGTCAGCCAGTTTCCGCATCTGCAGGGGCGCGAGATGCGCTATCCGGAAAATCCGCGCATGCTGATCGCGGGCTGCGGCACCGGCATGGATGCGATCAGCAGCGCGGCAACCATTCGCGGCGCAAAGATCACCGCGATGGATCTCAGCCTGACAAGCTTGGCCTATGCCAAAAGGATGGCGGCGGATTTCGGTATCGGTTCGATCGATTTCCGGCATGGTGATATCCTTGCCCTGCCGGGCAAGGGGCTCGAATTCGATGTGATACAGGCCTATGGGGTGCTGCACCATATGCGCGATCCGCTGGAAGGCTGGCGCATTCTCACCGATTGCCTGCATGAGGCGGGGTTGATGCGCATCGCCCTTTACAGCGAAATCGCACGCCAGCCGGTCGTCGCGGCGCGGGAACTGATCGCGGCGCGCGGCTATCCGGCGACAACCGAAGGGATCCGCGAATGTCGCCGCGAATTGCTGGCCCTGCCCGATGATCACCCGGCCAAACCTGTGACGCGCGAAGGCAGCGATTTCTTTGCCACCTCCACCTGCCGCGATCTGCTGTTCCACGGGGAGGAGCATCGCTTCACCTGCCTGCAGATCGCCGACATGATCAAAGAGCTCGGGCTTGAATTTCTCGGCTACGAATTCCTGTCAGGCGAAACCGGGCGGCGTTACGCCGAACGCTTTCCGGAGGATCCCGAATTCACCGATCTGCGCAACTGGCATGCGCTTGAAGAGGAATTTCCCGATACCTTCATCGGCACCGATCCATTCTGGGTGCGCAAGCCCGAACGCTGAGCGCTTATCCCTGATCAATGTCGGCGGCGACGCGATCGAAAACCGAGTTGAAATCCCGCACCGCTGCCTGCGGCCCCGCGGGGTGGTCCCATACACCGCTTGCCACGGCGATGAAATCCGCCCCGGCCCGGACAAGCGGTTCACAATTTTCCGGGGTAATCCCACCGATCGCAACACAGGGCAGGACGAATGTCTCCTGCCACCATTGCAGAATTTCCGGCGCGGCACTGAATTTCGCCTGTTTCGTCGCCGTCGGGTAAAAGGCACCAAAGGCAACGTAATCGGCGCCTGCTTCCCCCGCCTCCATGGCAAGGTGGTGCGAATTGTGGCAACTCACCCCGACAATGGCGTCCCGGCCGACGATCCGCCGGGCATCCGCATAGGCCATATCCTGCTGTCCGATATGCACCCCGTCCGCCCCTAACTCATGTGCAAGATCGGGACGGTCATTGATCAGAAAGGCGACATCGCGCGCATGCGCAAGCGGCATCAGCCGGGTTGCCGCCGCGCGCACGGCATCATCGGAACAATCCTTGAGGCGCAATTGCAGGCAGGCGACATCGCCGCCCGCCAGCGCATCGGCCAGATCATCGGCAAAGCTGTCGGGCGCGAATGATGGCGGGGTGATCAGATAAAGCCGGCAACGCGGCCGTGTGGGCTCACTCTCAGCCATATTGCCCCCGCCACCTGTTCAGGGCTGTGCCGATCAGACCGCCAGACCCCGTTCCATTTCCGACTTCCAGTCGCCCCTGGTCGCAAGACCGTTCATCTTGGCCCGGTGGGTAAAGACCGCCTGCGCCTTGGTGACATTTTCCGCCTGACCGTTCCAGGCTTTCAGTGCCGGTGCCTGCAATGCCCGACCATATGAGAAGGTCAGGTTCCAGGGCAGATTGCCGATCGCGTTCATCGCATTGAGATGCGCGGTCGCTTCCTCGTCCGACTGGCCGCCTGACAGGAATGCAATGCCGGGCACAGCCGAGGGCACGCAACGCTTCAAAACCTTGATGGTTTTTTCCGCCACTTCCTCGACGCCGGCCTGAACCGCATTCTTCTTGCCCGATACCACCATATTCGGTTTCAGCACGGTACCTTCAAGCTGCACCCGCTGCACAAACAGTTCGGCATAAAGCGCATCGAGCGCGGCTTCGGTCACCTCGGCACAGCGGTCGATATCATGACCGCCATCCATCAGCACTTCGGGTTCGACGATTGGCACGATCCCGGCTTCCTGACACAGCGCCGCATAGCGCGCCAGCGCATGGGCATTGGCGTTCAGGCAATATTGGCTGGGGATGTCCTCGGCAATGTCGATGACCGCGCGCCATTTGGCGAAGCGCGCGCCGATCGCATGATATTCGGCAAGCCGTTCGCGCAGCCCGTCAAGCCCTTCGGTCACCTTTTCGCCCGGCGCACCGGCCAGTTCCTTCGCACCGGCATCGACCTTGATGCCGGGCACCGCGCCTGCATCCTGGATCAGTTTGACAAGCGGGGTTCCGTCGGCTGCATTCTGCCGGATCGTTTCATCGAACAGGATGACGCCGCTGACATGCTGCATCCCTTCCGAGCGGAACAGCATCTCGCGATAATCGCGCCGGTTGTTTTCCGTCGATTCCACATTGATCTGATCGAACCGCTTCTTGATCGTCCCGCTGCTTTCATCCGCAGCAAGGATCCCCTTGCCTTTTTCGACCATTTTGTTCGCGATGTCGTTCAGTGCCGCTAAATCCATCGGATCGCCCTCTTCTTTCAATCTCTGAATTAAATTCTGTTCAGTTATCGGTCCATTTCAAGGGCCTTGACCCCTGGTAGCTGTTTGCCTTCGAGCCATTCAAGGAAGGCCCCCCCGGCGGTCGAGACATAGCTGAAATCCCCTGCCACCCCGGCATTATTGAGCGCGGCCACCGTATCGCCGCCGCCCGCCACCGACAATAGCCTGCCCGCCTTGGTGAGTGCGGCGACCTTGCGGGCCGCGACATTCGTGCCATTGTCGAAAGGTGTGATTTCAAACGCGCCCAAGGGGCCGTTCCAGACCACCGTCTTTGCCGTCTCGAAACGTTCAGAAAGCACCGCAAGCGACGCCGCGCCGATATCAAGGATCATGCCCTCTTCCGGCATCTCGTCGATCGGCAGGGAATGTGCCTCGGCCCCGGCGGCAAACTCGTTCGCCACCACCACATGTGCGGGCAGCAATACCTCGCACCCGGCTTTTTCCGCCTTGGCGAGAATTTCGCGCGCCGTGTCCCCAAGCTCATGTTCGCATAGCGACTTGCCGACAGCTTTACCCTGCGCGGCCAGAAAAGTATTGGCCATGCCGCCACCGATGACGAGGCAGTCCGCCTTTTCCACCAGATTGCCCAGCAGATCGAGCTTCGATGAAATCTTCGCGCCACCGACAATCGCGACAAGCGGCCGTTCCGGCGCGCTTAATGCCTGCGACAGGGCGGTAAGTTCGGCTTCCATGTTGCGGCCGGCGGCCGAAGGCAGCAGATGCGCCACCGCCTCGGTCGAGGCATGCGCCCGGTGCGCCGCCGAAAAGGCATCATTCACATAAATATCGCCAAGATCGGCCAGGTGGGCGGCAAAATCGGGATCGTTTGTTTCCTCCCCCGGATGGAAACGGGTATTTTCAAGCAGCAGCACCTCGCCCGGCTCAAGGCTTGCCACCGCGCCATCAGCCACCTGCCCGATGCAGGCATGGCAGAAAATCACCGGCCGGCCCAGCGCTGCCGCAAGCGGTTCAGCTACCGGCGCAAGCGACATCTCGGCAACGATTTCACCCTTGGGGCGGCCGAAATGCGACAGCAGAATGACTTTCGCACCCTTGTCGCAAAGCTCAGCAATTGTCGGGATCGCCCGGTCGATCCGGGTCGTGTCCGTCACCCGGCCATCCTTGAGCGGTACATTGAGATCGAGGCGGACAAGCACCCGCTTGCCCGCAACATCGAGATCGTCCAGCGTTTGAAACCGGCGCATCGCGGCTAACCCCGCAGCGCGCTACAGCAATTTACCCATTGCGGTCGCGGTATCGGACATGCGGTTCGAAAAGCCCCATTCATTATCGTACCAGCTCAACACCCGCACGAGGGTACCGTCCGTCACCTGCGTCTGATCGAGCGCAACCGTCGAGGAAGCAGGATCATGATTGAAGTCGATGGAGACATTCGGCGCGCTTGTGGTTGCGAGCACACCCTTGAGCCGGCCTTCCGACGCGTCGACAAGCGCCTTGTTCACTTCCTCGATCGTGGTCGCGCGCTTGGCGTTGAAGACCAGATCGATCATCGAGACATTCGGGGTCGGCACCCGCACCGCGGTGCCGTCGAGCTTGCCGGCAAGCTCGGGCAGCACCAGACCGACAGCCTTGGCCGCACCGGTCGAGGTCGGGATCATCGACAAGGCCGCCGCCCGGCCGCGATAAAGATCCGAATGCAGCGTATCGAGCACCGGCTGATCACCTGTATAGGCATGCACGGTGGTCATGAAGCCCTGTTCGATGCCGATGGTCTCGTTGAGCACCATCGCCACCGGCGCAAGGCAGTTCGTCGTGCAGGATGCATTGGAAACCACCGTATGACCGGCTTCGAGCTTGTCGTGATTGACGCCATAGACAACGGTCAGATCAGCACCCGTCGCCGGTGCGGATACCAGCACGCGCTTGGCGCCGGCTTCAAGATGTTTCGCCGCGGCATCGCGTGCGGTGAAGATACCGGTGCATTCCATCGCGATATCGATACCCAGATCACCCCAGGGGAGCGCCGCCGGGTCGCGTTCGGCGGTCACCTTGATCGGGCCGGTGCCAAGATCGATGGTATCTTCGGTCGTCGTCACAGTACCGGGGAAACGGCCATGCACCGAATCGAAACGCAGCAGATGCGCATTGGTTTCCACCGGTCCCAGATCGTTCACCGCAACAACCTGAACATCGGTACGGCCCGATTCCACAATTGCCCGCAGGACATTACGCCCGATCCGACCAAAACCGTTAATTGCAACCCGAAGCGCCATCTCGCTATTCTCCCTAATTTGCCGATTTAATCCGGGCGCGGACGGCATCGGCCACCGCTTCCGGGGTTATTCCAAAATGCTGATAAAGCTGTTTGTAAGGTGCGCTTGCGCCAAAGCTTTGCATGCCGATGACAAGCCCGTCATCGCCGACATAGCGCTCCCAACCGAAAGTGCTGCCTGCCTCGATCGCGACCCTGAGCCCCGAACCCAGCACCGCGCGGCGATAGCTGTCAGGCTGCGCGGCGAATAACTCGAGACAAGGCGCGGACACGACCCGCGCGGCAATGCCTTCCTTATTCAGTGCGGCGCATGCCGCCATGGCGATTTCCACCTCAGACCCGGTCGCGATCAGCGTCACCGCATCTTCCGCCGCATCCGGATCGATCAGATAAGCCCCCTTCGCGCAACGGTTTTCCGCACTGAAGGGCTGCGGGATCGTCGGCAGGTTCTGACGCGTCAGCGCCAGCACGCTTGGCCGGTCTTCCGCCTGCAATGCCAGTTGCCAGCATTCGAGCGTTTCCACCGCATCGGCGGGCCGGAAAATCTGGATATTGGGCATGGCGCGCAGGCTGGCCAGATGCTCGACCGGCTGATGGGTCGGCCCATCCTCGCCCAGCCCGATCGAATCATGGGTCATGACATAGATGACGCGCTGCCGCATCATCGCCGACAGCCGGATCGCGGGGCGGCAGTAATCGGTGAAAACAAGGAAAGTGCCGCTATAGGGAATGAGCCCGCGATGCAGCGCAATGCCGTTCATGATCGCGGCCATGCCATGCTCGCGAATACCGTAATGCACGAACCGGCCGCTGAAATCTTCCGGCGTGACGATGCCCATATCCTTGGACAATGTGTTGTTGGAACCGGTCAAATCGGCCGAACCGCCAACCGTTTCCACAACCACCGGATTGATGACATCAAGCGCATTCTGCGATGCCTTGCGGGTGGCAACACTTGGCAGCTCGGATGCCAGTTCATGCTTGTAATCCGCAATCACCTGATCGAGCGTCTCAGGCAATGTGCCGGCAAGCCGGCGGTCAAATTCACCACGCAGCCCCGCATCCGCCGCCGCATGCCGGTCCTTCCAGGCGGCGAATTCCACACCGCAGCGCTTACCTGCCGCGCGCCAGGCTTCAAGCACCGGACCGGGCACCTCGAATGGCGGCGCATCCCAGCCAAGCGCGGCACGTGTTGCGGCGATTTCATCCTCACCGAGCGGCGCACCATGCGCCCCGGCGGTATCCACCTTGTTGGGCGAGCCATAACCGATATGGGTCTTGCAGGCGATCAACGTCGGTTTGTCGCTGTCCTGCGCCGCCTGCAACGCGGCCGCCACCGCCTCGGGATCATGCCCGTCCGCGTGCAGCACGTTCCAGCCATAAGCAGCGACACGGGCCGGCACATCTTCCGATGTGGCAAGCTCGGTCGCGCCATCGATGGTGATGCCGTTATCATCGAACAGCACAATCAGCTTGTTCAGCTTGAGATGCCCGGCAAGCCCCATCGCCTCATGGCTGATCCCTTCCATCAGGCAGCCATCGCCGGCAATCGCATAGGTCCGGTGATCAACGAGATCACTGCCGAACCGGGTGCTGAGCAGTTTCTCGGCCAGTGCCATGCCGACCGCATTGGCGATACCCTGACCGAGCGGGCCGGTCGTCGTCTCGATCCCCGCAGCCTCGCCATATTCGGGGTGGCCCGCGCATTTGCTGCCAAGCTGCCGGAAATTGCGGATCTCATCGATCGGCATATCGGCATAGCCGGTCAGATAGAGCAGCGCATAAAGCAGCATGGAGCCATGACCGGCCGACAGCACGAAACGATCGCGATCAGGCCAGTCGGGATTTGCCGGATCGAACTTCAGAAACCGCGTGAACAGCACCGTCGCCGCGTCGGCCATCCCCATCGGCATGCCCGGATGGCCGGAATTCGCCTGCTGCACCGCATCCATCGCAAGCGCGCGGACGGCATTGGCCATATCTTTAGGGGTTGCAGCTTGCTTGGTACGGGCCGCGCCCGGCATCTGGTCTGGCGACATCTGCTTATCAATCCACGGTCGGTGCCGGTCCTGCCATCGCTGTCGATTGTCAGCGGTTCAGAAAACCGCATCCGCCCGCCGACGGTCCGATCCGCTTTATGCGATCATTTCAAATTCAACAGGCCGGTCAAATTCAACAAGCCGGCTAATCGGCTTTATTTATGGGGGGGACATTGACCATGTTGCGCCGGCAACGTCAAGGGAGCCGCGCGGGTTTTCTTGCCATCGCGGAAAGATTAATAATGCCGGATCGACATATTGACGCTTCCGCCCGCGGTTGCTTAGTCTCGGAACAGGAAATGCGATCGCGCTTTTTGCGCTATCGGGCTAGAATGGGGCCCGCGCAGACAAGAGTTAAGGACATCGTCATGCCCACCGCCAAGCAGGCGCGCCAACAATTTCTGAATGCGCTGACGGCACTGGAAGATGCTCTTGCGCCTTTGCAGGAATCGCACGCGGCGCTCGGGCAGGCGCGGCAGGAAGTCGACCGGCTGGCAGGTGAGAATGCCGCCTTGCGCGCGACAATCGCCGAATTGCAGGTGGAAAATGCGCGCCTGCAATCACGCGAAAAGGCGCTGACGAGCGCGCAGGCAACATTGAAGCAGCAAAGCGCCGCGCTTGCCGATCAGCTTGGCGGCACGATCAGCGTGTTGCGCGACGCGCTGGGCAGTCACTGAAAGTCCGGGAATGCCCGACTGAATGCCCGGTTTGTGGATTTTGAGGTTGTTGGCCACGCAACGGTCATGGAAAGACGAGAGAACGATACCCGATGCCTGAACTCACACTGACGGTGAACAGCCGCAACTACGATGTGGCCTGCGGCGAAGGCGAGGAGCCGCATCTGCGCGAACTTGCGGAATTTATCGACGGCAAGATCACCGCAATTGTCGGTGAAGGCGGGCGCAGAGGCGATACCCGGCTGCTGTTGATGGCGACCTTGCTGATCGCCGACGAGTTATTCGAGGCAAAAAAGAGCGCCCCCGCCTCCGCCGCTGCGTCCGAACAGGATGAAGAAGCGGAAATCGCATTCTTGAGCGAGGCAACAAAAAAGCTTGAGGCCATTGCAGCGGGCATTGCCGGGGCTTAAATAAGTCGTCTAGATTTCCAGAGGCTGCCCCGCACGCCAGAATATCAAACCCAGGGGCCTTAAATCACCCTAAGGGAGCTGTCCCTGCACCGGATCCTGGTCTGGCGCATCACGGCACCCACCTGCATGAGCAGGCGCCCGGGGGTTGTATCATTCAGCGGCGCGGGCGGCTTCACGAAATAGATTTGCGGAAATTTTCTGTGCCCGGCTCACCTTCCCAACTGGATCAGCGCAAGCAAGGTCTGCGCGCCAGGGCTACTGCGGCACGCAGGCTGGCGCGGCAATCGGCATCCGCCGCGATGTTCGATGCGGCGGCGGATATATTCCTTCGTCAATTCAAATCACTGCCCGGCGCGGTCTCGGGAGCGGTTATTGGCGGCTATTGGCCGATTGGCGACGAATTCGATCCGCGCCCGCTGATGCTGAGGCTGGCGAGCCAAGGTGTCGGGCTTGCCCTGCCCGCGATCACCGAAAAAGGCGCGCCGCTCGCATTCCGGTCCTGGCGGCCAGGCGCCGCGTTGAAGCAGGGACCTTTGGGAACTTCAGAACCCGAAGGGCCTGTCTGCACCGATGCGGTTACCATGATACTGGTGCCCTTGCTGGCATTTGACCGACGCGGACAGAGACTTGGGTATGGCGGCGGCTATTACGACCGCACCCTGGCAATGTTGCGGCACAGCCCCGGTTTTCACCATGCGATCGGCCTTGGCTTTGCCGCGCAGCGTGTGGCGGAGGTACCCTCGGGGCCGATGGATGCCCCGCTCGATGCAATCCTGACCGAACAGACGCTCTTATGGATCAAACCGGTACAGAAAGGCGCGCCGGGTCAGGCGGCAAACCGGCCGATCAAACTGTTTTGAGCTCATCCAGGAACTGCGTGACGGAACGATCAAGCAGCATCGCATTATCGCGCAGGGTAGCCGCCTTTTCGCGCACCTGAGCAGCGGATTGGCCGGTATCACTGGCAACCATATTGAGATCGTTGACGCTGCCAGAAACATCCTGCGTGCCGGCCGCAGCCTGCTGCACATTTCTGCTGATCTCACTGGTCGCCGCGCCCTGTTCCTCGACAGCTGCGGCGATGGCGGCCGCAATCTCGCTGATTTCGTTAATCGTCTTGCCGATACCCTGAATGGCCTGCACCGCACCGTTTGTACTATTTTGTATTTCGCCGATCTGGGTCGCGATCTCTTCGGTCGCACGCGCGGTCTGATTGGCAAGATTCTTGACCTCCGAGGCGACAACGGCAAATCCTTTACCTGCTTCACCGGCGCGGGCGGCTTCAATCGTCGCATTCAATGCAAGCAAGTTCGTCTGACTGGCAATGTCCTGAATCAGGGTGATGACCTCGCCGATCTTCTCGGAACTTTCCGCAAGGCCGCGCACAGTGGAATTTGTGCGTTCCGCCTCACTGACCGCATCCTGGGAAATACGCGCGGACTGCGCCACCTGACTGGAGATTTCAGCGATCGAGCTTGTCAGTTCTTCGGCCGCACTGGCCACCGTCTGGACATTGGTCGTCGCCTCTTCAGCACCGGACGCGGCCGTTTCCACCTGGGTTTCGGCGCGCTTGGCCATTTCCGCCATCTGATCTGACATTTCGGACATTTGCGCAGCGGCCTGCCCAACATGCTCAACCGTATCCTTCACATTCTGCTCAAAACTGTTCATCAGCCCGACGATCTGGGTCGCGACGCTCCAGGTCAGCATCGCACCGATATAGTCTCCCGATTCATGATAGATCGCGGAGATCTTGAGGTTGAGCGTCTCAGGACCCAGTTGAATGCGCGCGGTCCAGGGCAGATTTGTCGGATCCGATATAATGTTTCGCTGATGGGTGGGATTGGCATGAAAGATGTCAATCGACTGACCGACCATGTGGTCGGGATCCACTGTCGTCGGCAACTCATGCCGCAGGGTTTTGAGAGTCTCTATACTCGTCCGGTTGCAATAGGTGATTGTCGCATCCTGCGGATCGGCCATCATTACATTGATCGGCATATAGTCGAGCATCATGGCCAATGTTGCCTGATCGGGAGCCGTGGCCGCGACGACTGCTTCGGTAACCGGTTCTGAAGAGGCAGCAAGCCCGGATTGGCGGTTCAGCAGTTTCAGCATATCATTTTCCCTCTCTCCCAATTCCGTGCTGCGACATGAATGCTTTGAGCAACACCATCTATATGGAAAGAAGGCTAAAATTCAGTAAACTTATACGTGTGTTTATTGCAGTCAATATACAAAATATATATTCTGCTTTGACCGGGGCTCAGGACAGAAAACAAAAAAGCCGCACGGGATTTCCGTGCGGCTTCGCATTTTTTGACCCGCGAAGAAGCGGGTAAGGGCTCAATCAGCCATTTTTGACCTGGTGCAGAAAATCCTCGATCTGCTGCTTTGCCGCGCCCGCATTGTTCATCAGTGATTCGCCCGCGCCCATCACAACGGCACTTGTCTCATTGGTGGTGCGTGCGGCTTCCATCAAATCCTGGATATTGGCGGTGACATCGGCCGTACCGCCTGCGGCCAGCTGCGCACTGCGGCTGATTTCCGATGTTGCCGCACCCTGTTCCTCAACAGCAGCGGCGATGGCAGCGGCGATTTCGCTGATCTGATTGATGGTTTTGCCGATCCCCTGAATGGCGGTCACCGCGCCATTTGTGCTGCTTTGAATTTCACCGATCTGCGCCGCGATTTCCTCGGTCGCCTTGGCGGTCTGGTTCGCGAGGTTTTTCACCTCCGATGCAACCACGGCAAAGCCTTTACCCGCCTCACCGGCGCGTGCCGCCTCGATCGTAGCGTTAAGCGCCAGCAGATTGGTCTGGCTTGCGATATCCTGAATCAAATTCACCACCTCCCCGATCTTTTCGGACCCTTCCGCAAGGCCCTGAACGGTTTCGTTTGTACGTTCGGCTTCCGCCACAGCGTCTTGCGAAATGCGCGAGGAATCCGCCACCTGACGCGAGATTTCCGCGATCGAGCTTGACAATTGTTCGGCTGCGCTGGCGACAGTCTGCACATTCACCGCGGTTTCATCCGCATTGCTGCGCGCGCTTTCGGCCTGTGTTTCAGACATATGTGAGCCTTCGCTGACCCGCTGGGCCGCGGCCATGATTTCCTGTGCTGCGGCAGTGACCTGATTGATCGACTCCATCACACTGACTTGCATATTGCGCGCCATATCAGCGCTCTTGTTTGCAGTCTTCCAGCTCAACAGCGCGGCACTATATCCATATTCGCCGCCATCAACCGCACAGACAGACACATCCATTACCTCGGTGCCGAATGCCAATTCCGCCCGCCATGGCAATGCCGAGGGATCAGCCATTGCGCCGACAAGCGGCGTCAGGTCGGCGTGCAGATGGTCCAGCGTTGCGCCGATCATCTTCTCGGGTTCGACCATCGCCATATTCTGCTGACCCAATCCGTGCAGCGCGGCCAGCGCGGCCTGATTGATAAAACTGATCGTCCCGCTTTCGGGATCCACCAGCATGATGTTGCTCGGTACCGCATCGAGCAATGCATTGCCCATACGCGCCCGGTCGGGTGTGTGATCCGCAACATCGCCGGCGGCGGCCTCTTTAGTGTTTGATTTCTTATTCGCAAATTTCAGCATTTCATGCCCCATGCTTTAAGGTCTTTATGCATCCGCAACGGATTGCTATGCGCCACTTGGCTCGGTGCTGGCCTCCGTTACGCATCACTAAAGGCTGCCAAAACCCAAAAAGTCGCTTGCTTTGATCGGTGTATAGTTAGGCCAAATTTCTTGCGGCGCGGTTAACGCGCAAATCTGCGGTCGGGGAAAGACCGCGATCGGGCTTTCACGACACCCAACTTCCTGATAGCAATGGTGCAAACAAAACAGGCACAGCACAGGATCAAAACAGCGGACGCGTCATGGCCGGACATTCCCAATTCAAGAACATCATGTATCGCAAGGGCGCGCAGGATAAAAAACGTGCCAAGATTTTTTCGCGCCTGTCTCGCGAAATTACCGTGGCAGCGAAATCCGGCCTTCCCGACCCCGATTCCAATCCACGGCTGCGCTCGGCAATTGCCGCGGCCCGCGCCCAGAACATGCCCAAGGACAATATCGAGCGCGCTATTCAAAAGTCGCAGGGCGCCGATGCGGATAATTTCGAAGAGGTTCGGTATGAAGGGTTCGGCCCGGGCGGCGTGTCCGTCATTGTCGAGGCAATGACAGACAACCGCAACCGCACCGCGCCCGAAGTCCGCTCCGCCTTCCAGAAGAATGGCGGCTCGATGGGCGAAAGCGGCAGTGTCGCCTATCTGTTCGACCGGGTCGGCAGTATCGAATATCACGTCGAAGCCGGCGATCCGGACACGGTGCTTGAGGCCGCGATCGAAGCGGGCGCCGATGATTGCGAAAGCAATCAGGACAGCCATATCATCACGACAGATGCCGCCAGC
Source organism: uncultured Alphaproteobacteria bacterium (assembly GCA_937888955.1). Taxonomy (GTDB): domain Bacteria; phylum Pseudomonadota; class Alphaproteobacteria; order UBA11222; family UBA11222; genus CALAQW01. Next base: position 4,664 of record CALAQW010000210.1, on the reverse strand, counting down.
CTGCATGAGGTGGCCGCCGAACTGGAAGCAAAGCTTGGCCCGGCGGAAAGCGCCGCCCTGATCTGGAAACCGCAAACCACCTTGGCATTGGGGGAGGAGGATGCGGAAACGCTGTTGAAAATGCTCGCCGCCCTTGATGAAAATGACGATGTTCAGAATGTCTATGCGAATTTCGAAATCGATGAAGCGGTCATGGAAAAGCTGACCGCCTGACGGCCCGTCTCGGGACGGACGATCGCGCAGTCACGCTTGCGAACCGCAGTTGCAAAGGATGGAGCGCTGGAAAATACGCGTCGAATTATCGGGCTCGACCCGGGGCTGCGCAACACCGGATGGGGCATTATCCAGATCGCGGGCAACCGGTTGCAGCATCTGGCGAACGGCACCGTAAGATCGCGACCGTCCGACCCGCTGGCGCAGCGGCTGCAGCAGCTCTATGCCGGACTTGATGCGATCATTGCGGACTGGACGCCCGACAGCGCGGCCGCCGAAACGACTTTCGTGAATAAAAACCCCGACGCGACGCTCAAGCTGGGACAGGCGCGCGGCGTCGTGTTGCTGGCGCCCGCCAATCACGGGCTTGCCGTCGCCGAATATGCGCCCAACCAGGTCAAGAAAACCGTGGTGGGCGTGGGGCATGCGGATAAAGGACAGATCCACGCCATGGTCAGCCATCTGCTTCCGGGCTGCATTATCGACAGCGCCGATGCGGCCGATGCCCTGGCGGTCGCAATCTGCCATGCCCATTGGGCGGATCGACAATGGCCGACCGCGCCGCCCGCCAAGCGACAGCCGACGCGAGACAGGCGGAGCAGGACAGGCGGAGCAGGTTCATGATCGCGCAACTCAAAGGCATTCTTGACTATTGCACCGATGATTGCGTGGTGATCGATGTCGGCGGGGTCGGCTATCTGGTGCATTGCGCGCGCACGACGATCGGCCAACTGCCACAACCGGGCGAGGCTATTGCGCTGCATATCGAAACCCAGGTCCGCGAAGACTCGATTACCCTGTTCGGCTTTCTCGCCCGCCATGAACAGGAGTGGTTCCGCATCCTGAACGGGGTGCAGGGGGTGGGCGCGAAACTGGCGCTCGCCATACTGGGCACATTGGGCGTTGACGGCATTGCCGACGCCATTGCCTTGCAGGACAAGACCGCCGTCGCCCGCACGAACGGCGTTGGACCCAAGCTTGCCGGCCGTATCGTCAATGAGCTCAAGGACAAGGGGCCGCATCTGGCCCTGCGCACCGGTAACGCTGCAAGCGGGCAAACCGCAAACATCGCGCCGACCGATCAGACGCAACCTGCCGCATTTCAGGACGCCCTGTCGGCGCTTGTCAATTTGGGATATAAGGAAGCGGACGCGCATCGGGCGCTTGCTACCGCACGGCGCTCGCTTGCCGCCCGCGACGGCGCAGCGGCGGATGAGATAACGCTTGATGAATTGATCCGCATCGGCTTGCGGGAACTGTCGGCATGACACAAGACGCGGAATTCGAAAGCAGACTGATCAGCCCTGAACCGCTTGCAGGGGATCTTGCCGCCCCGCATTTACGGCCACGCTCGCTTGATGAATTTATCGGGCAGCGCAAGGCCCGTGAAAATCTGGGCATATTCATCCAGGCTGCCAGGCAGCGCGCCGACGCGCTTGATCATGTCCTGCTGGCCGGACCACCCGGACTTGGCAAGACAACCCTGGCGCAGATCCTCGCCTATGAGCTGGGTGTCGATTTGAAAACGACCTCGGGCCCGGTGATCGCCAAGGCAGGCGATCTGGCGGCGCTTCTGACCAATCTGAAACCGCGCGATCTGCTGTTCATCGACGAAATTCACCGTCTGAGCCCGGCTGTCGAGGAAATCCTGTATCCCGCGATGGAGGATTTCCAGCTCGATCTGATTATCGGCGAAGGGCCGGCGGCCCGCTCGCTGCGCATCGATCTGCCGCCCTTCACACTGGTCGGCGCGACCACCCGTTCGGGCCTGATCACCACGCCCCTGCGCGACCGGTTCGGCATTCCTGTGCGGCTTAACTTCTATGAGGTTGAGGAGCTTGTCGAAATCGTCGCGCGCGGCGCGCGGCTGCTGGAGATGCAACTCACCCCCGAGGGGGCCTTTGAAATCGCAAGCCGCGCACGCGGCACGCCACGGGTCGCAGGGCGCCTGTTACGGCGGGTGCGCGACTTCGCGGCCGTTGCAGGCGCGGGGCCGATTGGCGCAGAACAGGCGGATGCCGCCCTCAACCGGCTGGAGGTCGATGCGTGCGGGCTCGATGCGCTTGACCGGCGCTATCTGCGGGTGATCGCGGAAAGTTTTTCCGGCGGCCCAGTGGGAATCGAGACCATCGCCGCCGCGCTCAGCGAACCGCGCGACGCGCTTGAAGAAATCGTCGAGCCCTATCTTATCCAGCAAGGGCTGCTGCAACGGACCCCGCGCGGCCGGTTGCTGACACGCAAGGCATTCCTGCATCTGGGACTGCCCGCGCCGGCAGCGGATACCGCCGAACTGGCGCAGCTCGATCTGCTGCAAGACGATGGTGCGGCACAGGATGACTGAACGCGACGCGGATGGCGATGGCTGGATCGAGGGGGCGACACATTATCTGCCCCTGCGGGTTCAGTATGAGGATACCGATCTGTCGGGCGCGGTCTATCACGCGAATTATCTGAAATTCATGGAGCGGGGGCGGTCCGATTATGTCCGCCTGATCGCCATTGACCAGACCGCGCTTGCCGCCGGGCCGGAGGGGGTATTCTTCGTTGTCCGCCATTGCGCCATCGCGTTTCTAAAGCCCGCCCGGCTTGACGATCGATTGCAGGTGCGGACGCGGTTCACAGGCGACAGCGGTGCGCGACTGAACTGCACACAATCGGTATGGCGGGGGACGGAAAATCTGGCGCGGGCCGATATCACGCTTGCCTGTGTCGGCAAAGACGGTCGCCCGAAACGGTTGCCTGCAATTCTGCGCCAGGCTGTTGCGGACCTGCTGACCGATGCGGAATAGACAGGGGAAGCGCGAAAACGCTGTGCAGCACGGATGCGCGCTTGGGCCGCCTCAATTACGCCACCTTCCTGTTGAAGCGTCATGGCCGGCGCGATACAGGATGGCGCGATCCGCTACAGTTCATATGTCAAGTGCGTGCGTGAAAGGACAGGCAATATGCCGGAAATGGTAACGGACACCGCCATGCTGTCGGCGGTGGATTTTTCTGTATGGAACCTATTTTTGCGCGCCGACTGGGTCGTCAAGCTTGTGATGCTGACCCTGTTGCTCGCCTCATTCTGGTCCTGGGCAATCATTTTTCACAAATTCCTGCGCTATCGCAAGGTGGAGGAGAAAGCCGACAAATTCGAGGAGGTTTTCTGGTCTGGCAATTCGCTGGAAGAACTTTACGAGCGGGTTGCAAAACGCGCCGATCACCCGATGGCCCTGCTGTTTGTCAGCGCGATGCGCGAATGGAGCCGCGGGTCGGGCCGCGCAGGCAATGGCGGCCGCGGCTTCGGACGCAGCGTCAGGGAGCGGGTCGACAAGGCGATGTCGGTCACCATGTCGCGTGAGCTTGAGGATCTGGAGCGCTATCTCGATTTTCTGGCGACCGTGGGCTCCACCGCCCCTTTCATTGGCCTGTTCGGCACGGTCTGGGGGATCATGACAAGCTTTCAGGCGATAGCGGTGAGCCACAACAGCTCACTGGCCGTGGTCGCGCCGGGTATCGCCGAAGCGCTGTTTGCAACCGCGCTGGGACTGGTCGCGGCAATCCCGGCGGTGATCGGCTATAACCGCTTCACCAATCAGATGGCCCGCTATGGTAACCGGCTGAGCGGTTTCGCCGACGAGTTTTCCACCATCCTGTCGCGGCAGACCGAGGACGGAGCATAGCGATGGCCTTCACCGGACGCCCCGGCCAAAGCGGCCAGGGCAATAACCGACGGCGGTTTCAGCATCAGCCGATGAGCGAGATCAATGTCACCCCCATGGTTGACGTGATGCTCGTATTGCTGGTGATCTTCATGGTCGCCGCGCCGCTTCTGACGGTCGGGGTACCTGTCGATTTACCCGATTCGCGTGCCACCCCGCTGAATGAATCCGTCGAACCAGTCGCGATTTCGATCGATGCGAAGGGGCTTATCTATATTCAGGATACGGAAATAGAAGCTGATGAACTGATCCCCAAATTACGCGCCATTCTGGGCAACAAACCCGATACGCGCATCTATGTTCGCGGCGACCAGTCCATCGCATATGGCCAGGTGATACAATTGATGGGGCGTCTGACCGAAGCGGGCTTCACCAAAGTCGCGCTGGTGACCGAAATGCCTGGCAAGCGGTGATGAGACTGCATGCGTCGCGCGCTCATCATCTCGGCGGTTTTTCACATCGCCATTATCGCGATCGCGCTGATCGGGCTGCCAATGTTCGACCGTGACTGGCAACCGACACGCGAGATCATTCCTGTCACCCTTGCGCCGATAGCTGAAAAAACGAGCTTGCCGAAAAAGAACCCCTCACCCGCCGATCTTCCACCGCCAGCGACCAAACCGAAGGCAAGCCCGCCACCGCCGCCCGCACCGACACCGCCGCCGCCCGCCGCTGCGGAGCCACCGCCACCTGCGCCCAAAAAGGTCGATGCGGTCGCGCCTTTGACGCCGAAGGATCCGGTGCCGG
>CALAQW010000209.1 GCA_937888955.1 uncultured Alphaproteobacteria bacterium | reverse complement strand
AAACTGGGCCGGGGGGTGCCCAAGTCCCGCCCCCGCCTCGCGGGAGGGCGGCGCGGGGGCTGCGGGCGGCGGCGCATCGGCCTGCGGCAGCGGCCCCTGCACAAGCCGTAGCCGCGCGACCGCGCGAAACCCGCAAAGCCGGTTGATCCGGCCGATCAGCACCGGTTCCAGATGCTGCAATTCCAGGGCCGCCGCGCCATCCACCCGGACAAGCAGCGTCCCCCCATCCCCCTTGCCGCGCGGAAAGGAGAGTTTTTCGGGCAAGCTCAGCCGCGCCAGCTCATCGCCGGCAATATCGCGCCAGCCGGTCAGGATTTCCGAGGTCGCGAAGCCGCGCTTGCCGAACGCCTTGCGCGCGATCGGGTCTGTGAGCTCCGCCAGGCGCAGATTGAGCGCACGCCGATCGCCTGCCTGTCTCGCCTGCCTGCTCATTGTTGCCGAACCTCGCTGCATAAAAGGCTGCCACCTTGGCCAACTATAGCGAGACCGGACCCAACAGCGCTATAGAAAGCCATGCCCGGCACGTTGCCGCATGCGGATTCGCCGCGCCAGCTTTAAGGATCACAGGAGTTTTCGCCCTTGCCCGATACGCGCAGGCTGCTTGACTGGTATGACGCGCACCGGCGCGATTTGCCCTGGCGCGCGCGCGCCGGCAGCCGGCCCGACCCCTATCGCGTATGGCTGAGCGAGATCATGCTGCAGCAGACGACGGTCGCCACCGTCAGCGATTATTTCGATAAATTCATTGACCGCTGGCCGGATGTGCATGCGTTGGCCGCAGCCCCGCTTGAGGCCGTGCTGACCGAATGGGCAGGACTTGGTTATTACGCGCGGGCGCGCAATCTGCATCAATGCGCGCAGATCGTCAGTGCCGAACTTGGCGGGCAATTTCCCGCAAACCCGCAAGCGCTGCAAACGCTGCCCGGCATCGGCCCCTATACCGCCGCGGCAGTCGCAGCCATCGCCTTCGATATGGCGGCCCCTGTGCTTGATGGCAATATCGAGCGGGTGAGCGCGCGGCTTTTCGCGGTGACCGAGCCGCTGCCCGGCGCGCGCAAGACGCTGCGCCCGCTGGCCGGTCAGCTGATCGACAATGGCCGACCCGGCGACACCGCCCAGGCGCTGATGGATCTGGGGGCCGCGATCTGCACCCCGCGCGCGCCGCGCTGCGGCGATTGCCCGCTTTCTGAGGGCTGCGCCGCGCATCGGCAATCAATCGCCGAAAGCCTGCCGCGCAAACCCGCGCGCAAGCAGACCCCCACACGTCGGGCCGCGACATTCTGGCTTGAACGCCCCCGGGACGGCGCGGTCTATTTCGAAACCCGTCCGGCAAAGGGCTTGCTCGGGGGGATGCTTGGCCTGCCCTGCAGTCCCTGGGAAAGCAGCAGCAGAAACGGCAAACCACCCCCCACCGCACGGGCGGCCGCACGTCACGCGCCGGCCAGGGGCCCGTGGCAGGCGGTACCGGGGGAAGTCACCCACATTTTCACCCATTTCCGGCTGCAACTCACCGTCTATCAGTGCCGCACCGACACCGGCCTGCCCGATGGCGGACAGTGGATCGTACCAGCCGATTTCCCCCGCCACCCCCTGCCGACCCTGATGCGCAAGATTGCCGCGCATGTCCTGACCCCGGAAGTGGACCCGCAATGAGCTTTTATCTGTCGAAAATTCTTTGGTGGATCGTTCAGCCAGGCAATCTGCTTGTGCTGCTGCTGGCAGCCTGTGCGGTGCTGCTTTGGACCGGCTGGTGGTGGATGGCGCGCGGCATCATCGCGGCAATTGCGGTGAGCCTTACGCTGATCTTGCTGTTCCCGCTTGGCAACTGGCTGATCACCCCGCTTGAGAACCGCTTTGAGCGGCCTGACACGCTGCCCCGGCTTGATGGCATCATCGTGCTGGGCGGCGGTTTCGAGCTGCCTGTTCTGAACAGTCGCGGCCTGCCGGAACTGAACGCGGCGGGCGATCGCTATACCGCCTTGGTGGCGCTGGCGCGGCAGCACCCCGAAGCAAAGCTGATCCTGACCGGTGGCGATCCGGCACTGATCGGGCACAAGGGCGCGGCCGCAGACGTCAAGCAAGCCTTCTTCACCGATCTGGGATTACCGCCCGAGCGGATTATTTTTGAAAACCATTCACGCAATACGCACGAGAATGTGCTGAAAAGCAAAGCGCTGATCGGGCCGCAAACGGGGCAGAAATGGGTGCTTGTCACATCGGCCGCGCATATGCCGCGTTCGGTGGGGCTGTTCCGCAAGGCGGGCTGGCCGGTGATCGCCTATCCGGTGGATTACCGCGCAGCCCCCGCGCCCGAGTTGGCGCGGCGGCCCGACTTTTCACGCAATCTGCGCGCGCTCGATCATGCGGTGAAGGAATGGGTGGGCCTTGCCGCCTATTACGCGATGGGCCGCACCGACAGCCTGTTTCCCGGCCCCGATATGCGGACCGACGCCGCCGACACAAAGCCGGCAGACCCCCCGGCACCTGCCGCGCGCTAGTTCAATTCGGCGCGCAGCCTTTGCCGCAGCACGTCAACCGGCGCCAGAGCGCCATCGATTTCCACATGCCAGAATGTCCAGCCATTGCAGGCCTGCGCCCCCTGCACATAGGCACCGACCTGATGGATCGAGCCTTTTGCATCGGCGCTGACCAGCGTTCCATCGGCGCGCACCTTTGCGGTAAAACGCCGCTGCGCATCGCTTAACACCGAACCGGGCGGCAGCAGGCCACGCTCCACAAGCCAGCCAAAGGGAATGCGTTTTTCCTGCCGCTTGCCGGTGGTGATTTCGAGGCTGCCCGCATCATGGGGGGCAATGCGCCGGATCCGGTCGATCGCAACGCGGGCATAGGCATTTTCCCGCTCGATCCCGATGAAGTGCCGCCCCAGCTTCTTTGCGACCGCGCCGGTGGTGCCGGTGCCAAAGAACGGATCGAGCACCACATCCCCCTGATTGGTGGAGGCCAGAATCACCCGATGCAGCAGCGATTCGGGTTTTTGCGTCGGATGCGCCTTGTCGCCATTCTCATCTTTCAGCCGCTCCTTGCCGTTGCAGATCGGCAGCAGCCAGTCGGAGCGCATCTGCAAGCCCTCATTCAGCGCCTTCATCGCATCGTAATTGAAGGTATAGCTGCGCTGCGCCGGATCGCGCGCCGCCCAGATCAGGGTTTCATGGGCATTGGTGAACCGCCGGCCGCGAAAATTGGGCATCGGATTGGTCTTGCGCCAGACGATATCGTTCAGGATCCAGTAATCGAGATCCTGCAAGGTCGCGCCCACCCGGAAGATATTATGATAGGAACCGATCAGCCAGATCGTTCCGGTTTTCTTCAGCACCCGCTTGGCCGCCGTCAGCCATTCGCGGGTAAACGCGTCATAGGCGGCAAAGCTCGAGAATTTGTCCCAGGCATTATCGACCCCGTCGACGCGGCTGTGATTGGGGCGCAGCAATTCATTGGCGAGCTGCAGATTATAGGGCGGGTCGGCGAAGATCACATCGACCGATTGCTCGGGCAACGCATTCATGACCGACACACAATCGCCAACCAGCACCCGATCAAGCGGCAGCCGGTCGTTGAAGCTGCCCCATGAGGCAGCACCCGCTGCCTTGCCGGAATCCTTTTTCGCGCGCACATCCGCGCGATCTGTCGTCTGCATAACCATGATTAACCCCTCGTGATTCGGCCCTATCCTGCGAATCGCGGGGAATCTCGTCAATATCTTTTTGGAATCAACGACTTAGTAAAGAGTCTTCACACAATATCTTGTGTATGGGTTTGAAGCTGCGCCGATGATGTGGGGTGACACCCAAACGCAACAGCCCCGCCTGATGCGGTTTCGTGCCGTAACCCTGATTGGTTTTCCAGCCATATCCGGGAAATTGCGTGTCGAGTTCGGCCATGATCCGGTCGCGGGTGACCTTGGCGATGATGGAGGCGGCGGCGATCGACAGAGAGCGGCCATCGCCCTTGACGATCGCCTCCGCCGCGCAGGGCAGATCGGGCGTCCGGTTGCCGTCGATCAGTGCGATATCGGGGCGTGTGGGCAGGTTTGCCACCGCGCGCTGCATGGCCAGCATGGTGGCGTGCAGGATATTGAGCCTGTCGATCTCGTCGACCGAGGCCTGCCCGACGCCGATCCGGGCGGTCGCACCAAGCGCCGCAAACAACGCCGCGCGCCGGGCGGCGGAGAGTTTCTTGGAATCGTTCAGCCCATCGGGAATTGCAGCAGGGTCGAGGATGACCGCCGCCGCGACCACCGGCCCCGCCCACGGCCCCCGCCCCGCCTCATCCACCCCGGCAACGATATGGGGGGCGTGACCTAGTTCATATGTCAAATCCGGCAAGGCATGGGACACAGCAACAGGATGCCTATTTTCTTTTCGACGCGGCGATTGTACCCGGGCACGGGTTATCGAACAGCGGAAAATAAAGAAAGGGCCCGGCGGTTGACCGGGCCCTTGCGAATTCTGGTGCCCAAGCAGTGCTTATTCAGCGGCTTCCATCATCGGCATCGCCGTGACATCCAGATTGAACAGCCTTGCGGTATTGTCGCGCAGGATCGCGCGGGTTTCTTCCGGGGTGAGACCGGTCGCATGCTCGGCCAGCAGTTCCTGCGAATGCGGCCAGGTTGAATCCGTATGCGGATAGTCATTGGCCCAGATGAGCTGCTTGTAGTTCATCAGATCCTTGGTCTTGAACGCCACCCAGTCATCCTGGAACGTCATCGACACATTGGATTTGAGATATTCGCTCGGCAGTTTGCTGAGGCCGGGGATGATGCCGCCTTCCACATTGAACTGCGCCGCATGGTCCATGCGGTACATGTAATGCGGCATCCAGCCCGCATCACCTTCGGCGCAGACCATCTTCAGCTTGGGGTGCCGTTCGAACACACCGCCCAGCGTCAACACGCCCACCACATCCTGGACCGCCCGGATAATACCCATGAAGCCGTTGAGCGGGTGGCCGCGCCGCGCCGCGAAGGCAGAAGCAAGATCGCCTTCCTTGGCGGTCAGAATGTGAAAACAGACCGGCAGGTCAAGATCGGTGGCGCATTCCCACAAGGCATCGTAATCGGGATGATCGTAATCCTCATACATCGGATTGCCCGGCATCATCATGCCGACCATGCCCATTTCCTTGGCGCGGCGGAAATCCTCGATCGCGCTGTCGACATCGAGCACCGCTGTCTGCGCCAGCCCGAACAGACGGTTCGGCGCGCCGCCGCAGAATTCCTGCAGCCAGCGATTATAGGCCTTGAAGCAGGCATCCTTATATTCCGCATCCGGATGGGTGCAGAGCACCATGCCGACCGAGGCATAGATAATTTCCGCGGCGATCCCGTCGCGATCCATATCGACAAGCCGTGCCAGCGGATCCCAGCCGCCCTTGCGCGTTTCCTCGAACTTGGTGGTGGCGACATGTTCGGCCCGCTGCTTGGGCGTCATCCCCGCACCGTCGAGAAAGCCCATCGGCACCGTCTGCTTCAGGTCCTTGATGACATAGATGTCCTGGCCGTTATCCTGCCGCACCACATGGGGGGCGACATCGCGATATTTCGGCTCGATATAATCGACATAGCAATGGGGCGGCTCGACAATGTGCGAATCCGCCGAAATGGCACCTTTGAAAAACATTCCCATTCCTCTCCGTTTAACAGACTGAGTTTTTATGACCGGTCTTGATAGCGTCTTCCGCTGCCTTCCCCGAGCCGCAGCAGACGCTGTCGGCGATAAATCATCGACCCGAACTAGTCGCCCAACTGGAACTA
>CALAQW010000208.1 GCA_937888955.1 uncultured Alphaproteobacteria bacterium | reverse complement strand
GCGGGCTCAAGGGGCCGGTGATGAAGGTGGCGCAGCTGCTTGCCACCATCCCCGAAGCGTTGCCGCCTGAATATGCGCAGGAATTGAGCCAGCTTCAGATGAATGCGCCCGCCATGGGCTGGCCCTTCGTGAAACGGCGGATGCGGGCCGAGCTTGGCCCCGACTGGCAGCAAAAATTTGCGGAATTCGGCCGGTCGGCGGCAGCCGCGGCATCGCTCGGGCAGGTGCATCGCGCGCGGCTTGCGGATGGGGCGGCGCTTGCCTGCAAGCTGCAATATCCCGATATGCGGTCGGCGGTGGAGGCCGATCTGGTGCAGCTCAAGGCGATTTTCGCGCTGCACCGGCGGATCGAACGCACCGTCGACACCCGCGAGATCGAGCGTGAAATCGGCACCCGCCTGCGTGAGGAGCTCGATTATCAGCGCGAGGGGCGGCATATGGCGCTTTACGGCGCGATGCTGGCTGATGCGCCCGATATCCATGTGCCGCGCTGGTATCGCGATTTATCGACCGAACGGTTGTTGTGCATGGAATGGCTTGCGGGCGAACCGCTCATGGCCTTCCGGGATGCGCCGCAGGAAACCCGCAACCGGATCGCGCAGAACCTGTTCACTGCCTGGTGGCGGCCTTTCGTGCGGTTCGGGGTGATCCATGGCGATCCGCATCCGGGCAATTATACGATTGCGCCGGGGGGCGGGCTCAATCTGCTCGATTATGGCTGTGTGCGGATATTCAGGCCGGACTTTGTTGCCGGGGTCGTCGATCTTTACCGCGCGCTGCGCGATGACGACCGTACGCTTGCCGCCGCGGCCTATGCCGGTTGGGGGTTTGAGGAATTATCCGATGAACTGGTTGACGCGCTTAATATCTGGGCGCGGTTCATTTACCGGCCGATGCTCGATGACCGGGTGCGGTCGGTCGCCGACGGGATCGCACCGGGGGAATATGGCCGTGCGGAAGCTGAACAGGTGCGGCAGGCGCTGAAGCGGCTTGGCCCTGTCCGGCCGCCGCGCGAATTCGTCTTCATGGACCGCGCCGCCATCGGGCTTGGCGGGGTGTTCCTGCATCTGGCGGCCGAGCTTAACTGGCATGCGCTGTTCGAATCGGCGCTTGCCGATTTCAATGTGGCGCGGCTGGCCAGGCGGCAGGCCGACGCGCTTGCTGCGGCGGGGCTTGCGCTTCCCGAATAAAAAACCGCGCCCCCGAAGGGACGCGGCTTTGATGATCTTGATAGGCCGGCTTGCAGGCGCGGGGGTTTGCCGCGCCCGCAACCGTCAGCCCCCATAACCCTCAGACGGCGTGGGGCGCGTTGTCGAACGCACGCTTGCAGCCATCGACCAGATCCTGGAAGATTTCCCTGGCCGGGCGCACGCTGCGGATCATGCCGATGCCCTGACCGGCAAAGCCCGGTGCGATATCGCCGCGCTTGGCGATCTGACCCGAAGCGAGGATCTGACCCGATACCATCGACTGGAACGGCATGGGCAGCGGTTCCATCTTCGCATCCACATAGGCCTGCGCCCATTTGGTGCGGATGATCCGCGCCGGCTTGCCGGTGACCGAGCGCGACACCATGGTGCCTTCTTCGGTGCTGTCGACGATCGCCTGCTTCTGATAGGGCTGGATGCCGGCTTCCTCACTGGCGAGGAACGCGCTACCGACCCAGGCGCCTTCCGCGCCCAGACACAAGGCAGCGGCGACGCCGCGCCCGTCGACAATGCCGCCCGCGCCGAGCACGGGGATGCCGTTCGGGCCGCCGACCGCGTCGACCACCTGCGGAATCAGCGCAAGCGTGCCGATCGGCGAGTTGTGGCCGCCGCCATCATGGCCCTGCGCAACAATCACGTCGATGCCGGAGGAAACAACCTGCACCGCATGGCGCACCGCGCCGACAACCGCCATTACCTTGGTGCCGTTACGGTGCATGTCTTCCATCCAGGGGCCCGGATTGCCAAGACCCGCGGCGTAAACGGGGACTTTCTCCTCGATCACGACCTGCATCTGCGCATCGAAGAATTCCTTGGTCAGGAATTGCGGCTCGCCCGGCGCGCGGCCCGATGCGCCCATATGTTCGGCAAGCTGTTCCTTGGTTGGCGGGGTCAGCCCTTCCTTTTTCATGAATTCTTCTGCGAATTTCATGTGTTCGGGCAATAGATCCATGGGCGAGGGGCCATCGGCATTGCCGCCGCCGCCTTCACGGCGGACAGAGGCCGGCAGCAGCGTGTCGACGCCGAACGGCTTGTCGGTCAGGCTGCGCACCTCGTCGATCCATTCACGCAGCATTTTGGGGCCGCAGGCCGCCGCGCCCAGAATGCCAAGCCCGCCGGCTTCCGACACCGCCGCAGCCAGTGCCGGGGTCGATGCCCCGCCCATACCAGCAAGCAGGATGGGATGTTCGATCCCGAAAATTTCACATACACGATTAGCAGCCATTGGCCGTCTCCCCTTGAGATTTTGAATTCTTATACTGGTTTTAGCAAACAAGTTGGCTGGCGGTAAATGGCTAGTGTCGGGGTTGCGCAAAGTTGTGCGAAAACTTGCGATTGTGGCATTTGGACGCAGGCCATATCCGGGGGCTGTGCGATAACCATTTCGAAAGGTTGCTTTTCTCATATTCGGCGCGAATAGAGGTAACGGTATTGTTCGACCGGATGAGGGCGAGGATCCGTTGCGGACAGGGCGGGGCGTTGCCATCGGGGGAGTGGCGGCAGGTCCCCGAAGTGGAGCAGGTAATGCGTAATCAGACTCTCGACATTGACGGACGTTTGCAGTTTATCGGCCTGGGATCAGCGGACAGGGACGCGATCAGGCAATGCGGCCCGATTATCCTTGCGAAACTCGATGACATTCTCGACGACCTTTACGCCGCTATCTTCGCGATGCCCCAGACGGCGGCGATCATTGGCGACAAATCGCGCGTTCCGGGGTTGAAGGCGGCGCAGGAAGCACATTGGCGGCAGCTTTTTGCGGCAGAATTCGACCATGACTATGCGGAACGGGTGCAGGCGATCGGACGCGCGCATGCGCGGATCGGCCTTGAACCGCGTTGGTATATCGGCATCTACAATTTCGCCTATGCGCAAATGGTCGCGCTTCTGGTTCCCGCCTTTCGCAAAAAACCGGAATTTCTGGCGCGTGCAATTTCCGCATTCGGTAAGGCATTGATGCTGGATATGGAGATCGCGACCTCGGTTTATTTTGATGAGCAAGAAGAAGCGCGGCAGCGTCAGACCGAGAATTTGGCGGCGGCGCTGGAGACTGCGGTCAAGTCAACGCTCGAGAAGACGCGCGCGCGCGGTGATGAAATCGGAAATGCAAGCAGCAGCCTGACAGCGGCGGTGACGCAGGTCGGAGCCTGTGCGCAGACCGTGACCGGTCTGTCGCAGAATACAGCAAGCAATATCGCCACTGTTGCAGCGGCGACCGAGGAGCTCAGCGCGTCCGAGCGGGAAATCTCGACCCAGGTCGCGCATTCGGCCGGGGTTGCGCGTGAGGCTGTCGCCCGTAGCCGGGAAGCGGGAAATGCCATGGCGGTGCTTGACAGGGCGGGACTTCAGATTGGCGAGGTGGCGAAACTGATTTCCGAAATTGCGAGCCAGACCAATCTGCTGGCGCTCAACGCAACGATCGAGGCGGCGCGTGCGGGGGAAGCGGGCAAGGGCTTCGCCGTGGTGGCGGGGGAGGTCAAGAACCTTGCCGCGCAAACCGCCAAGGCTACCGACGAGATCTCGGGCAATATCACGGCAATTCAGGCGGCAACGAAAGAGGCGGTCGCCGCAATCGGTGAAATCGACACGACAATCGGGCAGCTTGAAGAAAGCTCAACGGCAATTGCCGCGGCGGTCGAACAACAGACGGCCGCAACAGGCGAGATCGCGCGGAATATCGATGCAGGGTCGCGTGGTACCGCGGAAGTGACGCAGAATGTGGAAGATGTTGCCCGGCAGATCAGCGATGCGGGCGCCATCTGTACGCAGCTTGATCACACATTCGGGGCCATGGCCGATGAAATTGCCGCCCTTGGGCGCAATGTGGACGGGCTGTTGCAGGAACTGCGGGCGGGTTAGGCCTTTTATCGCCTTATCGGCTTGGTTGGCCTATTTGTCGAGCCAGCGGGACATCACAATGACCGGCTCTTCCGCGTAACCGATTTTTTGGTAAAACTCGGTTACCGCCACATTGCTTGCACGCACCATCAGTTCCAGTTTGCGGATGTCATGCCTGCCACAGCGATATGGTTGCATCAATGTCCGTATCGGTCAGTGGACGGATGACTGGCGTGTCGTCTGTCATGGCAGCACGAGTTTTCCCGGATTCATGATGTTTTGGGGGTCGAGGGCACG
>CALAQW010000207.1 GCA_937888955.1 uncultured Alphaproteobacteria bacterium | reverse complement strand
TGGCGGCTGCGGTTGAAACCGGGCGGCTGAAAACGGAAGGCGGGCCCGTTATAGCTCAGCCTTGCCGGCCCGCCAGCCCCGGCCCCGCGCAAATACATCCGGCAAGCAGGAATCGTCAGCTCGGGCCGGAGGCACAGTTCCTGCCCCGACGCATCGTTGAAGGCATAGATACGCCGCCGGATATCCTCGCCCGACTGCTCCAGAAAAACGTCCGCCGGTTCCAGAATGGGCGGCTCGATGAAATCATAGCCATGGGCATCAAATACCGCCGCGATTTCGGCATCCTGGGCGCGCAGTTTGGCAAGCGCCGCCGCGTCGTAATCCGGCATTCCGGGGATACGCATCAGATCTGTTCCTTCAACTCCGGCAATCATTATTACGCCGATATCATGGCGGCACTTATACCTTGCTCAGCGAATGGGTAAAGGCCGGCGGGGTGCGCGGATGCCCCTTTTGCCCCGAAAGCCGCACTCAGAACGTCTCACACAGCTGGCAGATCACGCGCCAGCATGTCGCGCACCGCCGCTACAAGTTCCGCCCGCGGCACGGAAATCTGCGCCGGCTGATCCTCGCGCCAGGCCTTGTTGTCGCTGATTTCCGCCGATAGCCGGGAACCAAGCAGCAAATCCTTCAGCGTGACCTCACCGGCGGCAAACTCATCCTCCCCGGCAATGACGGCAATCGGCGCATGCCGCTTGTCTGCATATTTGAGCTGTGCGCGCATGCCGCTGCCCCCCAGATAAAGCTCCGCGCGGATACCGGCCGCCCGCAATTCGCCGACCATTTTCTGATAATCGCCCATCTTCGCCGCATCAAGCACCAGCACGATAACAGGGCCCGCAGGCTGTGCCGTATCGCTATTGAGCAGCCGCAAGGCCGCAAGCAACCGGTCCACCCCGATCGATACGCCGGTCGCGGGCACCTCGACCCCCTTGAAGCGCTTCACCAGATCGTCATAGCGCCCGCCGCCGGCAACCGAGCCGAACTGAACCTTGTTGCCCTTTTCATCCAGGACCTCGAAAGTCAGCTCCGCCTCGATCACCGGACCGGTATAATAACCAAGCCCGCGCACCACAGACGGATCGAAACACACCCGGTCGCCAGCAAAGCCCGCCGCACTCAGCAGATGATCGATCTCCTCAAGCTCGGCAACCCCTTCGCAGCCCACCGCGCTATCGCCGACAAGCGCGCGCAGCGTGGCGCAGACTTTTGCGCGATCGGGATCGCCCGCCTCGATGAATGCGATGACCTGCGCGATCTGATCCTCGCTCAGATGCGCGCCTTCGGTAAAATCCCCCGATTCGTCGCGCCGCCCGGCACCGAGCAGCAGCCGCACCCCCTCGACCCCCAGACGGTCGAGCTTGTCGACCGCGCGCAGGATCGTCAGCCGCTTTTGCGCGATTTCGGGATCATCGCCATGGGCCGCACCAATCGTCTCCAGCACACCATTGAGGATTTTGCGGTTATTGACACGCACCATATAGTCGCCGCGCGCGATCCCCAGCGCCTCGAGCGCATCCGACAGCACCATGCATAATTCCGCATCGGCAGCCATCACCGGCGCACCCACCGTATCGACATCAAACTGGAAGAATTCGCGATAGCGACCCGGGCCTGGCTTCTCATTACGCCATACCGGACCGAACTGATAACGCCGGAAAGGTTTGGGCAATGCATCGAAATGTTCCGCCACAAGCCGCGCGAGCGGCGCGGTCAGATCATAGCGCAGCGCCAGCCACTGATCGTCATCATCGCGCAACGCGAACACCCCCTCATTGGGGCGATCTGAATCGGGCAAGAACTTGCCCAGCGCATCGGCATATTCGAAGGCCGAGGTTTCAAGCGGTTCGAACCCGTAGGAGTCATAAACCGCGCGGATCGTGTCCAACGCGGCCTGCCGCGCCATCACATCGCCAGCGAACTGATCGCGCAGCCCCCGCGGCACCCGTGCCTTGGGCCGGAATGTTTTCTTTTTTGCCATGCGCCCTACTTTGTCTTGCCTGCTTTGGTACAGGTCAAAAATCCGCGCCCGCCTCTTTACGGGAGGCGGGCGCGCATACCTAACTTATTTGACCGGTAAGGGGCAAGATCGCGGGCACAAGAGCGATAGTCTTGCGGGCTAACCCTTGGTCACTTCTTCCTCAAGCGCCGCGATATCCCCTTCGGTGAACAAATATTCCTTCAGCTCTTTCTCGAAATCGGGGCTGTTGCGCCGCAGCCATTCAAGCGCCATTGCCGCATGTTCGATTTCCTCGCGCATATTATGCAGCAGGATGGCTTTCAGTGCGGGATCGTCGCAATCATCGGCCCGTTGCCGGTACCAGTCCACCGCCTCAAGCTCTTCCATCAGCGAGACAATCGCCTGATGCATCGCCAATGTCTTGGGCGACAGCCGTTCGCGGGGGGCATGCAGTTCTTCACTCGACATATTCTGTTCTCTCCGGGTTAAACAAGCGCCAAGACCTTGGGAAGTACAGCCTCAGATGCCGCCTTGTTTTGTCGGCGGTGCTTCTGTCAAATTTTCATTCTCATCGCCAAGCGCGCGCAACGCAGCCATTATGTCATCCAGCAGGTCCGGTGTTGGCGCTATCATACCTTCTTCTTCGGCAACCTCCATCTCCCGCGCATCATATTCCCAATCGCGCAGTAATTTCACTTTCCCGGCCCGGTCAAGGCGCGGATCGGTAACGATTTCCGCCGGTCGGCGGAAATCCAGGTGCGTAAGCTGTTCTCCGTGCTTGGTCATCGCAAACCTCCTGAACATGATATCAGCCCAACCGGCGATTGCCACCAGCCCCTGCGCAACACGCTGTTAACCGGCAGTAAGTTCATGCACATGAACATCATGGGCGGAATGTTCAGACAATATTTCAAGCGCCACATTTTCCTGTTGCGGCGTCCAGACCCGCACCCATAGAAGCAATCCGCCCCTGGCGAGCTGGCTTTCCAGTTCCGCAGCATGCTTTTTACCCAGAAGCCGCGCGAGCACAGCACCAATTGCTGCGCCGGCACCGCCGCTGGCAACCGTTGCCGCGAGCGTCGCGCCCAATGGGCCACCCGCAGCCGTTGCCAGACCGGCTGCAATGCCAGCTGCGACATACATCGGCAAGCCAAACAGCATACCCTCAGCAGCACCCAACGATTCCTGCGAGATATAGTTCCCCCGCGCGGCATTCGCATCGTCTTCCAGTTCCTCAATGCGTGAAAAATGCCGCCGTAATTTCTTCTCCACCGCGTCCGTTCCGGCGAGAATACTGATGTCCGCCCTGTCGAAACCGCCAATCATCAGAGCATCAATTGTTGTCTCAAGAGTTTCAGGATCATCGAAAATCCCGACGGCTTCTCGAACCTTATCTATGTTTTCATCAGTATCGACCATCAGAGTCCCTCCACCCATCCAGAATGAAACAATGGCGGGCAACCACGTTCCTCAGAACATATGCCCTTACAAAAAATGTGGGGCGTCGGGACGATACTGCAATAGGATCAGCGCGACTGGCTGTGATATTCGGGGTTTGGCATCATATCGACGGCGGCGGCCATGCGATTGGTCATGTTGAAGAAAGACGCAACCGCCGCAATGTCCCAGATATCGACCTCGGAAAAGCCCGCATCACGCAACGCCTGACGATCGGATTCCAGCACCCTGTCAGGGGTTTCGGTCATCTTAACCGCGAAATCGAGCATCGCGCGCTGTCGCGGCGACAGATCGGCGACACGATAATTCATCACCAGAAGCTCGCCAAGTTCAGGCTTACCCGACAAGTCACGTACCGCCGCACCATGAGCGGTCAGGCAATAGAAGCAATGATTGGCGCTGCTGACCGCGACCGCGATCATTTCACGCTCAAGCTTGCTCAGCCCGCTTTCAGCCAGCATCAGGTTATTATACATCCCCATGAAACCGCGCAGCTTTTCCTCATCATGGGCATAGGCCAGCAGGACATTGGGCACCATCCCGAGCTTTTCCTCGCAAACATCGAAATATTTCCGCAAGTCGGGGGACATCGCCTCACGCGGCAAGGGGTTGATATCAAGGGCTGTCAGGTGATCGGGTTGCGACATGATGGCCTTCCATTTCCTGCAAAACGAATGAGTGCGAATGCGACAAGGGGCAAGTGTAGCGCAGATCACATCCCGAATGCGACGGATTGACCATCACCCGTGCGTAACAGACAGGCGTGATCTGGACACGCATGCCTCTATCACTTGCGCCAGGTAACCAGACCCGGTGCGCAGGCGGCGCGGCGGTTCCACCCGCAACGGAATGTCGCGCCGCCCTTTTTTTCTTCATCACGCGCGGCCGCCCCCTGGCGGGCGATCCGCTTCGCGCGCGCATATTACCGGTGTCTGATGGCCGCACGCCCCCTATGAAAGCCGCCCGCTTCGCAGTAACCTAGCGCAAAGCAATCGCCAGATAATGCGCGGAAAAAAGCAAGGCAGGGGACAGGAGCGGCATGTCGGACATCACGCTTGAGGTCACAGGGTTCTTTCACAGCCCAAGCAAAACGGTCAGCTATGTCATTGCCGACCCGCGCGCCAAGCGCGCTGCCATCATCGACCCGGTGCTCGATTTCGATGTCGGGGGATGCCTCACCGATACCGAATCGGCGGATGCGATCATCGGTCATATCCGGCAGGAAAACCTTGTCGTCGACTGGATTCTCGAAACCCAGCTGCATGACGATCATCTATCCGCGGCACCCTATCTGCGCGATGCGCTGGGCGGGCAGGTTGCGGTTGGCGCAGGCGTCACCGCCACACAGACGGAATTGCAGCAATTGTTTCACCTGCCCGATTTTCCCTGCGACGGGCAGCAATTTGACCGATTGCTTGCCAATGGCGACACATTCGAGATCGGCGACATACCGGCACGCGCCTACGCCATGCCCGGCCATTCGGGTTCGTGCACGACTTATCTGATCGGCGATTGCGCCTTTGTCGGCGACACGCTGCTGATGCCCGACAACGGAACCGCACGCTGCGATCTGCCGGGGGGAAGTGCGGCGGAAATGTTCCGCTCGGTGCAGGCACTTTACGGGCTACCCGAAGAAACGCGCATCTTCACCGGCCATGATCCTGAACATCGCGGCCGCGATATCGCCTGGGAATCGACGGTTGCCGAACAGAAGGAAAAGAATATCCATATCAAGGACGGGGTCAGCGAAGCGGATTTTCGCGAGTTCCGCAATCGCCGCGACCGGGGGCTGTCGAAACCGGATTGCCATTACCAGGCATTGCAATTCAACATGGCGGGCGCGCAACTCCCGGCCCCCGACGCTAACGGCGTGTCCTATTTCCGCATGCCGGTCAATGCTATCCCGAAGGCGGCGAAACCGTTCAAATTACGCTTGGTGCACTGAATTCGCATTCGGCCGGACGCCGCCCCCTTTGCTAAGCGGCAAGCGAGGCGGCAAGTACCTGCCGCACGAGGTCGGGATCGACCTGATCGGTGACAAAGCTGTCGCCGATTGCGCGCGGCAGGATGAAATTGATCCGCCCGTCCGCAACCTTCTTGTCCTGGGCCATACCGGCAAGCAGGGTATCGACATCGATATCCGCGCCTTTGATGTCTGCCACCCGGACAGGCAATCCGATCCCTGATAAATGCCGCTTTACCCGCTCGACTTCCTGCCCGGTGGCCAATCCCATCGCATGGGACAGCGCAAAGGCAAGGCACATGCCGATCGCAACCCCTTCCCCATGCAAGAGCCGCGCATCGTAATTGGTGGCCTGTTCAAGCGCGTGACCGAATGTATGACCGAGATTGAGCAATGCGCGCTGCCCCGCCTCCCGCTCATCGGCTGCCACGATCTGTGCCTTGGCACGGCAGCTTTGCGTCACAGCCTCTACCCGCGCCGGCAAATCACCTGCGCAAAGCGCTGCGCCATGCTGTTCCAGCCAGTCGAAAAACGCCGCATCCCCTAGCAGCCCGTATTTCACGACTTCGGCATAGCCGGCCAGCAATTCGCGGCGCGGCAGACTGTCAAGCAGTGCGATATCGGCCAGAACGATGCGCGGCTGATGAAATGCGCCGATCAGGTTTTTGCCATGCGGGCTGTTGATCGCGGTTTTTCCGCCAACAGATGAATCGACCTGCGCAAGCAGGGTTGTCGGGATCTGCGCGAAATCGACCCCGCGGCGCAGAATTGCCGCGGCAAAGCCTGTCAGATCGCCGATCACCCCACCGCCGAGCGCCAGTATCAGATCACCGCGTTCGATCTTTTCCGCAAGCAGCCAGTCGAGCAGCCGCTCCAGCGTCGCGAAATTCTTGGTCTGCTCGCCAGGTGGCAGGATTTGCGTCACACAGGCGATGCCGGCTGCGCGCAATGCCGCTTCCGCCGCGGCAAGATGAAGATCGGCGACATTCCGGTCGGTCACAAGCGCGACCCGATTGCGTTTGAGGAATGGCGCAAGCCTGTCGCCCAGATCGGCAAGCAGACCGGGGCCGATATGGATCGGATAGGATCTGTCGCCAAGGGCGACCGTAACAAGCTCTTCGCGGGGCACACTCATTTACCGATCCGCCTGATGGTGAGGGTCTGAAAAATAGCCTTGCAGCGCCGTGATGATCGCATCGACAATCTCCTCATGCGGCGCATCGGTGCTGTCCACCGTAATGTCGGCCTGCGCATAGACGGGATAGCGTTCGTCGCGCAGGCGGGTCATGATTTCCGCCGGATCGCCCTGCTTCAGCAAGGGGCGATTATTGCGACGCGCCACCCGCTTGAGCAGCAGCCCGACATCGGCCCGAAGCCAGACGGACACGCCGTCGCGCTTGATCTGGGCGCGGGTTTCGGGATCCATGAACGCGCCCCCGCCGGTGGCAAGCACGCCGCCATTTTGCTGTAACAGCCGCGCGATGACCTTCCGCTCGCCTTCGCGAAAATGCTGCTCGCCATGCTGCGCGAAGATTTCGGGAATGGTCATGCCCGCCGCCGCCTCGATTTCCGCATCCGCATCCACAAACGGAATATCAAGCCGGTTTGCCAACCGTCGGCCGACCGTGGTCTTGCCGGCCCCCATCAGCCCGACAAGCACAATTACCCGATCGCCGGCCGGATTTGGCACCGGCTCGCCATTTACGGCAGTATGGTTTTGTGTATTCTCGTCCATTATTCTTTCCGGCCGCAGGCGGGACAGCCCGCAGCGCACAGGCGAATTCGCGTCTATAGCTACCCGCTTCTTGCCATTGGGGCAATCATGCATCGGCAATCAGACGCAGCCGATAGCGGGAATTGAACAGCGGCCCGTGTGTGGATAGAGTCAGCCGCGATCGCAGCACGCTTTGTCGCTGATTCGCGCCACACACAGTCGAATATGGAAGGCCCGCCAATTTCGATGCAAAAACTGACCCGCTTTATCCTGCTTTTGCTGTTTGTCACATTCCTGGGCGGCATCGCCTTTCTGGCGGTATGGGATATTCCGCCCCCCGTTCAGACGGTCGAGAAAGCCCTGCCGGATGCAGCGCTTACACATTAGGCCGATCAGCAGATCCGGCACGCAAACCAGACCGGCAAACCGGCAGCTTCAGCCAAGGCGGCATTTGCAGATTGCCGTGATCGGCGTCGGGGCCTTGCTGGGTGTCTGTGGCAACGCATGGGCACAACCGACCCCGCTCTACCCGCCCGCCACACGAACCGCGCCGCCCCCTGCCCAGACCGCGCCCTATTCACCGCCCACCGGGCCCGCCTATCCGCAACCGGCCACGCCAGCACCGGCGCCCGCGCCTGTTCAGACGTCCCCCGCCGATACGCAATCGCCGACTGACAGCACGGCTGCATCACCCGATGCGATCCAGATCGGGGAACTGCCCGCCTTCGATATATCGACGCTGGGGCTGCTTGACGCTGAAAATGGCGGCTTTGGCACCGATCTGTGGGCCCGGACCGAGCGCCCGCTGGTTGAAACACTGATCGCACAGCTGCCAATGCAAGCCGCCTCGCGCAGCCGCAATATCATCGCCGCGCGGCTATTGCTCAGCCGGGCCAATCCGCCCGCAGGTGAACGATCCGACGGGCATGCCTTATTGGCCCTGCGGCTTGAGCGGCTGGCGGCTGGCGGCTGGCTTGATGCGGTCGGGCAACTCGTCGGCAAACTTGCCGAACCTGACAAGAGCCCCGCAATCCTGCGCAGCCATGCCGACTATCTGCTCGTACAAAACGATCTGCGGACCGTTTGCCCGATTGCGGATCAACTGGTGGCGGACAGCCCTGATATTTTCTGGCTGAAACTGTCGGCAATCTGCAAGCTGGACGCCGGCAACCTATCTGCCGCGCAACTTGCCGCCGAGCTGATTGCGGAACTCGACCCAACTGATACGGCCTTTCAAAGTCTGTTCCTGCAGGCGGCAGGGGGCGCGCCTGCGACGCTACCCGACGATTTCAGCCCGACACTGGTGCAGCTATTGCTGATCCGCCGGCTGGGCCTGCCCCTGACCGAAGCGGCAGTGAACGCTGCCTCGCCGGCAAGCTTGCTGGCACTGACCCGGATGCGCGATCTTGATACCGGTCTTGTCATTGCTGCCGCCGAACGCGCGGAAGCAATCGGCGCATTGCCAACATCTGAACTCATCAAACTATATGCTGCGGCCCCACCCCTGCCAGAGGATCCCGAAGCCGCAAAAGCCATCGCCGCGCCCTTGCGCAATGCAGGGCTTTATCAGGCAGTGCAGGCGCAACAGGCAAGCCGTGCACGGGCATTGGCGCTGTCGGCGGCATTCGACGCCGCCCATGAAAGCGGCACGCTTGGCCCGGTGGCGCGCAGCAATCTGACCGCCATGGCATCCCTGCAGCCGGGGCGCGAACTGCTGTGGCTGTCGGGCAATCTGACCCGTGGCCTGCTGATCGCCGGGGATTCCCGCGCCGCGCTCAGCTGGTACCAGATGGTCAGGCTTGCCGCCTCGCCCGCCAATATCGAAGCGCAACGCATGGCGCAGTTTCTGTGGCCGCTGATGCGCCTTGCCCTGTCGGAGGCACAGATGGCCGATGATCCGACGCAGCTTGTCCGGTGGCTTGATCTGCATCTGGACCGCGCACGGCCTGAAACCCGGATGCAGGCAGAACTGCTGATGGCTGCGATGGACGGGCTCGGCTTGTCGGTTTCCGAACCCGCCCTTACCCGACTTGCGCTTTTCCCCCATGCGGATGGCAACCCCGGCAGCGATGCCGAAACCGCCGGCACCCGTCATACCTA
>CALAQW010000206.1 GCA_937888955.1 uncultured Alphaproteobacteria bacterium | reverse complement strand
CGCGCTTTCATTGATAACACGCAGGGTTTCAGACCAAATCCCGTAATCGGTAAGCTTGTCGAGCGGGACCCAGCGCGCATCGCTGACATCGTCCGCGGCCTGCGGTTCGCCGGCCAGCCAATGGGCGTGATAATCGATCAGTGTGTAATGGGTGCGGATGCGGCCATCATCCTCAGGCACGATGACATCGATAATATCGATCAGCCCGTCAATCGCGACCGTTATGCCGGTTTCTTCACATACTTCGCGGATACCGGCTTGCGCGGCGGTTTCGCCGAGTTCCTGCATGCCGCCGGGGATTGACCAGCTGCCTGCGCGCGGTGGTTTCGCCCGCCGGACAAGCAGTACCTTGTCATCCTTGAAAATCACAACGCCAACCCCGACCCAGGGGCGGGTCGGAAAATCGCGTGGCTCTGCCTGCCCCGTCGTCATCGGTGATTAGGCGTGGCAGCGGCAAAGTTTTGCGGAGTCGCGCTCTTGCTGCTGCTCAGGTATGGCACGAGGCCATGCCGCGCTTTTCAAGATATTGCTGATGATAATCTTCAGCCATCCAGAAGTCCGATACCGGCGTGATTTCTGTCACGATGGGGCGCGGGAAGCGTTTCGCTTCTTCCTGCTTGTTCAGCGATGCGCGGGCCAGGGCAGCCTGTTCATCATCGTGATAAAAAATCGCCGAGCGGTATTGCGTGCCGATATCGGGCCCCTGCCGGTTCAGTGTGGTCGGGTCGTGATTGGCCCAGAATACTTCCAGCAGTTCCTCAAAGCTGACTTGCCGTGGATCGAATACCACCTTGACGATTTCGGCATGATTGGTCGTGCCGCTGCAGACATCTTCATAGGTCGGATTATCCGTATCGCCGCCCATATAGCCCACAGCGGTGGCGAAGACACCGGGCACGCGGCGGAATGTTGCTTCTACTCCCCAAAAACATCCCGCGGCAAAGGTTGCTTCCGCGCGCTTTTTAACGTGCTGCATCGCTGTCTCCCATCTCCGACATCGCTGCGATCCGCCGATCGGGTCCAGAATGTCCGGCTGAATTTCCCATTATCGGCAAATTATATGGTGTGCGGGTGTTGTGGCGCAATGCGTGTTCGTGCCGGATAACCCGGTTGTAGCCATGGCAAGCTGCATGTGTGCGGCATGTTCAAATTTATGCGAGGCGTATTTTAATCCGTTTCTCGCCGCAAATATGCAGGCCATCATAGAAACGCCATAAATGGTGCTGACAATTACCCAACAGAGAGGATGAACAGATGTCAGGCTGCGACTTCATAACGAATTGTGCCGCGACCGCGGTGCTGGCGGCAGGTGTTATCGCCACTGCCTTCGGAATCGCGGGGACAGGCCCTGCCTATGCCCAGCAAGCACCCCGGATCATCGAACTGACCCAGACCGGGTGTCAGTTTATCGAATCGGAAGGCGGTGTCGATCACGGCTTTCAGACTGCCAGCGCGGCCGATTGCGCGGCGATCAACGAGCAAAGCGGCGCTGAACGGGTTGCCGACGCCGCGCCGCTGCGGCTTGAGCCTGGCAAATATATCTTCCGCGTAACCAACAAGAATGTGCCCTATGAGCTGGGTTTCTGGTTGCGTGGACAGGGTTTCTCCCGCGTGACCTTGCCTAGCACATCCGGTGGCGGGCTGACTGAAGGTGTGACGCGGGATTACGAAATTGAGCTGACAGCAGGGGAGTATCTTTATTCCTGTCCGCTCAATCCAACCCCTGACTATCATTTGATTGTCGAGGGGTGAGGGCTGCATTAACCTGTCACTCAATCGTCCGGACATGTTAGTTTAGGCGACGAGTACTGTTGAATGCTGCGTAACGGGCGAAAGCTCGAATCTGAAAACGATGAGTGAAGCTAGACAGAGAAGGCAAAGCTTTATGGCAAAGAAAAATATGCGTGCGGTGAAGACAGCAGCAGTGGCAGGCATGGCGATGGCTATGTCGGCCGCAGTATCGGCGCCGGCGGCGTTTGCAGGCCATCACGAAGGCGATGGTGCCAAGATGGAACATCCCTGCAAGGCGAACCCTTGTGCGGCAAAACATCCCTGCAAGGCCCATAATCCGTGCGCCGCCAAAAATCCATGTGCGGCGGAACATCCCTGCAAGGCGCATAATCCCTGTGCCGCCAAAAATCCCTGCAAGGCGCATTGATCGGCAAAACAGGGACACGCCGACGGGATCGGCGGTATCAATTGGTAGCATGGGCCGCACCATCTGTTGTGCGGCCCATTTTTATTCAGCTGATTTTATCGGTGAAGGCGGTCTGTAGCCGCCAAGGCCGAACCGCATGTTGCCATTCAGAGGTGGAATTTCGCCAAACCTAGTGATAAATCTATAGTTATTTCTTCGAGGAACGTGCAGCGATGACGCAGCGGGCAAAATTTTCAATCGGTCAGGTTGTCCGGCACCGGGTTTTCCCCTTTCGCGGGGTGATTTTCGATGTCGATCCTGAGTTCAACAATACCGAGGAATGGTATCAGTCAATCCCGGCAGAAGTGCGGCCGCGGAAGGATCAGCCTTTTTATCATTTATTTGCCGAAAATGAGGAAACCTATTACGAGGCTTATGTTTCGGAGCAAAACCTGTTGAACGACGAGACCGGCGAGCCGGTGGATCACCCGCAAGTATCAAAAGTATTCAGTGACCATAGTGGCGGGGTTTATCGCCTGCGCAAACATTATGCCCATTGACAGGTTGATTTCATAATCCTAGCAACCAGATAGATCGGCATTACCTGAAGTCTGGCCTGATCATGCGGCAATTCATGCCGTCTCATGAGACTTGATTATTAGCCAAGCATTAGTATCTCGGAGATAAGCTGATGATCGGGTTTGCTTGGCGGACTTTAGTATAACCCCGGGTTTGCAATAGGGGTCGAGGACCGCGAGAGGCGGATATTTGCTTTTCAACTCGACGCATTTTTGCAGCCCTTGGCGCGCATCGTTTGCAAATGCCAGGTCTGTGCGTTGCATTCAGGCAGAACGGGTTGAATCGGAACAATCAGTAACAAATTGGGGCTTGCCGTGACATCGGCATGGGGAAGATTGATCGCAGGAACGTATCGTCAGTACAGAACCGTAAAGCGGCACTTCCGGCGCGGTGCGATCAGCATCGGGTTGTGCATGGCTGCGGCGTTTTTACCGGGTGCGGTTGCCGCACAGCAAAGTGGCTTGTCCGAAAATCAGTCGTTTCAGCGCCAGTTCGTGCTTGCCAATACCGAATTCACTCTGTTTCACGAACTCGCCCATGTGCTGATCTGGGAACTGAATCTGCCTGTGTTCGGTCGTGAAGAAGATGCCGCCGACAATATCGCCCTGATGGGATTGATGCTGCTCGATCGGGAATTGCCGGAGGCGGAGCAAGGGCTTGTGGTCGAAAAATTACAGGCGGTTGCGGATGGTTGGGAACTGGAATGGCGGTTGGTCGAGGAAGATCAGCTTGAACTCGCCTATTGGGATCTGCATTCCCTCGAAATTCAGCGCTATTACAATATCGCATGTCTTGTCTATGGGGCGGATCCGAAAAACCGCGAGCAGATCGTCGTTGATACCGGCCTGCCGCTGGACCGGGCCGAATGGTGCGCGGAGGAATATACGCTGGCGAAGAACGCCATGGACTGGCTGTTGCTGCGGATGTCGAACAAGCCCGAACTTGCCTTCAAGAATGAATCGGGAAGGGTGACAGTTGTTTACGAAAAGAATTTACGCCTTCACGGTGAGACGGTTGACAAATGGCTGCATGAATCGCGGGTGGCGGAGCGGCTGGCGAAATTGCTGACAGAGCGGTTCTCTCTGCCCCGCGATATCACGATTTCGTTCGAGGGGTGCCCCTTTCCCAACGCGTCCTGGGATGTTGACAAGGCAAAAGTTCAGTTTTGCTATGCGCTGATCGAGCGTTTCATGTATCTCGCAAATGAATTGGAAAAAGAACGCGCCTCCTTGCATGCGGATACGCAACCGGCGAGGAAGGGCTGGAAGAGCGCACCAAACAGCAGCACGAGCTGGCGCAGTGGGGGTGGCGACAAAACCGGCGCGACAAAGTAAGAAGCCCATATCAAAGCGCCTCCGAGTTGCAATTGACATGCAGACGCTTCAGACGGGCAGGTGCTTCGGGCCGCCGGCATTCCGGTATATCACTCCTGAATGCCGCCCTTGATATATCGCCTCTAGATATCGGCGGTGATCATCTCCGTATCAACACGGTTGATGAAGTCGTGGCCCCAGCTCAGCGCATAGGTCAGATCGCCATTGAATTCCGAGACACTGCTTGCCTGCAATTCGCCGGTCTCGATATTCTGGGCGATGATAATATTCGCGTTGAAATATTTGTTCTGGAAGATGACGAGAAACTGACCGCTTACCGGCAGGCCGAGGATCATCACTGCCGAACCGGTCTCGTTTTTCATTTCGGTCAGAATGACAGGTCGGATCTCTCTATCTGTATCCTGATTGTCCGGGCGCTCCTGCTCTTCGAGCCAGCTGAAGTAGAGATTGGAAATCGAGCTGTTTTCCATCATCAAATCGATCAGCGTAATTGAAATATCGATGAAGCGGTAAGTCAGGGTATCGCGCAGAATTTCACCCTTCCAGGCGGTGCTGTCCGCTTGCTCTGCAATGTTGCTATGCATCTTTTTCTCCTTTGAAATTAGCTTCGGGCGCTCAGCGGTCCGGTTTTATTGCGCTGGCGTCGGTGCCGGCGGCGCGAACGCGCCGTTTCAGCGCCTTGCCCCTGTCGGGCAGTTGCGTTGTCCGACATATCGGATAATTGGTGCGCGTGCGTTTGCTGGTTGAGGTACAGATAGGTCGGGGTGTCGTTGAAGCGGGCCTGACGGTGATAACCGAACGCCGCCAGGAAACTGTCGATAAGCTGGCGCTGCGTGTCATCGCTTGCCTCGATATATAGTAGCGGCCGGTCCCGGGTCAGGATCTGCGTCGCCCCGCGCAGCACGTCAAGTTCCATCCCCTCCACATCGATTTTCATCAGTGCGACCGGGCGCTCCCCGATCATGGAATCGAGGGTGATGACCGGAATATCACCCGCATCATCGAGGTCGAGCCTGTTCATGCCCCAGTTATGCGGATCGCGTATTTGCAATTGCGCCCTGGCTGGCTGTGCGCCGGCGCCTTTGTTGATGGCAGTAACCTTATCCTGCAATTCATTCAGCGCGATGTTGCGGTCCAGCACCGCGAAGCTTCCGGCAGCCGGTTCCAGGGCAATGACCGGCATGTCGGTCTGCGTTGCCAGAAAGATCGTGTGATTGCCGATATTCGCGCCGACATCGATGGCGACCGGTATGGTGCTGGCTGCGCCTTGCAGCAATTTTGCCCGCTCGCGCATGTCGTGCAGCATGCCGCATTCATAGAAATTGTTCGTGAGGGCGATACTTCTCTGGATGTGATCGCTGCGGTCGGGCAGGTGCAGCTTGATCGTCTTGCCTGCCGCGTCGAAATGCAGAATATCGCGGTGTTTGCTGTTCTCGGTGTCAAGCAGTGCGTCGATTGCGCGCAATTGCCGACCGATATCATAACGCGTGCGGACGAATTCCCGGTAGCGGTTCGGGACGGCGGCGCGGATCTGCTCAACCGCCATCTCGATGGTCGTGAAAAGACACTCTTCAGGCCATATTTTATCCGCACCCGGAAAATGATGAATGACCGGGTGCGCGCCAGCCGCCATCGCCTCGCCGATATTCATGCCGAAGCTTTCATACAAGGTCGTGCTCAACAACACGCCCTTGTCACGCAGCCATTGCGGCATATCAGCGACAAACCCGTGAAAAACAATATGCTTTTCAAGCCCCATCCGGCCGATGAGGTGCCGTAAATAGCGATACACGCGGACATCGTTGAAATCGCCTGCGATATGCAGTTTGTAAGCGGGATCAAGCTGCACCAGCCGCGCCATGATCTGCAGGAACAGCATCGGATTTTTCTTCATCTCCAACCGGCCGATCCAGGCGATATCTGTGCGACTGGGCGTGGTGTCGTTCATGAACCGGGTGCAATCGATGCCATTCGGGATCACGCGGATATCGGTCTGCTGCGCGATATGCGGATTTTGTTCCATCAGCAATGTGCGAATATCGTCGGAGACAAGCACAAGATGATCGACATTCCCCCAGAACATCTGCCTGGGAAATGGTGTGTCCAGCGCTTCGAAGGAATGCAGGCGGACAATGACTTTCCTGTCGCCGAAATCGATCGTGTCTGTGGCCAGCACCGCATGCTGTGTGCACCATTCAAGCCAGACAATGTCAGCTTCCGTTGCCGCTGCCCTGATGGCTTCGGGCTCCGCTGGATGCACGAACTCAACATCCCGGCAATGACGCAGATGCGCCATGACCGGCGCCATGAAAGACCGCTCTGCCGGATTTATCGGGTCGATAATTGCGATACGTCGCCGCATTTACTTGTCTGCCTGCCCCATCGCCATAACATTCATACGAGGCAAGGTAACCGAACTAAGGTTAACGGGAGGTAGCCAAGACGGCAGAATTTCTTGTCTGCACGTGTTCTCAGGGCAGGGAATTATTGGAATTCCGGCGCCGGTTTGCCGAAATAATATCCCTGTCCGTGATTGATGCCGAGATTGTTCAGGGTGATTGCCTGGCTTTCTTCTTCGACAAATTCGGCAACGGTCTGAACCCGGATATCCTGGCACAGCTTGGCAATTGCGCGAATAAAGGCCTGATCGCGCGGTGAGCGCAGCACATCTTTGACATAGGCGCCATCGATCTTGACATAATCGACCTCGAGCAGGCGTAGATAGTTGAAGTTGGATTCACCTGCGCCGAAATCGTCCAGGCACACCTGATGGCCATCCAGTTGTAACTGCTTCACAAGCTCGGCAACCTGCTCGTAATTGCGGATCCGGGCGGATTCGGTAATTTCGAAGATAATATTGCGCCGCGCGCTGCCCAGTGGTTTGAGCAATTTGCGCATCGCGGTCACGAATACCGGGCTTTCAGCCGATTTTGCCGACAGGTTGATGGCCAGCGGGACCAGCGTCCCCTCACTTTGCATCCGCCTGACATGCATCAGTGCCTGCTGGCACACTTCCAGATCGAAATCCTCGATCATGCCGATTTCCTCGGCGAAGGTGATTGTTTCAAATGTGCCGCGTCCGTCGCTGAAGCGTGCCAGTGCCTCATAATGATGGGTGTGTCGGGTCGACAGGTCGACAATCGGCTGAAAATGCAGGTCAAGCATTTTGCCGCCGATTGTCCCGCGTAAATCGCTGATGCGGCCCACGGTATCGTCGATATAAGCCGCCATGCCGTCATTCAGATTTGAGATATTGAAGCTGTCCGCGCCTTTTTCGGCAAAGCTGTTGATCGCATAGACAAGTGCCCGCCCGGCCTCTTCGTCGCTGAGTTCATGCGGCGTGAGCGCCACGGCCTGAGCGGACGGGGCAAGCCCGAATTTGCCCAATCCGCTTGCCGCGACGAGGGAGGTGACATTGCGTTGCAACTGCTCGGTCGTCACCGCATTGCCGTGCACAATGCCGAACCGGCCTTCATCCAGCTTGCCTGCGGATTCGCCGTCTTCGGATTGCTGCCTCAGGAAATTTTCGATTTCACGCCGCAGCGCGCCGGCCACCGCCGGATCGGCTCCCTGCGCCGTTACCGCTTCCAGACCTGGCAAGTCGATCAGGGTGAGTTCAGAATCGACCGCGGATTCACCCGCCGCCAGCATTTTTTCCTTGGCGATCTGGATAAAATCCGCCTTGTCGGGCAGTGCTGCGCCGGTATCATCATCGGCGCTGATGCTGTCTGCCGAAATATACTGGGCAAAGCTGATGAAATATTTGTCTGATGGATTTTCCGAGCGATAGCCACGCAGAATGAACTGCGATTGCCCAAACCCGGGCATCAGCATATTGCACAATATTGGTGACAGTTTATGGCCGGGTTTCAGGGTGCGCAGCGCTGCGGTAATGCGGGCATATTCCGGATCGGAGAAAAAGTCGCGCAACGGCCCCGACATGTTCTTGTTGAGCTTTTCGATGCGCACCGGCGTGCCGCCGATCGCGGCATAGGTGATCTTGCCCAGCGTGTTCAGCTCGAAAAGCAGATCCGCGGCATAAAGCGCAAAATTTTCAAACCGTTGCTCGCCCTGGTCCACGCAAGGCTCATGAACGGTGTCGGTATGGTGGAGAATTGCTGAGGGCACCCGGTCTTCCTAATCCGCCTTGCTTATCCGGCTTATCCAGTCGATTGTCTGCTGTCCCGGCAGCGTATGCCAGACAGCGGCACGGTGTGCCGGTCGACCGAATATCGCGGCAATTCCTTAAAAAACCGTAGTTGCGTTGTTGGTTGTCTCGCTGGACAGGCAAGGGGGGAAGCGGGAAAGGGTGACGCACAGATCGTCAACAGGCATGCCACGGATTATTCGGTTGATAAGACGCGCGTCCCGTTCAGGCGTTGGGCCGTCCAATCTGTGCGCAAACGAAGGCTGCAAGCGCCAGCGCCGATGTCAGTCCGGGGCTTTCGATGCCGAACAGGTTGAACAGTCCGGGTACCCCATGCGCGGCAGGTCCGTCGATCCGGAAGTCGGCGGCGGGCATATCGGGGCCTGAAATTTTCGGCCGGATGCCGGCCTGTGCGGGAACAAGTGCGTCTTCGGGTAAATCCGGCCAATAGCTGCGGATTGCGGTGGCAAAGCGGTTGCGCCGTGCGGGATCAACCCGGTAATCGGGTTTTGCGACCCATTCGACGTCCGGTCCGAACCGCGCCTGTCCCGCAAGATCAAGCGTCAGATGTATGCCAAGCCCGCCCGGTTCAGGCACCGGATAGATCAGCTGGCTGAATGGCGCCTTGCCGCTCAGGCTGAAATAGTTTCCTTTCGCAAGCCAGCCTCGCGGTACCCATTCAGGGGGCAGGCCTTGCATCCGGTGCGCCAGTGCGATCGCGTCAAGCCCCGCCGCATTGACGACGATCTCGGGGCGCAAGGCATAGGGCGCATCGCCACCTGTCTCCACCGTTATGCCCTTTGGCGTCAGCGCCATCGCGGTGACCGGGGTCCGGAAGACAAGCTGCCCGCCGGCCGCTTCGATATCGGCTTGCAGGCTCAACATGAATGCGTGGCTATCGATGATGCCGGGCAGCGGGGGGGCAAGAGCTGCGACCCCGCGCCATGCCGGTTCGCGGATGAGTCGCCATTAGGTG
>CALAQW010000205.1 GCA_937888955.1 uncultured Alphaproteobacteria bacterium | reverse complement strand
ATGGCACAGGCCGCCATTGCGTGTGCTCTTCCGATCTCAATGGCGGCCTGTGCCATCATAGCCCCATCGCGCAGATTTTCGGCTTTTTCGGCCACAATCAGGGCGGCCGCCGCATTCAACACCACAATATCGCGATAAGGGCCTTTTCTGCCCTCCAGCAAATGCCGCAGCGCGGCTGCATTGGCTTGCGGATCGCCGCCAAGCAGATCGGTCGGGCGGGCCAGGGGCAGGCCTGCCATTTCCGGCATGATCTCGAATTCCTCGATCACACCATGGGCGAGCGAGGCCGCGTAACTCGGTCCTGTCGTGGTAATTTCATCAAGCCCGTCCGAACCATGCACGATCCAGGCGCGTTCGGTCCCCAGATTGTGCAGCACTTCCGCAAGCGGGCGCACCCAATGCCGCGAAAAGACACCGATAAGCTGCCGCTTGGTGCCCGCGGGATTGGCGAGCGGCCCGAGCAGGTTGAAGATTGTCCGCGTGCCAAGCTCCACCCGGCTTGGCCCGACATGCTTCATTGCCCCGTGATGGCGCGGCGCCATCATGAAGCCGATACCCGCCTCGCGGATGCATTTTTCTGTGACACTGGTTGAAGTTTCTATGTTAACGCCAAGTTCGGAAAGAACTTCCGCCGATCCGGATTTGGACGACAGGGCGCGATTACCATGCTTTGCTATGGGCACGCCGCAGGCCGCCACCACGAATGCCGCAGCGGTCGAAATATTGAAGGTGCCGGCCGCGTCGCCGCCGGTTCCGCAGGTATCGATCGCATCATCGGGCGCGCTGATCCGCACCGCCTTTTCGCGCATGACGCTTGCCCCGGCGGTGATCTCGTCCACGGTTTCGCCGCGGACACGCAATGCCATCAGAAATCCGCCGATCTGTGTTGGCGTCGCCTCACCCGACATCATGATTTCAAAGGCGTGCCGCGCCTGGGCATAATTGAGGGGTGCCCCATCTGCGACATGGCCGATCAAGGTTTTGAAATCGGTCATTCCGCAGCCTCCCGCGGGGTCGTTGCGATCCCGGCGATGTTCAGGAAATTGGCAAGCAGCTGATGGCCATGCTCGGATGCGATGCTTTCGGGATGGAACTGCACCCCATGCACCGGCGCGGCGCGATGGGCAACCCCCATGATGATGCCGTCTTCGGTTTCAGCCGTGATTTCAAGGCAGTCGGGCAAGCTGTCGCGATCGATAACCAGGCTGTGATAGCGGGTTGCGGCGAATGGGTCGGGCAGGCCCGCAAACACCCCTTTGCCGCTGTGCCGGATGGGGCTCAGCTTGCCATGCATCACCGGCTCGATCCGGACGATCTTGCCGCCATAGGCCTGGCCGATCGACTGATGCCCGAGACACACCCCCAGGATCGGGATCGTGCCACGTGCGGCATGGATGAGATCAAGACAAATCCCCGCCTCGTCAGGGGTGCAGGGGCCAGGCGACAGCACAATTGCTTCGGGCCGGCGCTCAAGCACCTGCTGCACCGAAATCTTGTCATTGCGGAAAACTTCCACCTGGGCGCCGATCTCCCCCATGAAATGCACGAGGTTGTAGGTGAAGCTGTCATAATTATCGATGAGGGTGATCATGGCAAATCAGAAGGTTTTCCCGAATATTGGCGGGCCGCCTTGAAGAGGACAATTTCCGCATTCAATACTAACTATATAGCGCGCATTATTATGTCCATATCGCAATGCGCCGCAAACGGGTCAAGTGAAGCGGGCAAAACGGCGGAACGGTGATGCGCGTGAAGCAGGAGAAGCCAGTATGAATATCGGTGAGGCGGCAAAACGGTCCGGCGTGGCTGCAAAAACGATCCGCTATTACGAGGAAATCGGCCTCCTGCCGCCCGCAACGCGCGCGGAAAACGGCTATCGCAGCTATACGACGGAGGCGGTGGAGACATTGCGCTTTATTTCGCAGGCGCGCAGGCTCGGCTTCAGCGTGGCGGAATGCCGCGATCTCCTGATGCTGTATCAGGACCGCAATCGCGCCAGTGCAGATGTCAAGGCGCTGACTTTGTCCCATATTGCCGAAATCGATAAAAGGCTCGCGGAATTACATGAAATCAGGGCAACGCTGGTCGATCTCAGCGAACAGTGCCGTGGTGATTCCCGCCCCGACTGCCCGATATTGAAGGGGCTGGCACAATCGTGATGGATCTGCCTTGTGTTATCAGGCAACGCAAGTTAGGGGTCGGTTGCGCGGTGT
Source organism: uncultured Alphaproteobacteria bacterium (assembly GCA_937888955.1). Taxonomy (GTDB): domain Bacteria; phylum Pseudomonadota; class Alphaproteobacteria; order UBA11222; family UBA11222; genus CALAQW01. The sequence continues at coordinate 13,233 of CALAQW010000205.1, read as the reverse complement.
TTTGACGTCACCGAAGCCTTAACGAAGATCGCAATAATGCCCGACGATTTAACGACCCGACAAACTGAGAAAAGACGCGCCCTGTGGCGTAATGTCATTTTCATCGCGCTGTTACTTGTCGGGGTCGGGCTTGGATGGATTATCGGTGAAGCTGGCCGGGATGAGAAAAATACACGCGCCACGCAGCAGAAGATCGCGCGCGAGGTTGCGCCCGAAAAAGAAATGGCAACAGAGCCCGATCCGGGTACATCTGCGCAACCGGTAGAGGAGAGCGGGCCTGTAGCAAGTCAGCCCCCCGCACTCCCGCAGCCAGATCAGACCGCGGAAGGGTCGTATCCGCCATCAGGGCGCACGGCCTTGGATGAGACCGGCGCAGCCGCCGCCAACAGGCAGAAGGAGCTTGATTTCCGCAGCCCGCCTGCCACGCAAGACACCGGGCAGGCAGCCCCGGCAACCGGCTGGCGTCAGTTTGCGGCTTTGACACCGCACAATCCGCAAAATCTGCCAAGAATTGTTGTTGTCATCGATGATGTTGGCCCCAATCTCGCACAGGCGCGCGAAGCCATGGCCTTGCCGCCTGCTGTTACGCTGGCCATCCTGCCCTATGCAGATTATGCGGCCGAACTGGCGCGTGAGGCGCGCATCAAGGGACATGAGATACTTGTCCATCTGCCGATGCAGCCGGCCAATGATGCCGATCCGGGACCGCAGGCGATGCTTGCCGATTTGCCTGAAGCCGAATTCAACCGCAGGCTGGAATGGAATCTGGCGCAGATCGCCGATTATGTCGGCGTCAATAATCATATGGGCAGTCAGCTGACCCAGGATCCTGTGGCCATGCAACGGGTATTGGGCGTGCTTAAAGAGCGTGATCTCATATTTCTCGATTCACGGACAATTGCGACAACCATCGCCGCCGATCTGTCGCGGGCAATGCAGCTGCCGACGCTCGAACGCGATGTGTTTATCGATAACGAGCTTGTTCCGGATAAAATCAGGCTGCAATTGCAGCGCGCCGAAGAGATCGCGCGGACACGGGGAAGTGCGATCCTGATCGGACATCCGCATAAAGAAACGCTCGATGTGCTGCGCGACTGGATCGATACGCTCGAAGCGCGGGGCTTCCTGCTTGTGCCCCTGACTGCGGTCCTGACGGAAAAGGGGTAAGTGTGCGGCCAGCCGGGCCACTCAATCCCGGGCCACTCAATCATTGTACCTTTGCTATTGCCCGCGGCGCGGTGCGGTCGCAAATTGCATGGCTTCTTCAGCGGCTTTCATCAGGGCCTTCGATTTGGTGATCGTTTCCTGATATTCAGCTTCCGGGTCGCTGTCGGCGACAACACCGCCGCCCGCCTGCACATACATCACCTGATCCTTGATCACCGCGGTGCGCAGGGCAATACAGTTGTCCATCGAGCCATCGGCGGAGAAATATCCCACACATCCGGCATAAATGCCGCGTTTTTCATTCTCAAGCTCGTCGATGATTTCCATGGCGCGGATTTTCGGCGCACCGCTGACCGTGCCGGCGGGAAAGCCCGCGCAAAGGGCGGAAATCGCGTCATAGTCAGGCGCGATCCGGCCTTCCACATTGGAAACCAGATGGATGAGATGCGAATAATATTCGGTCGTGAATTGCGCGGTGACTTTCACCGTTCCGATTTGCGAGACCCGCCCGACATCGTTGCGCCCCAGATCAAGCAGCATCAGATGTTCGGCGCGTTCCTTTTCGTTGCTGATAAGATCATGTTCCTGGGCCGCATCTTCTTCCGGCGTTGTGCCGCGCGGCCGCGTCCCCGCAATCGGGCGGATCGTCACGGTGTCATTGCGCAAACGTACAAGCAATTCCGGGCTTGAGCCGACGATCGCAAAATCCCCGAAATCGAGAAAGTTCATATAGGGCGAAGGGTTAAGCCGGCGCAAGGCACGATAAAGCGCAAAAGGCGGCAATTCGAAGGGCAGGCTGAAACGCTGGCTCGGCACCACCTGAAAGATATCGCCCGCCCGAATATATTCCTTCGCCCGTTCGACGATGGCGTGATAGTCGGCCCGGCTTGTGTTGGAGCGCGGTTCGGGGAGCGGGGGCAGATCGTCGGGCTGATAAGTCGCGATGTGAGGCAGCGGACGCTCGAAATCATCCACTGTATCGCCAAGCCGTTCCTGCGCACGGGAGTAGGCTGCCTTCGCGCTGATATCGGCAGATGGCCAGACCGGGGTGACCAGGGTCACCATATCTTTCACGGAATCGAAGATCACCATGATTGTCGGGCGGAGGAAAATGGCATCCGGCAGACCGAGCGGATCGGGATTGGGCGGCGGCAGATCTTCCATCAGCCGCACCATGTCATAGCCCATATAGCCAAACAGGCCGGTGGCCATGGGTGGCAATTGATGCGGCACATCGACCCGCATTTCGCGCACCAGCTTGCGCAACGCGTCAAGCGATCCTTCCGGGCAGGGCTCCCAACTGTCAGGGTCATGCCGGGCATTGCGGTTGATTTCCGCCCGTTCGCCAAAGCAGCGCCAGATCAGATCGGGCTTCATCCCCATGAAGGAATAGCGACCGCGGCTCGCACCCCCTTCAACGGATTCGAACAGAAAGCTGTTGGCCCGCCCGTCGGCAAGTTTCAGCATGACCGAAACCGGCGTCTCCAGATCCGCGACCAGATTTGTCCAGACAAGCTGCGGCTTACCTGCTTCATAGGTGGTGCTAAACTGGTCGAAATTCGGCTCGACATGCATGACGGTTCAACTTGCTTTGGCTGTCGGTTTTGAAAACGGCGCGTTCGGATAATGCGTATTATCCAACCGCATTAGTGGTTTATTGATCGGGAAACAGGCTGGCAAGCTGGTTTTGGTTGATTTGCAGCTCATACTGCTGTTCCAGCACCGTTTGATATTGCGCCAGAATGTCATCTGCCATTTGATTTTCCAATGCGGTATTCAGCTGCGCTGTCTGGCTGTCATCCGCCGGGAAGTCGGGCACCAGGATTTCATCAAGCCGCGCAACGACAAAGCCGCCTTTCGGCGCCGGCGTCGATATGATCTGTTTGGGTTCTGCGGCAAAAATCTCGGCCGTTGCGGCGGGGCTCAACAATTCACCACGGAAATTGCGGCCAATCGCGGGTCTGTCGGTCAGGGTCAAACCGCGTTCTTCAGCGATTGTGGCAAGTGGCGTGCCGGCTTCTGCCCGGGCGCGGATATCGTTGGCAAGCTGTTCAAGCGCCTGGGCTGTGGCGCGGGCGCGCATCGCGGATCGGACCTCGTCCGCGACACTTTCAAAGGGGCGCAGGGCGGAAGGGGTGATCGTATCGACGCGGACGACGAAATAGCCGCCCGCGCGGGTTTCGCGCAGATCATTTTCTTCGCCCGGTGCGCTGTCAAATATATCACCCAGGAATTCAGCTTCAGACGGCAGATCCGTAACGGACGTGCCGTCGGGCGCATTGCCGGACCGGTCGATTGCCGGGATCTTGCGGGCCTGCAATCCGATCGTGCGTGCCGCTTCCTCAAGGGTTTCGCCGCTGGCGCGGGCATCCTCGAAGCGGTTGCTGATATCAAACAGCGCGCTTTCGGCGCGTTGCAAAGCCAGATCGCGGCTAATCTTGTCGCGCACATCGGCGAAGGGTTGCACATGTTCGGGACGTTTGTCATCGATCCGCACAATCTGCCAGCCGAGCGGGGATTTCAGCGGCTTGCTGATGGCGCCTTCTTCCAGCGCAAAAACCGCTGCCGCGATATCAGGATGTAATTCATTGCGTGTGATGCCGGTCAGGGTGATTTCATCGGGTGATAGACCGCTGAACTCTTCGGCTATGGCGGCAAAGTCCTCGCCTTCCTGAAGCCGGGCATATGCAGCTTCCGCCTTGCTTTGCTCGGTAAACAGAATCTGTGCGATATCGCGAGTGCCGATTGTTGTGAATTCGGCAAGGCGGTTCTCATACTCTTCCCGCAGCTCCGTTTCATCAAGTGCGATTTCGTCGGCCAGGGCTTCGGGCTGCATGCTGACATAGGTAACCGCGCGATATTCCGGTGCTGTGAAAAGACCCGGATTGTCGTCGTAAAATTCGCGCAATTCCGCCATCTCAAACGGCTTGGGTTCAGGAAGGGCTGTTTGCGGGATCTCGATCAGGCTGACTTTGCGCTGTTCGTTCTGATGCTGATACAGGGCTTTCAGCATATGGCGTGGTGGAAGCGTTGCCGATGTCAGACCCGCAATTAACTGACGTCGCGTCATTTCCTCACGCGTGCGGGCAATGAAATCGCGTTCTGTATAGCCGTTATTGCGCAGGGCCTGCTCAAATCGGGCACGGTCAAAACCGCCAAACGGGTCGGCAAAGACAGGATCGTCGCGAATAATTTTTGCGACTTCGCTATCGGGGGTGTAAAGCCCGAGCTCCTCGGCGTTTTCATCGAACATCATGCGGGTGATCATCTGCCGCAGCACCTGCCGGTCAAGGCCCAGGCTGCGGGCCTGCTGACTGTCGAAGCTGCTGCCAAAACGCTGCTGCAGGCGATAAAGCTCGCGCTGAAATTCGTTTTCGAGGCTGGCCGCGTCGATTTCGCGTCCTTCGATCGAGGCGACGGCAGTCGTGCTTCTTGCACCCAGAAAGTCGGCGATGCCCCAGACGGCAAAACTCAGTACAAGCAGGCCAATGAAAATTCGGGCAACCCAGGTGCCCGCGCCTTTGCGCAGGGAAATCAACATTCAATCAACCGTCCGGTGCATTTTATCGATGGATGACGACACCGGCTTCAAGCAATCAGCGAGACCCGCTGCCCCGCATGCCGCTCGAGTCTGCCGGCAATGTCCAGTTCCAGCAATATGGCGCTCACAAGGGCTGTGGGCAACCCGGTTTCCCGGATCAGCAGATCGACCGCGACAGGTGTGGGGCTCAGAAGCGCAAGAATGCGGGGCCGTTCCCGGTCCAGCGCCGATGCATCCAATTGCCGGGCAGGTGGGTGCATGGGCGGTGTGTCCTGCGGTTCAGCGAGCGGCGCTTGCCCGACATGACGCAGCCCTTCCAGAACATCGTCGGCCGTTTCGACAAGCGTTGCACCCTGCCGGATCAATCCGTTGCCGCCCCGTGAACGCGGATCGAGCGGTGAGCCGGGAACAACGAACACTTCGCGCCCCTGTTCGGCGGCGAACCGCGCAGTGATCAGCGAACCTGAACGCAAGGCGGCCTCGATTATCACGACGCCCGCGCTTAATCCCGAAATCAGCCGGTTTCGGCGGGGAAACTGGCGTGCCTGCGGTTCGGTCCCCGGCGGCATTTCACTGACCAGAACGCCGCGTTCGGCGATGGCGTCGTAAAGTTTCCGGTTCTGCTGCGGGTAGACAATGTCAATGCCGCCCGCCAGCACAGCCCCGGTGCCGCTCGCAAGCGCGCTTTGATGCGCCGCGGTATCGATGCCCCGTGCGAGTCCTGAAATGATGGTGAATTGCCGCGCCCCGATCTCCTGCGCAAGCTGTCCCGCAATCTGCGTACCTGCGAGGGAGGCATTGCGCGCGCCCACTACCGCCACGCAAGGCTGGTGCAAGAGATGCGGATGCCCCTTGAGCGAAATCAGCGGTGGCGGTGCCTCGCAATTGGCAAGCTGACGGGGATAACTGGCTTCGCAGCTTGCAATCAGTTGCGCGCCCAATGCATCAAGCCGGTCAAGTTCGCGCTCCGCATCCTTGCGGCTTGCAAGCTTGAAACCGCCCTTGCCGCCGCCACGACGGGCAAAGTCGGGCAGGGCGGCTAATGCATCGGCCGCATTGCCGAAATGGCCGATCAGGTCGGAAAAGGTGGCCGGGCCGACATTTCGGGTGCGGATCAGTTGCAGCCAGTCAAGCCGCTCCTGTCTGGATAATTGCTGCATCGTCGCTCCCCCAAAAGCGTTGAATGCGTTTTCATGCTGTTGCGCCGGATTGGCGGCGCGCGGAAAAGCGGATGTTTAGCTCGCGCCGATCCTCGGCTCGGTCCCGTTCAGTATACGCCGGATATTCTCATGATGCTTCAACCAGGCGATCGCGGCCAGAACTAACGACAATTCCATCAGTTGCGGCAAGTCGAACAGCCAGAAAAAGAACGGTGTAAATGCAGTTGCCGCCAATGCGCTTAAGGATGAAATGCGCGTGATCAGCGCGATGGCAAGCCAGCAGGCGCAGGCCGCAAGCCCCACATAAAATTGCAGCGCCAGCATAATTCCTAAAAAAATCGCGATTCCCTTGCCACCCTTAAAGCCGATCCAGACAGGGAACAGATGCCCGATAAACGCGCCAAAGGCGGCGCTGACGGTCACATCCGCCCCCCAACGCATCGCGATCAGCACCGCAAGCGCGCCTTTTGCCCCATCAAGCAGCAATGTCAGGGCGGCGACTGTCTTGTTGCCGGTGCGTAGCACGTTCGTCGCGCCGATATTGCCCGACCCGATCTGCCGGATATCGCCAAGCCCGGCCAGCCGCGCGAGGATCAGCCCGAAAGGTATGCTGCCCAGAAGATACCCGCCGCCAAGCGCCATCAGCAGATAGGGCAGGGACGCCCCCCAATCCATCGGGTCAGGCATCGCTCATTTCCTCCAGTTCGAAGACGGTTTCCCCGCCGACCACCGTACGCAGGACGACCCCTTGGACGCGGCGGTCTTCAAACGGTGTGTTCTTGGATTTCGAACGCAGCGCCTTGGGCCGGACAACCCAGGGGCGGCCCGGATCGAACAGCGTCAGATCCGCCGGCGCGCCACGGGCGATCCGCCCGCAATCAAGTCCCAGCAATCGGGCGGGCGCTATCGTCAGCGCGCGCAGCACCGTCAGCAGGTCCGCATGGCCGTTATGATAGGATTCAAGTGCGATGGCGAGCAATGTTTCAAGGCCAACCGCGCCGCTTGCGGCCTGCGCGAAAGGCAGGCGCTTGCTGTCCTGATCCTGCGGGTCATGGGCGCTGACGATCACATCAATTGTCCCGTCGGCAACGCCCGCGACGAGTGCGGCACGGTCTTCCTCGCGGCGCAGCGGCGGCGACAGCTTGAAGAAGGTCCGGTAACTGCCGACATCAAATTCATTAAGCGCAAGATGCGCGGCCGACACGCCGCAACTCACCGGCAGGCCACGCCGTTTTGCACGGCGCATAATGTCGACCGAACGGGCGGATGACAGCTGGGCTGCGTGATAACGCGCTCCGGTCAATTCGGAAAGCAGCAGATCGCGCTCAAGGATCATCGCCTCTGCCACATCCGGAATGCCCGCGAGCCCCAGACGTGTCGCAATTTCCCCTTCATTGACACAGCCATTTTCGGCCAGGCTCGGCTCCTCGACATGCTGGACGATCAACGCATCAAAGCGGCTGGCATAGCTCAGCAGTCGCCGCATCAGAACCGCGCTCGCGATGGCCTTCCTGCCGTCGGTGAAGGCGACCGCGCCTGCCTGCCGCATCAGCCCGATTTCGGTCATGGCGTCGCCGCGCAAACCCTGTGTCGCGGCGGCCATGGGATGCACGGTAACGATCCCGCGGCTGCGCGCGCGGCGTTTGACGAACTCCACAAGCGAGACATCGTCGATCACCGGCTGCGTGTTCGGCAGGGTGATCAGGGTGGTGATGCCGCCTGCCGCCGCGCAGGCTGTGACCGATTCAAGCGTCTCTTTATGCTCGGCCCCCGGTTCGCCGGTAAACACATGCATATCCACAAGCCCCGGGCACAGGATCTGTCCGCCGCAATCGATGATTTCAGCGCCCTCGGGCGTGCCGCCGGAAAAGATATCGGGGCCGAAATCGGTGATCAGCCGGCCTGTGGTCAGAATTTCGCCGGGGGCATCAAGCCCGCTATCGGGGTCGATCAACCGGGCGTTGCGATATGCGACCTGTCGCGCGCTCATGGGGATTCCGCATTGTTTGGCAAATGCCGGCTCAGCACATCAAGTACCGCGGAACGGACCGCGACACCCATCTCCACCTGCTCGCGAATGACGCTGCGGTCGATATCGTCGGCAACTTCGCTATCAATCTCCACCCCACGGTTCATCGGGCCTGGATGCATGATCAGCGCGTCGGGCTTTGCAACTGACAGCTTGTCGTAATCCAGCCCGTTGAAATGGAAATATTCGCGCAAGGAGGGGACAAACGCACCATGCATCCGCTCCTGCTGGAGCCGCAGCATCATCACGATATCGACATCACGCAACCCCTCGCGCATGTCATGGAACACTTCGACGCCCAACCGCTCCGCAAAGGCGGGCTGCAAGGTTGGGGGAGCAACAATACGCACCCGCGCACCCATGGCATTCAGCAGATAGATGTTTGAGCGCGCGACCCGGCTGTGCAGGATATCACCGCAAATCGCGACGAGCAGCCCGGCAAGCCGGCCACGGCGGCGACGGATCGTCAGCGCGTCGAGCAGCGCCTGGGTCGGATGCTCGTTACTGCCGTCACCGGCATTGATGACCGGGCAATCCATTTTTTGCGACAACAGCTCGACCGCACCGGAATCGGCATGCCGGACGACAAGCAGATCCGGATGCATCGCATTCAGCGTCATCGCCGTATCGATCAGCGTTTCGCCCTTTTTGATGGCGGAGGTGCTGACCGACATATTGACGACATCGGCCCCGAGCCTTTTGCCGGCAAGTTCAAAGGAGCTTTGTGTCCGGGTTGAGGATTCGAAAAACAGATTGATCTGGGTCCGGCCGCGCAGCAGGTCCTGCTTCTTGTCGATGCGCCGGTTCAGCGCGACATAGCTGTCCGCCAGATCCAGCAGCCCGCCAATTTCGTCAGCCGACAGATCCTTGATGCCCAGCAGGTGCCGATGCGGAAAATGAATGGGTGGGGTGGTGCCGTCGCGGGTCATTAAAGGGGTTATATACTGCCCGCCCGGACGCCCGGCAAGCGCTATTGCATGATCGCATGCCGCAGGATCGACCATAGCCATCGCGCATGGGTTTTGTTAACAAGGCGGCTGGTAGCAAACAGGAGGTACCCCCCTTGAAGAAGAGCGAAATCCAGGCGGTTGAAAAATATCTGCACAAGAAGCTTGGAAATCAGCAGATCCGGCTGGATCCTGAGACCGTGACCGTCGATTCAGTCGAAGTTTTCATAGGCGACGAGTTTATCGCCGTTGTCAGCCGCGACACCGAGGATGGCGAGTTGAGCTATAATTTCCACATGGCGATCCTGGAAGAGGATCTGGACGAACTGGAAGATTAACCGCTGCCCGACAGCGCGACATCCGGTCAATTGCGTCAGATGACGAATTGCAGGATCAACGGCATGGTGATCAGCGCGCCCAGGGTGGTGGCGCTGATCATGCTGGCGATGAGCTGTGTATCACCGCCAAGCTGCCGCGCGAGGATATAGGATGACGTCGCGCCCGGTACCGTGCCGCATAGAATCGCGACATCGCGGGTCAGCCCGTGAACCCCGAACAGCCAGCATCCCGTCGCAATCAATAGCGGCATCCCCAAAAGCTTGAGCAAAGTCGCCAGCGCGACGGTCTTTTTGGTCGCGCGGGCATGCGCCAGATCAAGCCCCGCTCCCACCGATAGCAGACCGAGCGTCAGGGCGGATCTGCCGAGGATATCAAGCCCGCGATCGATGGCGGTTGCCAGCTCGATATCCGCGATATTCAGAACGATACCCCCCGCACAGGCAAGGATCAGTGGATTCTTGGCAAGCGCCCGCGCCGCCGTGCCAATACCGGCGGGTTCGGCGCCAGCATGCCGGGTCAGGATATAGACGCACAGCACATTGACAGTCGGCACCATGACAGCGATTGCCAGCGCCATCAGCGTGGTGCCTGCGCTTCCAAACAGGCTTGCAGCCGCAGCCAGTCCGACAAAACCGTTCCAGCGGACCGAGCCCTGAAAAAGGCTTGAATATTCCGCCCCGCCAAGCCGGAGATGGCGCCGCATGAAGGTCAGCAGTCCGACCATTGTGAAGATGGCCGCCAACAAGGCCGCAGCCATCGGAATGATATCCAGCCCGCCAAGATCGGCATTTGCCAGCGTCCGCAGCAGCAATGCGGGGAACAGGATGAAATAGACAATCCGGTCAAGCGGGGCCCAAAGTTCCGCCCCGACAAATTTGACGCGGGTCAGCAGTTGACCGAGGGCGATAATCAAAAAGACAGGCAGCAACGCATTGACGATGTCGATCATTCTCGCAAGCGCCCGTCAGTAGGTCGGCGGATCGGAAGGCGGGAGCCTGTTCTTATTCTGCATAGCCGCGGGTGGCTTCAGCAGATTGCCATGTTCGGCAATCCAGGCAGGGATGGCAGCGGAAATAATCGCGCCTGACAGCACCACGGCCCAGGACAGATACATCCAGATCAGGAAGACCGGCAGGGTGGATAACGCGCCGTAAATCGTCTGATAAGCGCCAAAATTGCTGATATAGATCCCAAATCCGAACTTCAGACATTCAAACAGAAAGGCGGCGACCACACCGCCTGTCAGCGCGTGGGTCCAGCGCACATGCGTATTCGGCAAGATCAGATAGAGGAGCGAGAAGCCGATTGCCTGAAGCAGCAACGGAATGAAGCGGGTGAGGGCACCAATACTGCTCCCGTCTCCATTATTCAGGGTTTGCGCCAGAATAAAGCTTGAAACCGACAGGCTCAGACCGAGCAGGACAGGCCCAAGCGTCAGGACCGTCCAGAACGCCATCAGCCGGATGACAAGCGGCCGTGGCCGGCGAACGCGCCAGATCTGATTGAAGGTGCTTTCGATGACCGATAGCAGCATGATCGCGGTGATAACCAGAAACACCGTGCCCGCGCCGGTCAGCTTGCCGACATTGGCAAGGAATGTCTCCAGATACTGGCCGACCGTATCGCTCGCATGCGGGGCGAAATTGCTGAAAACGAACCGCATGACGAGCTCTTGCATATTGTCGAAAGCGGGAAAGGCGGCAAAAATCGCAAAGCCGATCGCGCAAAGCGGCACAAGGGCAAGCAGGCTCGTATAGCTCAGCGCCGCCGCCGATTCCATGCAGCGATGCTCCTTGAACCGCTGCCCGACATAGCGGACCATGTCGAGCGCGATCCTGGCACGCATGGCAATGCCTGCTCTATCCCAGTCCGGCCCCGGTCGGGATTGCCTTTGTTCGGCCATATGCTGCCTGCAGTCCTTCCTTTATACCCCGGATCGGGTGTCGGTTAGCGTCCCTCAGGACGATATAGCTGAATTTCGCGCGGTTTCTTCAGCCAGCTCGTTTGCTGCTGATAAGGCAACCCGGCCATGCGCCCGCCATCGACGACCAGCGCGTGGCCGTTGACAAAGCTCGATTCGTCACTGGCAAGCCAGAGGACGGCATCGGCGATTTCCTCGGGATTGCCGATACGGCCCATCACCTCGCCTTCCGCCATTGTCTCGCGCATTTTATCGAGGGTCTGGTCGGATGCGCCCGGACGCCCCGCTGCGAGCGGGGTTGCGATAAAGCCCGGATTGACGCAATTCACACGCACCCCGTAATAGCCGAATTCAAGCGCAAGCGATTTGGTCATCTGCATCACCGCCGCCTTCGCCGCATTGTAGAAGGTCGGCGAAATTCCCGAATAAAGCGCGGCAACGCTCGAGGTATTGATGATTGTGCCCGATTTTTGCGCCTTCAGGATCGGCGCTGCATGCTTGATGCCAAGAAATACGCCCTTCACAAGCACATCCATGGTGAGGGTGTAATCCTCCACCGTGATCGATTCGATGGGGCCTGCCGCCCCGCCAAAGCCCGCATTGTTAAAGATACAATTCAGCCCGCCGAATGTTTCAACCGCGGCATCGACTGCGGCTTTGACCTGCGCTTCCTCGGTGACGTCGGTTTTTTGAAAGACCGCCGCCGCACCGATTTCATCGGCAAGCGCCTGTCCCATTTCCGCCTGCATATCGGCGATGACGACGCGTGCGCCTTCTGCGACAAATTTCCGGACGGTTGCCGCCCCGATTCCACTCGCCCCGCCGGTGATGACAGCAACCTGACCCGCCAAACGCTGCATAATCGATTCTCCCCTTGCTTGCTTCTGATTATAGTTGAAATGCGTTACCGCTATTTGCGCATAATTGAACAGGGCAGAACAAGCCCGCCGGTTTCATGATAGAATAGCCACAGAAGAAGAATAGTCACAGCAGATGCATTTTTGTTCGACCGCTGATGTCGCCTGTACCCATTGCGGTGCGCAAAGCCCGCTGGCACTCGATTATATCAAGCTACATACGCGGTTTGATTGCCCCCATTGCGGTAAGGAATCGGAATTTGATCCGCGCCGCCATACCCATGACATTTTGATGTATGAAATGGGACGCAAGTTGTTTGCCGGCTTGGCCGAGGATTGAGGCGATATCGCGCAAACCGCGCGTGGCCCAGCCAGGCTTGGGCCGACCAGGATCAGGATTTAAAATTTGTCATGGAATCGAAGAAAAATGGCTCCCCGGGCCGGACTCGAACCAGCGACCCAGCGGTTAACAGCCGCTTGCTCTACCAACTGAGCTACCGGGGAACAGGGGCAATAATGTCGATGACGTCATCGCCCGCCGAGGAAGTGGCTATAACAAAACGGTTGCGCATGTTCCAGCCCAAAATTTCGTTTACCGGTCGGCGCCTGTCGAAAACGCGATCCGGCCGGCGCGGAAAGTCTGGGCTGAAGACGGCTGACAGGATGTCGTATGAGTGAAATTCGATTGGGGCAGCGCCGGGTAAAATTGCCCAAGGGCCGCTTCTGGCGCGTCTGTCTTGGCGTTATCCTGTTGCTTGGCGGGATTGTCGGCTTTCTTCCGGTCGTCGGTTTCTGGATGGCGCCGCTCGGCATCATGGTCCTGTCGATTGATTTTCCGGCTGTCAGGAAGTTCAAGCGGCGTGTCAAGGTGCGGTACGGGCGCTGGGTGCAGGCGCGCCAAAAACAATCGCATGATCGCCGGTCCAATGGGGCGTAACCTGTTGATGGAACAATCTTAGGGCCTAGGAATCAGGGGCGATTCGACTTAGAAGATGGAGTGTCGGCGCAGATGATTCTCGTGAATTGTTCCTGTGAACCTTTCATTGTTCCTGTGAACCTTTCCATGAATTATGACGATCATCCATTTGTGCCTGCAGCCTGGTCGACAAGGCCGGCAATACGAAAGAACAGAGTAATCGCCCGTGGCAGACAAGACAGATCAATCACCTGAACATGCGCCGGAGAAAGGCGCTCCGGGGCGACCGGCGGGCGGTGAGGCGATAACTCCCATCGCCATCGAGCAGGAGATGCAGACTTCCTATCTCGATTACG
>CALAQW010000204.1 GCA_937888955.1 uncultured Alphaproteobacteria bacterium | reverse complement strand
CGCGCATGTCAGCTCCGGATTGTCATGCCATCGGCCAGCGAATGCCGGTATGCCCTGAGTGCCGGTATCAGGCCGGCCAGCAGACCCGCGCCCTGCACCAGCAGGAAGAACAGCCATTCCCGCGCTGATGGGGGCGTCGGCGTGAGCTGCAGCCCGAAGCCGGCCTCGAATGCGGCGCTTAGCATTAGGATCAATCCATACAGGATCAATGTACCCAGCACAGCGCCTGAAAAAGTCAGAATAGCGGATTCTGTCACCAAAAGCAGCACGATATGATAGGGGCTTGCGCCATTGGCGCGCAGGATCGCCATCTCCCGGCGGCGTTCATTGAGCGTCGCATATATGGTGGTGACAAGTCCGAGCAGCGCGGTCAGCACTACCAGAATGGCGACTGCGGCCAGCGCGCGCTCGCCGATCCCGATCAGTGCCCATAGCCGTGATAGAGCCACACCGGGTAGAATAGCGGTCAGCGGCTCTGCGCGGTAGCCATTGACATAACGCTGGAACCGAAAGGTCTGGATCGGGGATTTAAGGCCCACAAGCGCTGCTGTGATGGCCCGGGGCTGCAATGAAGCCGGGGTCATCGCGCGCACCTTCTCTTCAGTGATACTCAGCCCCGGTATCCGGCTGCCACTGCGCCAGTCGAGATGAATGGCCTCAATCGCCGGTAATCCGACATGGATGGCCCTGTCGACCGGCGTGCCGGTTGGTTTGAGGATGCCCGATATCCGGAATGGCAGATTATCGTGATCGGCACCGGTTAACTCCCCTGTGCCATGGGTGAGGGTTATCATGCTGCCCTGCTTATAACCCAGTGCGGCCGCGACCTCGGCGCCGATAACCGCGTCGAACATATCGGAAAACGGGCCGCCCGCGGTAAATTCAAGCCCCTTGTCCTGGCGGTATCTGTAATGGCTGAAAAAGGTGGCTTCCGTCCCGACCACCCGGAAGCCGCGATGGGAATCGCCAAGCGATAAAGGCACGATCCAGTCGATCTCGGGCCGGGCCGCGATCTCCTGATAGCTGTCCCAGCCGATATTGTTGGTCGCATCGCCAATCCGGAAGACCGCATAGAGCAATAATTGGATGTCGCCCGCGCGGGCCCCCACGATCAGGTCGGTGCCCGAAATGGTGCTGGCAAAGCTGTCGCGCGCGCTGACGCGGAGTTTCTCGACACCCAGCAACAAGCTCACCGAGACCGCGATCCCCAGAACGCTGAGCAGTGCGGTGGTGCGCCGATTAAGAAGCGATAGCAGGATCAGCCGCAACAAGCCTCGGAATTCCTTCCTTCTGTTCGGGCGATGCTTGTCAGATCGATCACCCGGTCGAAATGATCGGCAATCCGCGCGTCATGGGACACCATCAGCAAAGCCGCCCCTGTGGCTTGCAGCTCCGTCTGCAACAGATCAAGGAATTTGCCCGCATTGTCATGGTCAAGCGCGGAAGTCGGTTCATCGGCCAGAATGATCTGCGGCGCGCCGATCAGCGCGCGTGCCGCCGCGACCCGTTGTTGTTGGCCGACGCTCAACTGCGCCGCTGGTCTGCGATGCAGGTCAGGGGCAACGCCAAGCCGCGACAAGAGCCGTTCCGCACAAGCATGGGCATCGCCTGCCTGTTGCCGACGTTGCCGCGAAAAACGCAGCGGGATCAGAACATTGTCAAGAACCGACAGATAGGGAAGCAGGTTGAACATCTGAAATATCACGCCGAAATGATCGGCGCGAAACCGGTCCAGGGCGGTTTGCCCAAGATCGCTCAACTCTCGTCCCAATATCGTGATCTGCCCTGATTGGGGCCGTAAAAAGCCGCCAATCAGATTAAGCAGTGTGGATTTGCCCGCGCCCGAAGGCCCCAGCAGCAGCTGCCTTTCCCCCCGCGCCAACGCGAACGCGTCAATCCGAAGTGCAAATTCACCGTCAGGCCAGCGAAACGCCGCGTTGCGGATCAGGACTGCCGGATCATCTTCCATAAGAGCCTATGTTTAGCTGCGTTAGCGCAGTTTGAACAGGGGGTTGTCCTTGCTGACTTCGCCACCGATCTGCCCCATCGGGCCAATCGCGGTAATGGTGAGTTCTTCCGCATTCGGAAAACGCTTGAAATAGGGGAACCCGATCTCGCGCAACGCGTCAGGCTTCTCACATGTCAGCTGATATTCAGCGTCAACTTCTGAGTGAACGGCACCTTCATCCTCATGGTCCGCGTGATGTTCTTCGCCATGTTCCTCGTGATGCTCGCCGTGATGTTCTTCGACATGTTCTTCGTCATGTTCCTCGTGATGCTCGCCGTGCTTCCCTTCCTCATCGGACATAGGGGCCGGATTGTTGCCGATTCTGATCGATTGGTGCTGAAAGGCGCATTCCGCCGCGGCTGACAGCGTGAACAGGTCAGCCGGCGATGAAAGCGCGGTCCGCGCATGGTGCACAGCTTCCTGTTGGGATGGCGTCGTGGCGGCATGTTCAAAGCCCACAATATCCTGAGACGGGGCCGTGAGCTGCAGCACCATTTTCTTGCCGTCAATCGCCAGGTTGAGCGTGCCATGGCCGTGCTCATGCGGTGCGTGTTGTCGATGCGGTTCAGCCAGCGCCGCACCGCTTGTCAGACCCAAAATTACGCTAAGACACCCCAGAATACGCATTATGTCAGGCTCCGTCCGGTAAAGTAGAAACGTTATATTGTTACAATATTAGGCGTTGGTGGTGCGCCGCACAAGTTGGAAATGTGCCAATGGGGACTGGTCATCTGGATCGCGCGCACCTTTGGGCGACAGCTTCCAGCTGAAAGCGCCGCTGTCGTGGCGGCGAGCTCGTGATATGCTGTGCCTCTGATTCCGGTATCAATCGTTTAGTTGGCAGGTTCCCCTCATGACAACGCAAATTCATGGTCCCACATCCCATAGCTATTTTTCGCAGCGGTTGCGGCTTCACTATGTCGATTGGGGCAATCCCGAGGCGCCGCCGCTGTTGCTGATCCATGGCGGTCGCGATCACTGCCGCAACTGGGACTGGGTGGCCGAGGCGCTGCGCGAGGATTATCACATCATCGCGCCCGACCTGCGCGGGCATGGGGATTCGCAATGGATGGTGGGCGGCACCTATACGATAAATGATTTCATCTATGACATCGCGCAGCTCATCCATCAGGCCTTGCCCACCCCGTTGACGATTATCGGTCATTCCCTGGGGGGAAACATCGCGCTGCGCTATACCGGGCTTTACCCCGAGAATGTGCGCAAGGTGGTGGCGATCGAGGGGCTTGGCCCATCACCGCAGATGCTGGAAGACATGGAAGCCGGCAGTCAGCCCGAGCGGGTGCGCAACTGGATTGATAGTTTGCGTGATCTGTCCGGGCGGTTGCCGCGCCGCTATCAGACGCTGGAAGAGGCCTATCAGCGGATGAAAACTGAAAATCCGCATCTCAGCGCTGAGCGGGCGCATCATCTGACCGTGCATGGCATGAATCAGAATGAAGACGGCACCTATAGCTGGAAGTTCGATAATTATGTGCGCGTCTTCGCGCCGCGCGGCTTCGATATGGAGGAGGCGGGCGAGCTTTGGGCGCAGATCGATTGTCCGACGCTTCTGTTCCGGGGCACTGAAAGCTGGGCCAGCGACCCGCATGCCGATGGCCGTGCCGGCTATTTCAAGGATGCCAGGGTCGAAAATATCGAGAAGGCGGGACATTGGGTGCATCATGATCAGCTTGATGAATTCCTGCGCCTCACACGTGATTTTCTGGCGGACTAGATTGGCGGTAATCCCCTTCCTATCTGTTATCAAAGGCGAATATTCGTTTATAGTTCCCGTGACGGCGGCGTCTCATGGCCTGGCCGCTTGTCAGTCATCATCGGTTCAGGCCGGGAAGTGAGTGAAAGAGAATGAAGATTGCCGTCGTTCCTGTGACGCCGTTTCAGCAAAATTGCACCCTGCTTGTCTGTGAGGAGACGATGAAGGGGGCGGTTGTCGATCCCGGCGGCGAGGTGGACCGCATTCTTGCCGGGGTCGAAGAAGTCGGCCTGACACTTGAAAAGATCTTCATTACCCATGGCCATATGGATCATGCCGGTGGTACCGCGGAACTGGCCGAACGATTGGGGCTGCCGATCGAAGGGCCGCATCTGGGGGACAAGCCGTTGATCGAGGCGATGCCCAAGCAGGCGGAACGGTTCGGGCTTGGCATTGTCCGCAGCTTCACGCCCGATCGCTGGCTTGATGATGGCGATCAGGTGCAGTTCGGTAATATCACTCTCGATGTGCTGCATTGTCCTGGCCACACACCCGGCCATATCGTGTTTTTCGAGCCGAAATCCCACATTGCGCAGGTCGGCGATGTGCTGTTTCGGGGGTCTGTCGGCCGGTCGGATCTGCCGGGTGGCGATCACGATACGCTGATCCGGTCGATCAAGACGAAATTGTGGCCGCTGGGCGAGGAGGTGGTGTTTGTGCCCGGGCACGGGCCGCTATCGACATTTGGTGAAGAACGTCGCACGAACCCGTTCGTGCATGACTAGATGGCACAATGTTTCACAAACAAAGGAAGGAGCGGACAGGTAAGTAAGCTTTAACAGCGTTTGATGCAGGCTTCTGTTTTAAGCCTTGATTTGGGTCAATCGCCCGTCGGTATAATCGCGTTAGCTTGGCCCAAACTGTGGTAACCGCGCATAAGCGCATCGCAATGCGGGAGAAAGATATATGGAACATCCGCTGGAAATCGTCTTTGAAGGTATGGATCCGTCTGATGCCGTCCGGACGCGGATAGAAAAGGAAGCAGACAAGCTTGAACGGTTTCACCAGCGAATAACCTCCTGCCGCGTCGCGATCACCGCCCCCGACAAACATAAAAGCAAGGGCGGCCTGTTTTCCGTTCGTATTCATATCACCCTGCCCGGAAATCAGGAGGTGAATGTTCGCCGCAATCCCGACAATAATCATGCCCATGAAGATGCCTATGTCGCGATCCGCGATGCCTTCAATGCGGCGCGGCGGCAATTGCAGGACCGGGACCGCAAGCTGGAAGGGTTTGTGAAACATCATGAGGGGCAGCCTCATGGCGCGATCGCCCGATTGTTCTATTTTGAAGGCTATGGCTTTATCGAAGGAGAGGACGGTTCCGACATCTTCTTTGACAAGCATGCCGTGGTGGATGCGGATTTCGATAAACTCGAACCGGGTCAGAAGGTCCGCTATGTCGCTGTGTCAGGCGATAAGGGACCGCAGGCAAGTACCGTGCATGTCATCGGTTAAACGGTAGCGTCGCGGACACGGTCTCGACAGGCGCGTGCGTGCCACCGCCGCGCCTGTTGCACAGTTTGCGCTTGTCGCTTCACATCAAACTCTCCTAGGCTTGTCTCAAAGAGCCGCAATGCCGGCCAACAGGCAGGGGAGGAAGCGATGAGCTTGCAGCAGGAAAATTACAGCACTTTATTGATTGAAAAACGTGACAATGGGGTTGCCATCGTCACGCTGAACCGGCCTGACCGGCTGAATGCGGTCAATGGCGCGATGCATCATGAGCTTGCGCGTTTTACCCGCGATGCCGAAGCCGACCGGGATGTCCGGGTGGTGCTGCTGGCGGCGGCTGGGCGCGCCTTTTGCGCGGGCGGCGATTTCGGCGGCGACAGTGGCGATAGCGGTGCGGGGGGCTTGAGCCTCGAAGAAGCGCGGCAGATTGTCGATCACATTCTGGAATTGCGCAAGCCGATCATTTCCGCGGTGCAGGGCTATGCCATGGGGCTTGGCGCGACCATTTCGTTGCTTTGCGATGTTGTGGTGGCTGGCAGGAGTACGGTTTTTGCCGATACCCATGTGAAGATGGGAATTGGCGCGGGCGATGGCGGGCAGGTCATCTGGCCGCTGCTCATGGGCGTCAACCGGGCAAAATGGTTTCTGATGACCGGCGAACGGCTGACGGGGGAAGCGCTGATGGAGATGGGGCTCGTCAATTTTCTGGTCGAGGATGACAAGATAATGGAAAAGGCACTGGCCTGCGCGGATCAGCTTGCCGCCGGGCCAGCCATGGCGATCAGCGCCTCGAAAGTACCGATCAACAATTACATTCGCGCCCTCTCGTCGCAGATCCTGCCCTTGTCGCTCGCACTTGAGGGGCAGAGCATGCGCTCGGCCGACGCGAAAGAGGCACAGCGCGCCTTTGCCGAAAAGCGCGAGCCGCAGTTCGGCAAGAAATAATCTCACAACTGAACGATAACAGAACCATGAAAAGGGGAGGGCCGGGTGCGATCCACCCGGCTTGAGGAAACATGAAAGACGTCAAGGGAAAAGTTGCATTCATTACCGGTGCCGCGAGCGGTATGGGGCTTGGCATGGCGCGCGCTTTTGTGGATGCGGGCATGAAGGTCATGCTGAGCGATATCGATGCGGAAAAACTCGATAAGGAAGTTGCGGCATTGCAGGCGGCTGGCGGCGATGTGGCGGGAGTTGCGCTCGATGTGACAGACCGCGATGCGGTGTTTGCCGCAAAGGATGCGACGCTTGAAAAGTTCGGCAAGGTGCATGTTGCCTGTGCCAATGCCGGGGTCGGGGTGACGGGTGCGCTCGATAAATGCGACCAGAAAAACTGGGAATGGTGTATCGATGTCTGCCTGTGGGGGCCGATCTATTGTCTGCAGGCATTCGTGCCGGTGATCAAGCAGCAGCAGGAAGGCGGGCATTTCCTGGCGACTTCTTCCATGGCCGGGATGGCAAGTTTTCGCGGTATGGGGCCTTATAATGTAGCCAAGTTCGGTGTGGTTACCCTCATTGAAACGCTGAATGAGGAGCTCAAGAAATATCCCGATATCAATGCGTCGGTCCTGTGTCCGGGGGCGGTTGCGACCAATATCTACGATTCCACCATGCACCGGCAGGACCGCTATGGTGGAGCAAGCCTTGGTCGCGACCGGGAGCGGATGGCGGCCGCACTTGGCGCGGGGCTCGATCCCGATGTGGTGGGCAAGCAGGTGCTGGAGGCGATCATCGACGCGCAGCCTTATATCTTCACCGACCCCAGCATGCGCCGCTATATCGATGAACGGCACCGGCGGCTCAGTGCGGGTTATGACTGGGCCGATAACTGCAAGGCCCTGCGCGATGCGGGGGCGACTTCCTGAATCACCCGAAAGAAAAACCCCCGCGCCTGAATTGGCGCGAGGGTTTATGTTGCGGCAGCAACCAGTGACGGAAAAATGCCACCGGTTATCTGATCTATCCGTTTAGTCCTTGTCGGTTTCCTGACGCGGGCGACCGACAGAACCAGCTTCGATCATGGCGTCGATCTGATCAGGCGTATAGCCGTAACCCTGCAGCACCTCGCGCACATCGCCGCCAAGCCGGGCCGGATGGCTGCGGAATTTTGCCGGCGTCTTGTAGAACTTCACCGGATGTTTGGTCGTGAAGTAATTGCCTTCGGTCGGGTGCTTGCGCGGTTCGAAGAACTTGACCGCCTTCAGATGCGGGTCGTTCTGCAGATCCGGCAGCTGATTGATCCGCATGCAGGGGATGTCGTTCGCATCGAGCAGTTCCATCCATTCCTGGGTGGTTTTTTCCTGCGTTACCTCACCAATCATGCCGTAAAGCTCGTCGATATATTTGGTGCGGTCCTCAAAGCTCGCATTGCGCCATTTGTCCCACATCTCCGGATGCCCGGCGAGGTCGAAGAACAGCGGCCAGTGCTTGTCGGTATAAGGCACGATACCGATATAGCCGTCCTTGCTCTTGAACGGTTTGCGGTTCGGGGTCAGCACGCGGGTATAGCCCCACTGGCCGACGGGCGGATCATAGGCATGGCCATAGAAATGCTCCGCCAGATTGAACCCGACCAGCGCTTCCATCATCGGCACTTCAACGAACTGCCCCTCACCGGTCCGCTGGTGATGGAACAGGGCGGCAAGCGTCGCATAGACCATATGCAGCCCTGTCGCCTTGTCCGCCACGATCGAGGGCAGGAAGCGCGGATCGTCGATCTCATTGCTCGCGCGCGGGATCAGATCGGCAAGACCGGCCGCACCCTGCACCAGATCGTCATAGGCCTGACGTCCGGCATAGGGGCCATCCTCGCCAAAGCCGACCGCATGCACATAGATGATGTCTTCCTTGATCTTGGCTACTTCATCATAGCCAAAGCCCAGCCGCTTCAGCCCGTCGGGACGGACATTGGTCATGAAGATGTCGCACTCGGCAAGCATCTTGCGGAAAACGTCCTTGGCTTCGTCCTTTCGCAGGTCGAGCACGACCGATTTCTTATTCCGGTTAAGGGTGAGAAAGATCGGCCCCATGTCACCATGCGGGCTCGGGCCCGCGGTACGCATCAGATCGCCGATCGGCGTCTCGACCTTGATTGTTTCCGCGCCCATATCCGCAAGCAATTGAGTCGCATAAGGACCCAGCACGACGCTGGTCATATCCAAGATTTTGACGCCCGTAAGCGGGCCGTTTGATGTGTCTACCACGCGGGCCTCCCTGTCCTGTTCTTTTAAGACAACTTTGTTGCGGTGGAATATGACCGGCTCTGCGCGCTTCCGCAAGACCCCGCGGGTCTTTTCTGTGCGTATAAACCCGGCGGCGCATATTTTTGCCCGCGGCCGCACGGGCTGTCGGGATTGCCCGGAACATGAAACCTTGCAATTGGTCCCTCACCCGCTAACCTGCCTTGCCCGTGATCCACGTTGTCGGAAGGAGTATCGATGCAGCTGCAACTCGCCACCTGGCCCGAAGTCGAGGCTTATCTTGCGCGCAGCAGTGGCATCATCGTGCCGATCGGTTCGTTCGAGCAGCATGGGCCGACCGGGCTTATCGGCACGGATGCGATCTGCGCCGAGGTGATTGCCGCGCGCGCGGGGGCGGAAGCCGACATCCTCGTCGGGCCGACCTTCAATGTCGGGGTGGCGCAGCATCACATGGCGTTTCCCGGATCGATGACGTTGCGGCCAGCCACATTTGTCGCCGTCATCCGGGATTGGGTGAACTCGCTCGCGCAGCACGGATTCGAGAAGATCTATTTTCTGAACGGCCATGGCGGCAATATCGCCACGCTGAACAGCGCCTTTGCGGAATTGAACGCCGATGTCAGCCTGGGCGGGCACGGGATCAATCAGCAGCGCGTGATCCCCGACTGCGTACAGCAAAGCTGGTGGCTATTGCCCGGGATTTACGATCTTTGCAAACAGCTTTATCCGCAAGGCCATGGCGGGCATGCGACCCCGTCGGAAGTTGCGGTCACGCAATTCGCTTATCCCGATCATATCAAGCATGTACCGCTCGAACCCGAAACCGCACCATCGGGTCGGTTCACCCATGCAGCACAATATCGGGAGAAATTTCCCGATGGTCGGATCGGCTCAAACCCCGCGCTTGCGACCCCGGAAGATGGGGAGCGGCTGGTGGCTGCCGCCGTAAAAGCACTGATCGCGGATTTCCGCCATTTCCTCAATAGCTGAGCGGTCAAAAGGGGGGGTGTAGCTGCACCCCCGCCTCCTCACCGCTGGGCCGCGATTGCTCAAAGGCCAAGCACGCCTTTGGCGACGATATTGCGTTGCACCTCATTGGTGCCGCCATAGATCGAAGCGGCGCGTCCGAACAACATGCCGGGCACAACGCCTGCGCGATAATCCGGGCCAACAGGGCCGAAATTATCGCCCATATCCGGATCGAAGGGCGCGGCATAGCAGCCCAGTGCCTCAACCGCCAGATCGCTGATCGCTTGTTGAATCTCGGTACCCTTCACCTTCAGGATCGAGGCTTCGGGACCCAGCGCTTCGCCCGCCGCGGCCTGCGCGGCAACCCTCAGATCGGTATAGGAAATGGCGGTCAGATCGGCCTCGATTTCCGCCAGCCGTCGCCGGAAATCCGGGTTTGCGATCAGCGGTTGTCCGTCACCATCCAGCTCGCATTCCGCGATGGTGCGCAATTGCTCAAGCGCACCCTTGGACCGCGCGACCCCGGCGATCCCCGTCCGCTCATTGCCAAGCAGGAACTTGGCATAGGTCCATCCCTGATTTTCCTCGCCGATCCGGTTTTGCTTGGGCACCTTCACATCTTCCAGGAACACCTCATTCAGGCTGTGCCGGCCATTGATCGAGATGATCGGTTTGACGGTGATGCCAGGTGTCTTCATATCGATCAGCAGAAAGCTGATCCCGCGTTGTGGCTTGACGTCGGGATCTGTGCGGACGAGGCAGAAGATCCAGTCCGCCTCATGCGCATTACTTGTCCAGATTTTATGCCCGTTGACCAGATAATGATCACCCTTATCCTCCGCGCGGGTACGCAAGGAGGCGAGATCCGAACCCGATCCCGGCTCGGAATAACCCTGACACCAGAAAATTTCGCCTGACAGGATTTTGGGCAGATGTGTCTTTTGCTGTTCGGGGGTGCCATAGGCGATCAGCACAGGGGCCAGCATGGTCAGCCCGAATGCGCTGAGCGGCGGTGCGCCGGCAAGCGTCATTTCCTGATCAAAGATAAAGCGCTGCATCGGCGTCCAGCCTGGCCCGCCATGCTCGGCCGGCCATTTCGGCGCGGCCCAGCCCTTTTCATGGAGCTTTTTGTGCCAGGGATAGAGGTCTTCGCGTTTCACCCGGCCGGAATCGCGAACCTTTGCGACAAGCTCGGCCGGTAAATTTTCGGCGATGAATGTCCGGACTTCATCGCGAAATGCGATTTCTTCGGGGCTGAATGAAAGATCCATGGTTGTTCCGCCAGATAAGCATTAGTTAGTGAATGCAGCGATTGGTTTTGGCGCAGTCTGCCCTACTTATTTCATAGGGCCAAGGCTTTCTGATCGGCGACAGCCCGTTGCCGGCGCAATGTCCGGGAAATGGCGCGAAACTTGCTTGATTTTCGGTGAACGAGTGGCCGCGGTCAGCATTGGTTAACATAACTGTGTTATTTTGTCCTTTCCGAGCAATGGGAATGCGAACATGAGCAAACAATTACTTCACCTGGTGTTTGGCGGCCGGCTTGTCGATCCGCAAACCGTGGATTTTCAGAATACGGATGAGCTGGATATCGTCGGTATCTTTCCAAGCTATGACGAAGCCTATGCCGCCTGGCGCGGTGCGGCGCAGAAAACCGTGGATGATGCGCATATGCGCTATTTCATCGTGCATCTGCACAGGATGCTTGATCCGCATATGAATAAGAAGAAAGAGGAAGCAACCGCCTAGCGCGCTATCGCGGACCGCATTCTCTCCCCTATACTGGTTGGCAAATCAAAAATTGCACCAACCAGAAACAAGGGGAGATGTCGTCGATGGGACCGTTAGCCGGTGTGAGGATAGTTGAAATTGCGGGGATCGGGCCGGGCCCGATGTGCGCCATGCTGCTTGCCGATCTGGGGGCGGAGGTAATCCGCATCGACCGGACGGAGGCCGCCGATCTGGGGATGAAGCGTGATCCCAAAGCCGATCTGCTCAATCGCGGCCGCCGCTCGCTTGCGGTCGATCTCAAGACGCCAGAGGGCGTTGAAACCGTATTGAAACTGGTTGAAAAAGCCGATGCCTTTACCGAAGGGTTTCGCCCCGGTGTGACAGAAAGGCTTGGGATCGGGCCCGATGTCTGTCTCAAGCGCAATCCAAAGCTTGTCTACGGACGGATGACGGGTTGGGGCCAGCATGGTCCGCTTGCCCATGCGGCCGGGCATGACATCAACTATATCTCGCTTGTCGGGGCCCTGAATGCCATCGGCCGGGAGGGGGAGCCGCCCGTCGCGCCGCTTAATCTTGTCGGCGATTTCGGCGGCGGTGCGCTGTATCTCGCCATGGGGGTGCTTGCGGGCATTATCGAGGCGCGCACATCGGGCAAGGGGCAGGTGATCGATTGCGCGATGACCGAAGGCGCGGCTTCGCTGATGACGATCTTCTATGCCATGAAGGCAATGGGCCGGTGGAGCGAGGAACGCGGCACGAATGCCATCGATGGCGGTTCGCATTACTATAATGTCTATGAAACCAAAGACGGGAAGTTCATCTCGATCGGTTCGATTGAGGGGAAATTCTATGCTGAACTGCTCGAAAAAACCGGGCTCGACAAACAGGGGGACTTGCCGGGGCAGCTTGATCCGCAAGGCTGGAAGCAGATGAAATCGCGCCTGCGCGAGGTATTCCTCAGCAAGACCCGCGACGAATGGTGCGATATCATGGAGGGCAGCGATGTCTGCTTTGCCCCGATCCTCAATCTCGAGGAAAGCATGGCGCATCCGCATAATCAGGCACGCGGCAGTTTCGTAACCGTGAACGGGGTGACACAGCCTGGCCCTGCACCGCGTTTCAGCCGCACCGAATGCGAAATCCAGAAACCCCCCTCGATCCCGGGGGAAGATACCGATGCGGTGCTCGCCGATTGGGGGTTCAGCGCCGATGAAATCGGCCAGCTGCACAGCGCAAAGGCAATCAAACAAACCCACCGCGATTGAGCCGGTTCAGGCAACCATATCAGGCAAGAATAAAAGGCCGGGGTGGCGAACCGCCCCGGCCTTTCTGTTGTACATGACTGTTGTTGCGGATTAGCGCGGGGCCATCCGGATTGCGCCGTCGAGCCGGATGCTTTCGCCGTTCAGCATCTCGTTCTCGCAGATATGGCGGGCAAGCTTCGCATATTCCTCGGCATGGCCAAGTCGCGAGGGGAAGGGGACCTGCGCGCCAAGCGCCTGCTTTACCTTCTCCGGCGCGCCGGCCATCAGCGGGGTGTTGAACAGCCCCGGCAGAATGGTGCAGCAGCGGATGCCTTCCTGCGCCAGATCGCGCGCGATCGGCAGGGTCATGCCGACGACGCCGTTCTTGGAAGCGGAATAGGCCGCCTGGCCGATCTGGCCATCTTGCGCCGCGACGGAGGCGGTGTTGACGACGCAGCCGCGCCCGCCATCGGGGGTGATGGGATCAAGGCTCATCATGCCGGCCGCGGATTTCGCGATGCAGCGGAAGGTGCCGACCAGATTGATCTGAATGATCTGGTCAAAACGGCTGAGCGGGTGGAACTGAATCTCGCCCGTATCTTTCTTGCGCGAGGCGGTTTTCATCGCGATGCCGGTGCCCGCGCAGTTGATCATGATGCGTTCCTGGCCGTTCGCGGCGCGTGCCTTTTCGAAGGCCGCATCGACGCTGGCTTCATCGGTCACATTGCATTCGCAGAACACGCCGCCGATCTCGCTGGCGACCTTTTCGCCGCGTTCGGCATTGAGGTCGAACAGCGCGACCTTGACGCCGAGCGACGCGAGTTCGCGCGCGGTGGCTTCCCCGAGCCCCGACGCGCCGCCGGTGATGATTGCGGAAATTTTATCGTTGAGTTCCATGTTTCACTCCCTGCCGGATGTGGTTGACGGCCCCGGTGCGGGGCGTTGGCATGCTTTTAGCACCTTGTTTTGCAGGATGCGACCACCCTGCGCGCTCTTGTTGGCTGGCCTGCGGCTTCCTAAGTGCGGATAGGTCGCACAATGATGTGCAAACTTGTGAGAGTGCCATGGATTTGCAGGATCCGGAACTGCGCAAGCCGGGCCGGATCGCCCGCAATGCGCGACTTGTCCGCCGCCGCTTCTTCCCCAAGCTGCGCCGGTTTGCAGGCCGTATTCCATTCGCCGATGAGCTGCTGGCCGCCTATTTCTGCGCTTTTGATCCCGCAACGCCAAGCCGTGTGAAGGCGATTTTACTCGGTGCGCTGGCTTATTTCATCATGCCTGCCGATCTGATTCCCGATATTATCGCGGGGCTTGGATTTACCGATGATCTGACGGTCCTGAGCGCCGCTTTCGGCATGGTGCGCGGGCATGTCACGTCCGAACACCGGCAACGGGCGGCTGATTATCTATCGGGGATCGCCACTGAGGGGGCGGAAGGCGCACAGCCCGATACCCAGCCCGATACCAAGCCCGAGCCCGAGCGCTCCTAACGGCGTATCATCTGCCGGGCAAAGGTACTGTGCTGTCACCGTCTGCCATTGGCGGCTTGCGGTGAAAATCCATATGGCCGGGTTGCATCGGGTGCGGCGCGAGCAGCGACTGGCTGAGCTTGTGGTGCATCGCCTGGCGTTGTTCGGGGGTGAGCTTTTCAATCAGGCTGAGCGTGGCTTCATGGGCGATGGCGCGGCGTTCGCCCTCGGCTGTGCGGATGGCGCTCAGCGCGCGGGCCAGGGCGGCGGCATCGAAAGGGTCCGCCTGCAAGGCGTCGAGGGCGGCATTGCGGGCGGTTTTCTCGGCTGCCAGGGCGCGCCGCAGCTTGCCGCCATTCGCGCGCAATGCCTGCCGGAATTGCTGCCGCAACTCATCGGGTAAATCCTCGAAAGCCGCGCCCAGCAGCATCCGTCCGGCATGCGGCCGACGCATTGATATCTCGTTTGGTGACATACCCGCAGCGGCGGACAGCGCTGCGGGGGCGTGTCGTGTGAGATGGGGGGTGGTGTCGCTATGCGCCTGCATGCGATTACCAAGCCACAGCCCGCCGATGAACATATTGCCGCCGAACGACAGCGCGAGCAAAGTCAAAAGGATCGTCGTTGTTTTCGGCATCAGCGCCAGCCTCCCTGACTGCCCGATGGCGAAAAGCCCAGGGCCGAGCCAGGCGCGCCGCTGCGTCCTGGCTGCGGCAAAGCCGGAATTGCCGGTGCGGCCGGTGCTGAGATCACCGGATCAGGCGATGGCGGCGAGGCGGTCTGTTTCATATCCGATATGTTCGTTGTCGTTGCTTCTTTATCGTCGGCTGTCGCAACTGGTGCGGCGATTGTCGCATTCTGTTGCGAGGAGTGTTGCATCCGCTGTTGCACGGGCTGTTGCGTGTTCCGCCATGTCGCGGGGGCTGGCAGAAAGCTTGCGTCGCGGATCACAAAACTGTCCAGCGGATCAAGGGATGCAAAGGCAAGCTCGGTCAGATCGTAAGCCGGCGCCTGCGCGTTATCGCTGACCGCGCCGGCCGTGCTTGTCTCGGCTGTGCTTGTCAATGTGATGGCGGTGACGGTGGCGGTCGTCGCTGTGGGTGCGGTCGTGGCGATCAGTTGCGGCTGGTAAAGCCCGAGCAAGAGCCCGAACAAGGCCGGCGCCGCCAGCCCCGCCGCCGGTCGCCAGAGCGGGCCGAACGGCCATAGCCCCTCGCGCAGCCGCCGCATGCGCTGCCGGTAATCAGTGAGGATAGATGACTGCCGGCCTTGCTGGCGCATATCGGCATTGGCGGTCTGGTTCTGCGCGACAGCGGCATGGATGATCCGGTCGGTTAAGTCCGGTGATGGATCAATATCGGGCAGCTCACCGATCAGGGTATGAAGCGCGCGTGCTTCGCGCAGCATAATTGCCGCCTGCGGATCGGTGACGGCAAAATTCAAGGCCATGGCCCGTTCCGTTTCGGGCCAGGCATCCGGATTGCCGCCATGGGTGGCCAAAATCCTTTCAAATTTCTGCTTATCCATGTTCATGCCCTGGCACCTCTATATGCTTTCCAGCAACTCTGAAATTTCTTCTTTCAGGGCCTGCTTCAGCGCCCTGCGCCCTCGCGCCAGCAGGGATTCGACCGCTTCAACAGTCGTGTTCAGCATAGATCGGAAGAGCACACGATGCTGAACACGACTGTTG
>CALAQW010000203.1 GCA_937888955.1 uncultured Alphaproteobacteria bacterium | reverse complement strand
GCACACAAGAATATCTGGCATCTGCCAGATATTCTTGTGTGCAACAGTGGCGGGCCGCCGCCGGGGGATTTTCGCAAATTCAACCGCGATGACTGGCTTGGTGCATTTGACGGAAATATGTTCAGCGCGATTGAGCTGATCCGTCAGACTGTCGATGGTATGATCAAGCGGAAATATGGCCGGATCGTCAATATTACCAGTGCGGCGGTGAAGAACCCCATTCCGGCGCTGGCCCTGTCAAATGGCATGCGTGCAGGGCTCACCGGTTTTGTCGCCGGATTGTCGCGCGAAACCGTGCGGCACAATGTAACGATCAATAATTTGCTCCCCGGCCCGTTCGATACGGACAGGCTGCGTGGTGGATTTTTGGCGCGGACCCAACCGGGGCAGGATATCAACGAGGTTGCTGCTGCGGCGGCGGCGGCAAATCCGGCGGGCCGGTTCGGCGACCCCGATGAATTCGGTGCAGCCTGTGCCTTTTTGTGCAGCCGGTATGCAGGCTTCATCACCGGCCAGAATCTGGTCATGGATGGCGGTGATTTCCGCGGGACCTTGTGATGTAAGATCGTCCGGGTGGCGGCAATGCCCCGAGCATTCTGCATGGGTATTTGTTGCAACTATCCCGCGCAATGCGCGATATGGCATCTGTCATGCTGCGTTCACCAAACAGTCTTATGATGGTAAAGCCACAGCATGAGAGATAGGAGCCCAGGGTGAGCGAGGCAGCGAAGCAGTCGGAAAGCAAGACACGTAAATCATCCGACAAGCCGATGAACTTGTCGAAATTGCAGCCTGAAGAGCTGTTTATCAATCGTGAGATTTCCTGGTTGGCGTTCAATCAGCGCGTGCTTGAGGAAGCCAATAACAGCAACCATCCGGTGCTGGAACGATTGCGTTTTCTATCAATTTCGGCATCAAATCTGGACGAGTTTTATACGGTTCGGGTCGCCGGATTGCATGCGCAGGTGAAAGCTGGCGTTGAGCAATTGAGCCAGGACGGGCTTGGCCCGGCGGAGCAATTGGCCAAGGTGCATGCCAGGGCGACCAGCCTCATGGTGGGGCAGGCCGAAAGCTGGACGCGATTGCAGAGCGAATTGCGTGACGCCGGTATTGTCGTGATGTCGAGCGATGAATTAAACGCACAGGACAGGGATTGGCTTGAGGATATCTTCCTGTCGAATTTCTTTCCGGTCCTCACGCCCCTGGCGATTGATCCTGCGCATCCATTCCCTTTCATTCCCAATTTTGGTTTTTGCATCATGATGGAATTGCGCCGTTTGTCGGATGGTCGGCAAATGGCTGCGCTTCTGCCATTACCGCAGCAGGTGCCGCGTTTCATTCGCTTGCCTTCGCGGGGGGAGGGCAGGCGGCAGGTCCGGTTCCTGGCGCTTGAGCAGATGCTTGAGCTGTTTCTTGACCGGCTGTTCCCGGGGTATGAGCTGCTGGCGCGCGGGGCGTTTCGCGTTATCCGGGACAGTGAAATTGAAATCGATGAAGAAGCCGAGGATCTGGTGCGGAACTTTGAAACCGCACTGCGCAGGCGGCGGCGCGGCAATGTCGTGCTGCTTGAGATCGAGGCGGACATGCCAAAAGCCTTGCGCGACTTTGTGGTGCGGGAGATGGAAGTCAATGATCCCGGCATCGTCAATGTTCACGGCATGCTGGGGCTTGCAAATACCCAGCAGCTGATTGTCGACAGCCGCCGCGATCTGCTGTTTCCGCCCTATAATGCACGCTTTCCCGAAAGGATCAGGGATCATGGCGGGGATTGCTTTGCGGCAATCCGCGCAAAGGATATTCTTGTTCATCACCCTTATGAATCGTTTGATGTGGTGGTGCAGTTCCTGCGTCAGGCGGCAGCGGACCCGAACGTCATTGCGATCAGGCAAACCCTGTATCGTGCAGGTCGGGAATCGCCGATCGTCAAAGCGCTGATCGAGGCAGCGGAAAACGGCAAATCGGTCACGGCACTGATCGAGTTGAAGGCGCGCTTTGATGAGGCCGCCAATATTCAGCTGTCGCGTGAGCTTGAACGCGCGGGCGTGCAGGTCGTGTTCGGGTTCATCGATCTGAAAACCCACGCCAAGGTCAGTCTTGTCGTGCGCCGCGAAAGCAAGCAGCTTCGCTCCTATGTGCATTTTGGGACGGGCAATTATCACCCCATCAATGCACGCATTTATACCGATCTGTCGTTATTTTCCGCCGACCCGGTACTTTGTCGCGACGCGACGCAACTATTTAATTATTGCACTGGTTATGCCCCGCCCACGCGGCTGAGCAAAATTGCCATCTCGCCGATCAATCTGCGTCAGCGGATAATTGAGCATATCCAGAAGGAAATCGACTTTGCCAAGCAGGGCAAGCCTGCCGCGATCTGGATCAAGGTCAATTCGCTTGTCGATCCGCAGGTGATCACGGGCTTGTACCGTGCGTCGCAGGCGGGCGTAAAGGTGGAGCTGGTGGTGCGTGGCATCTGTTGTTTGCGTGCCGGAATACCGGGTATGTCGGAAAATATTCGTGTAAAGAGTATTGTCGGCCGCTATCTGGAGCATTCGCGCATCTTCTGCTTCGGAAACGGGTATGGATTGCCGTCTGACCAGGCTGCGATCTATATTGGCTCAGCGGACCTGATGCCACGAAACCTCGATTTTCGTGTTGAAACCCTTGTGCCGGTTGAAAACGCGACCGTGCACCGGCAGATTCTTGACCAGGTAATGATGGCAAATCTTAAGGATAATACGCAAAGCTGGGTTCTGATGCCTGACGACAGCTATATCCGACAGGGCCCCAAGGATGGGGAAGCGCCTTTTACAGCGCATAATTACTTCATGACGAATCCAAGCCTTTCGGGGCGGGGTCAGGCTATCGCACGTGATAAACCTGTGACTTTGTTCGGAGATTCCGCAAAGAATGATTAGTATGGCGGGTGAGTTGGCCATGGTAAGCGCCGCGGGTTCAGCGGCGCAGACAAACACTGTCACGCAAAACCATATCGCTGTTGTCGATATCGGATCGAACTCTGTCCGTCTTGTCGTTTATGACGGGTTGCGGCGGACACCGCTGCCGCTATTCAACGAAAAAGTATTTTGCGGATTGGGGCGGAGCGTTTCCGCTACCGGCAGGATCGATGCGGAGGCTGCGGATCGTACTGTTGCGACATTACGCAGATTTGCATTGCTGCTTGATGCCATGCAGGTGGATCAGGTGCAGGCTGTTGCCACCGCCGCGGTCCGCGATGCGGAGAATGGCGCGGATTTCGTCCGGCAATTGAGCGGTGAAAGCGGGTTTGCCGTCAAACTGATATCCGGACTTGATGAGGCCCGGCTGGCGGCGCTTGGCGTATTGGCGGGTAATCCGCGCGCGTCGGGGCTTGTCGGCGATCTGGGCGGCGGCAGTCTGGAGCTTGTCGGGATTGGCGAGACAAAATGCGGCAATGCGATAACATTGCCGCTCGGTCCGGTCCGGCTGCAGGCGCAATTTGAGAAATCGCTTCGCGCGCGCCGGAAATTCGTGGTGGAAGCATTTGCGCGGCAACGCTGGCTGCAAAACTTCAAGGGAAAGACCCTTTATGCGGTTGGCGGGTCATGGCGTGCGCTTGCGCAGGCGCATATGGCAGCGATTGACCATCCGATCAGGGTAATTCACGAATATAACGTCCTGGCACCTGATGCGATCCGCCTGACGGAGAGGGTCGCTAACATGGATGTCGGACAAATCGGTCTGATCAAGGGGTTGCCGAAATCGCGCCAGCCAACTGCGGCGACCGGTGCGCTGGTTCTCAATCGCCTGTTGAAAGTGACCGGCGTGCGACGGATCGTCTTTTCCTCTTATGGGCTGCGTGAAGGGCTGCTGTTCGATCAGCTTGCGGCCAATGTGCGCGAACGCGATCCTTTACTGCATGCCTGCGAAGAAAAGGGGGCGGCATTGGGGCGCTTCCCTGAACATGCGGATGAGATTACCGTTTGGACCGATCCGCTTTTTGCGGGTGAAAGCGAATCCTCACAACGTTTGCGGCGTTGTGCCTGTCTTTTGTCCGATATTGGCTGGCGCGTGCATCCCGACCATCGCGCGGATCACAGCATGGCAGAAGTGATGAATTCTCCCTTTGTCGGCATCAATCATCTGGGGCGGGCTTTGCTCGGGATCGCGATTTATTTCCGCTATAAAACCGAACCTGCCGAAGGGCCGATCAGCGCCTATCTCGAGTTTGCGGGAGAGGCTGCGTCGGGTGCGCGTATATTGGGGCGCGCGCTGCGATTGGCGCATACTTTGTCAGGTGGCACGGCGGGTATTCTGCGCGATTGCCCGCTGCGTATTTCACAAGACGAACTTATCCTCGCTATGCCGAAGAAATTCGCAGATTTGAACGGGGAAGTGCTGCAAAAGCGCCTGCGTCAATTGGCACAAGCCATCGATCTTTCCCCGCGAATCGATATTTGCTGACCTGATCCGGAAGCCCGCGTCGCGGACTATTCCGTATCAAGCTCGATCAGCCGCACTTTCCGGCCGTTTGCCGCCAGTGCCAGCTTGCCATGTTTGAGATTCAGTGCGGCCTGTCCGAACAGCTCGTAACGCCAGCCTGACAGTGCGGGCACTGGCGCATTGTCATCGGCGGCAATCAATTCAAGATCGGTTGCATTGGCAACCAGCCGGGGGGCGACACCGGCTTCCTCGCATTGCCGTTTCAGCAGGACTTTCATCAATTCGACAAGTGAACCGTTATTCGTTGTGACAGCGGGCTTTTTGGGCAGTGTCGGCAGTTCCGCTTCATCCAGTGCCACGCCCTCCAGGATCGCAGCCAGCAATGCCTGACCAAGGCGGCCTTCAGCCACACCCTTGGGAACATTACGCAGATCGCCAAGTTCCTTGATTGATTTGGGGGGGTGGCCGGCAATTTCCACAAGCGCCTCGTCGCGTAACACGCGATTGCGCGGGATATCGCGATCCTGAGCAGCTTGTTCGCGCCAGGCCGCAACATGTTTGAGGACCCCCAGAAAGCGGCGATTGGCGCCGCGTGCCTTGATTCGCAGCCAGGCATTTTCAGGATGCATTTCATAGGTGGACGGTGCGGTCAGAATAGCCATTTCCTCCTGCAACCAATGCGACCGTCCATTTTCGTCCAGTTTCGTATGCAGCCATTCATAGACATGGCGTAAATGTGTGACATCCTGAATGGCATAGTTAAGCTGCCGTTCAGTCAGGGGACGGCGGGCCCAATCGCTGAAGCGAGAACTCTTGTCGATCCGCACATTCAGAATTTTCCGCGCAAGATTGTCATAGCCGATCGAATCCCCAAATCCACACACCATGGCGGCAACCTGGGTATCGAATAGCGGGGTGGGGATGGTCTGACCCTCATGGAAAAATATTTCCACATCCTGACGCGCGGCGTGAAACACCTTGGTTACCGATTCCTGCGCCATCAGCCAATAAAAGGGCGCAAGATCGATCCCGTCGGCCAGCGGGTCGACAATCAGCTCGTCTTCGGGCCCGGCGATTTGAATAAGACACAGCCGGGGCCAATAGGTCTTGTCCCGGATAAATTCCGTATCGACGGTTATGAATTCGGCTTTTGCCAGTCTGTTGCAGCAGTCACTTAACGCTGCGGTATCGGTAATCACACGCATGGTTGCAAGCTATACCCCAACAGGAGGCCGCAGTCGCGTGAAAACAGAGCGCGCAGGCTTGACAGGCGTCATCATCCATGCGCTTCTCCGCCAGCTATTAGGGAATAGGAGACAATGCACGAGTTCCGTACACATAATTGCAGCCAACTGCGCGAATCCGATGTGGGATCGACGGTTCGCCTGTCCGGCTGGGTTCACCGCAAACGCGATCATGGTGGTTTGTTGTTCATCGATCTGCGCGACCATTTCGGCCTGACGCAATGTGTCGTTGAGCCTGATGCGGACGCTTTCAAGGATGTGGAGCATTTGCGCGCCGAAAGCGTGATTACAGTGACCGGACGGGTCGTCGCGCGGGATGCGGAAACAGTGAATCCAGGCCTTGATACAGGGCAGGTGGAAGTGCGGATCGATGCATGTGATCTGATGTCCGCGGCCGAGGAGTTGCCTCTTCCAGTATTCGGCGAACCGCATTATCCCGAAGATATCCGGTTGCGGTACCGCTATCTCGATCTGCGGCGCGAGACGCTTCACAACAATATTGTTTTGCGCAGCAAGATTATTGCTTCCTTGCGTCGGCGTATGGAGTCAGAGGGGTTTACCGAGTTTCAGACACCAATTCTTACTGCGTCCAGCCCGGAAGGCGCGCGCGACTTTCTCGTGCCAAGCCGCCTGCACCCAGGGCAGTTCTATGCGTTGCCGCAGGCGCCGCAGCAATTCAAGCAGCTCATTATGGTGGCAGGGTTTGACCGGTATTTTCAGATCGCGCCCTGTTTTCGCGATGAGGATGCGCGCGCCGACCGTTCGCCGGGCGAGTTCTATCAGCTTGATATCGAGATGTCCTTTGTCACCCAGGATGATGTTTTTGCCGCGGTCGAGCCGGTTCTGCACGGGGTGTTCGAGGAATTTGCCGATGACCGTGCGGTAACCGCGCTGCCGTTTCCGCGCATTCCCTATCGTGATGCGATGCTGAAATACGGTTCCGATAAACCGGATTTGCGCAACCCCATCGAAATTTGCGATGTGACCGAATTCTTCGCCCTTGATGCGGTGACATTCAATGCCTTCAAGAAGCCGATTGCAGCCGGCGGCGTGGTGCGGGCGATCCCCGCGCCGGGCGCGGGTGATCAACCGCGCAGCTTCTTTGACAAGCTGAATGACTGGGCCCGGTCCGATATGGGGGCACCGGGGCTTGGATATATCATTTTTGAGGGCACACCGGATGCGTTGCAGGGCAGGGGCCCGATCGCAAAGTTTATTCCGGCCGATGTCCTGACACGGATGGCTGAAAAAGCCGGTGTCGGGCCTGGCGATGCGTTATTTTTCGCCTGCGACAAACCCGATGCCGCCGCAGCCCTTGCCGGCGCCGCGCGGGTGAAGATCGGCGATCAACTCGACATCTGCGAGAAGGATATTTTCAAGTTCTGCTGGATTGTCGACTTTCCGATGTTCGAAAAGGATGAAACGGACGGTTCGATTCAGTTCGGCCATAACCCGTTTTCGATGCCGCAGGGCGGGCTTGAGGCGCTGGATGCCGAAGATCCCCTGTCGATCCTTGCCTATCAGTATGACATTGTCTGCAACGGGATCGAGCTGTCCTCGGGCGCGATCCGGAACCATCGACCCGATATCATGTACAAGGCATTCAGTATCGCCGGATATGACAAGGATGCGGTCGAACGCGAATTTGGCGGGATGATTTCAGCGTTCCGTTATGGCGCACCGCCGCATGGCGGGATTGCGCCCGGCGTCGACAGGATCGTCATGCTGCTGGCCGATGAACCCAATATTCGGGAAGTCATCATGTTCCCGATGAACCAGCAGGCGCAGGATCTGATGGTCGGCGCGCCAGCCGAAGTGTCGGCTCACCAGTTGCGCGAACTGCATATTCGTCTGGCCCTGCCCGCGGCAACCGAAAAGAAGCAGGACGGCTAGTACTGGCGGTCAAAAACATCTTAGCAAGCGCGGAACTCTCCCTGTTACGAAGTGGTGTTCCGCGTCGCTAACCTGCCTCCGCAATTTCGGGGCTTTCCGGCATTTCCTCTCCGGCGCTGGCGTCAGATTTTTGCCCTTGGGCTGCGGATACAAGCACGGCCGTGGAGTTTTTCAGTCGGCCACACAGGATGAGGGAGAGGTTGAATAAAATGCGCGCGGCGATTGCGGGCATTTCGGCCAGCGCCTTTTCCATCATCTTCTGCGTGAGAACGAGCAGTTCGACATCTTCATCCGCAATGATGTCCGCGGTGCGCGGGGACTCCGAAAGATAGGCAAGCTCGCCGAACAGTTCGCCTTTTTCAAGCCTTGCGACAACCGCGTCATCCGCGCCGGCCAGGACTTTTACAGCGCCTGACAGGATGACATACATCTCGCGTCCGATTTGGCCCTTTTTCATGATCCGCCCGCCCGCCGGACAATCCAGCACGCTGCCTGCGCGCATGAATTCGATTGCCTCGCTATAGGTAAGCCCGTCAAGCAGGGCAATCCCGGCCAGGGGCGACTGGTTCAGCTTACGCGCCAGCAGATACCAGAAATCCTCGTCATTCAGGGTCGATTCAATCGGTACATTGGCATAATCGGGGAACGTCCGGTTAAACCAGCTGGCTGTTTCGGAAGAATTGGTCATCTTGCGCGCTATTGCCCCGAGCGGCGAGCGAACAAAGGTCAGATGTCCATAATCCTGCGTTACCAGGACAAGCGGCACCTGATAGCCCAGCGTATCGTCCATGAAGTTGTCGCGAAATTTGCGATAACCAAGCTTCTGATAGAGTGGCAACATTTCCGGGGCGCATTGCGTGAAGTCGAACAGGCTGCCGCATTTGCGGGCCATTTTGTAAGCGGCGCTGATGGCGAGGGACGCGGCCGAACTTGTCTGATATTTCGGTGCGATGACGAGCATGCTTGTCATCGTCAGCGCATTTGCACTGAATTCCTTGAACGGGCCAAACCCGGCCATTTTTCCGATATCGCCGATCTTGCTGTCCAGCGCGCCCGCGTTCAAGCGCAGGGCGGCGGCCGTTTCACCGCTTTGCATATCCGCGACATAGATCTGCAATGCCCCGTGATCGAGCGGTTCGCGGACTGTCTTTGCCTCATGGTCGGCATAGTCAGATTGAAGGCCGGATGCTTCCACCAGCACCCGGTAGCGAAACGCAAATACCCTGTCCCGGGCCGCATCGTCCCGAGCCATGAATACCTGCAACTTTGGGCCATTTTCCTGTTGTTGCGCGTGCATTTGAGCAGGATCGGAAAGTTTGATGAATGAAGGCTTAACCGGCGCAATTTCATTTTGCCCCGTCGCGCAAAAAAAGGGCCGCTTTAATAAGCGGCCCAGTTCAGCAGGGAAGACTCCGATGATGACTTTCTCGGAGGTACGCAACGCAACTAACTGCCAATGTCAGCGCTACGAATTACCGCGTAGCATTTCCCTATCTCTTTGCCGTGGCGCGCACCCGGTGCAACGGTGTGCGGCTCATCGGGACGGTTTGTTCACGAGCAACCGCTTGTTGCCCCGCATGTGTCGCATTTCAGGCAGGTGCCATTCCTGACCAGGGTGAAATTGCCGCATTCCGCGCAATTTTCGCCCTCATAGCCGCGAATTCTGGCCTCCACCATCAAATCTGTCCGCGTTGTGCCACCTGAACCGCCCGCAATCGCGGTTGTGGCGCTTACCGCAAGCATTTCTGTTGTCGCGCCGGCTTCCGCAACAATTGTTGCCGTTTCGGCGACGATGTCATCAGCAGCCACCGCATCGACAACCGCCGTTCTTGCGGTCTGCGCGCCACCGGCAAGTACGACCAGCTTGTTGCGGACAAAGCCTGTACTTGCAACGCGTTGCACTTGCCCGGTGACCTCTTCGGCAACACTGCCCATCGCATCGAACCGCACTTCATCGGGCTCGACATGCGCAAGGTCGGTACGGTCAAGATATGAAATCGCCAGTTCGCGGAACAGATAGTCGACGATTGATGTGGCGCTTTTAATTGCGTCATTGCCGGTAACCATGCCGGCAGGTTCAAACCGGGTGAAAGTGAAGGCGTCCACAAATTCATCAAGCGGCACACCATATTGCAGGCCGATCGAGACGGCGATGGCGTAATTGTTCATCAGGCTTCTGAAGGCAGCGCCTTCCTTGTGCATGTCGACAAATATTTCGCCCAGGCTGCCATCTTCATATTCGCCCGTACGCAGATAGACTTTATGGCCACCGACAACCGCTTTTTGCGTATAGCCCTTGCGTCGATGCGGCAGCCGCTTGCGTGTGCCACGCTGGGATTGGTCCGTTTCGTTTTCCGATTGTTGCCTGGCTGCGATGCGTTCGACGACTGCCTGCGCCTTTTCCGCCGCGGGGGCATGTGCGATTTCCTCAACCGCCTCTTGCGCGTCATCCAGATCGTCGCTCAGCAATTGTGCGTTCAATGGCTGGCTCAATTTCGAACCGTCGCGATAAAGCGCATTTGCCTTCAGTCCCAGCCGCCATGATTTGGTATAAGCGGCGACGCAGTCCTCAACCGTTGCGTCATTGGGCATGTTGATGGTTTTCGAGATGGCGCCGGAAATGAAAGGCTGGCAAGCGGCCATCATCTCGATATGGCTATCCACGCTGAGATAGCGCTTGCCGATGCGTCCGCAAGGATTGGCACAATCGAATACAGGAAGATCCTGCTGCCGAAGATGCGGCGCGCCCTCAAGCGTCATTGCGCCGCTGCAATACAGATTGGCCGCTTCGATATCAAGCGCACTGAAGCCCAGCGCGCGCAGCATATCGAAATTCGGATCGCTCAGTTGCGCGCCCGACAGACCCAAAATCTGCTCGCAGAACTCTTCGCCCAGCGTCCATTTGTTGAACGCGAATTTGATGTCGAAGGCCGAGCCGAGGCCGGCCTCGATGGCTTCGAGTTCGGCATCTCCGAAGCCGCGTTCGCGCAGGGCGTCATGGCTGACCCCCGGCGCGTTGCGCAGCGTCCCATGCCCCACAGCGTAAGCAATGATGTCTTCAATCTGCGCGCTGCTATAGCCAAGTCCGCTCAAGGCTTGCGGGACGGTCCGGTTGATGATCTTGAAATAGCCACCGCCAGCCAGTTTCTTGAATTTAACCAGCGCGAAATCAGGTTCGATCCCGGTTGTGTCGCAATCCATCACAAGACCGATTGTGCCGGTCGGGGCGATCACCGTCGCTTGTGCATTGCGGAAACCGTGTTTGGTGCCTTTTTCGACAACCCTGTCCCAGGATTCCGCCGCCGCGCGGGTCAGCTCCGGATCCGGGCAATTTGCGATATCAAGCGGAACGGGCAGTGTATTCAAAGCCTCGTAGCCATCGGTCTCGCCGTGGGCCGCGCGTCGGTGGTTGCGCATCACCCGCAGCATATGCGAGGCGTTTTTGGCATAATCCGGGAAAGCGCCGAGCTGCGCGGCCATATCGGCGGAGGTGTCGTAGGAAACGCCTGTCATCAGCGCCGAGATCGCACCCGCCAGCGCCCGGCCCGCCACGCTGTCATAGGGCAGGCCCGATGCCATCAGCAGACCGCCCAGATTGGCGAAGCCAAGCCCGAGGGTCCGATAGGCATAGGAAAGTTCAGCAATCCTGGCGGACGGGAATTGTGCCATCATCACCGAGATTTCAAGCACGATCGTCCACAGCCGCACCCCGTGCGAGAATGCGGCAACATCGAATGTGCCGTCATCCTTCTGAAATTGCATCAGATTAAGCGACGCCAGATTGCAGGCAGTATCATCGAGGAACATATATTCCGAGCAGGGGTTGGATGCCCGGATCGGCCCGCTTTTGGGACAGGTATGCCAGTCATTGATCGTGGTGTGATATTGCAGCCCCGGATCCGCTGATGCCCAGGCCGCTTCCCCGATCTTGTTCCACAGATTGCGCGCGGGTAGCGTCTTCGCAACCCGGCCGTCGGTGCGCTGATGCAGCGACCAGTCCGCATCGCTTTCGACCGCGCGCAGGAAGTCATCGGTCACACGCACCGAATTGTTGGAATTTTGTCCCGATACGGTCAGATAGGCTTCCGAATCCCAATCGGTGTCGTAGGTCGGCACATCGATTGTCTGATATCCCTGGCGTGCAAACTGAATGACCCGCTGAATATAATTTTCCGGGACCATCACCGTCCGCGCGTTGCGGATCTCGCGGCGCAAGGCGGGGTTTTTCTTCGGGTCGAAACAATCGTCACCATCGCCTTCGCAATTATGGCAGGCCCGCATGATGGCATTCAGATGCTTGTCCAGCAGCTTCGATCCCGAAACCAGGGCGGCGACCTTCTGCTCTTCGATCATTTTCCAGTCAATGAAGGCTTCGATATCGGGGTGATCGATGTCGACGATGACCATCTTCGCGGCACGGCGGGTTGTGCCGCCGGATTTGATCGCGCCTGCCGCGCGGTCGCCGATCCGCAGAAAACTCATCAGGCCCGATGATTTGCCGCCACCCGACAGCGCCTCATTTTCGGCCCGCAATGCGGAAAAGTTCGATCCGGTTCCCGATCCATATTTGAACAGGCGCGCCTCGCGCACCCATAGATCCATGATGCCGCCGTCATTCACCAGATCGTCGGCGGCGCTTTGAATGAAACAGGCATGCGGCTGCGGCCGTTCATAGGCGCTGTCGGATTTCTTGACCTCGCCCGTTTCGTGGTCGACATAGTGATGTCCTTGCGGCGGGCCATCGATGCCATAGGCCCAGTGCAGACCGGTATTGAACCATTGCGGGCTGTTGGGGGCGCACATCTGATGCGCGAGCATATAGCGTAGCTCATCGAAGAAGGCGCGGGCATCTTCCTCCGAATCGAAATAGCCGCCTTTCCAGCCCCAATAGGTCCAGGTGCCGGCCAGCCGGTCAAATACCTGTACCGCAGCCATTTCCGGCCCATAGCGCTTGCTTGGATCGGTGCGTTCGAGCGCCGTATCATCGGCTTCGCTGCGCCACAGCCAGGCGGGCACATCAGGCTCGACTACCGGGCGCAACTCTTTGGGTATGCCCGCTTTGCGGAAATATTTCTGGGCCAGGATATCGCATGCCACCTGGCTCCATCCGGTCGGCACCTCAATGCCTTCCAGCTTGAAGACGACCGATCCGTCCGGATTACGGATTTCGCTCGTCGTCTTGCGGAACTCGATGTCCGCGTATGGTGACTGTCCCTGCTTGGTGAAATGACGCTCTACGCGCATGCGCTTCAAACCCGCTTAGCTAGATTTCCGACTGGTCGTTCCTGCGCCAATGCACTTGCTTGGACTGCACATAATTGGCGGCGCATAATGTACCGTTGAGTTGGCTCCACATTGCTTGCAATTCGAAAGACGTATTCGTCGCTCGTATATGAGACATGTTTGGATAGCCCCAATCTCTCAACATGTTGTGTCCCGCATCAACGTGAACACAAAGACTATGGCAAATCCGATTTTCTGCAAGGGAAAATTGGAAAATATTTGGGTTGCACCGGATGCAGTGTGGATTCGCATTGCCGGGATGAATTTATGGATCAGCAATATTTGTTTGCATGATCAGCAAGTTGTTGAGGCTTCTTCTTGTTCTGTCTGACGGGAAGATAAATTTTCTGCGGGTGCGTAAATCGTGCACCTGCTTTTCCAACGGGCTGGACGGGCGGGATGACCGGTGCCATATTCGCAGCAGATTTGACATAATTCACCGCAAATCATCCCTACGGTGTCTGTACGATCCGCAAGATCTGCAGCGCCAGCAACAAAAGAAAGGCGTTTGGGTCGATGAGCCTCATCAAGCAGC
Source organism: uncultured Alphaproteobacteria bacterium (assembly GCA_937888955.1). Taxonomy (GTDB): domain Bacteria; phylum Pseudomonadota; class Alphaproteobacteria; order UBA11222; family UBA11222; genus CALAQW01. The sequence goes on along the minus strand of CALAQW010000203.1, from coordinate 9,431 downwards.
TTTTTACCTGGTGGGACGGGCAGACGGCGGGTACGCGCTTGTGGACCTGGCGGAAAGGCGAACTGGTTGGCGAGGATACGCAGGGCAACCACTATTATCGCGAACGCAATGGTGCGCGGCGCTGGGTGATTTATGCCGGCCCTGTCGATGCATCCCGGGTGCCGCCGGAATGGCATGGCTGGCTGCATTATACGGTTGACGAATTGCCGACAGAATCGGCGCATCCTCACAAGCAGTTTGAAAAAGCGCATCAACCCAATTTGACAGGAACGCCCGCGGCTTATCGGCCGGATGGCAGCATCTTGGCGAGCGGGGAGCGTCCGAAAGCGACCGGAGACTATGAAGCCTGGTCTCCCTAGGCCGGATGTTTATAGGATTTTACTATATAAACACCCTTTAAGGCATTGAAAATAAACAACTAACCTCGGGGTTATCGAACTTCATGAGTGGAAATATTGTTGAAACTCTGATCGGCGCGGCGGTGGTCGCTGTTGCGGTCATGTTTCTGACATTCGGATATTCGACAACCAATGTCGGCAGTAATGGCGGGTTTCCGGTAATTGCAAAATTCGACCGTGTGGATGGTCTGGTTGTTGGCAGCGATGTCAGGATGTCGGGTATCAAGGTTGGTACCGTCGTCGGACAGGAACTCGACCATGAGAGCTATCTTGCGATTGTGCGGATGGATATCGACAAGAATGTTCCATTACCTGATGATTCGTCTGCGAAAATCACCAGCGACGGTTTGTTGGGCGATACCTATATGTCGCTGGAGGCCGGCGGCAGCCTGGACATGCTGCAACCGGGGGCCGAAATCCGGTTCACCCAGGGCTCTGTCGATCTGATGGGGTTGATCGGCAAGGCAATCTTCGCTGCAACAGGCGAATCCGAGTAACCATGCGGCCGGCTCCGCAAAAGGGCCAGCAATGGCAGGCACAATCCTATGCCCATCATGCCCGATTCGTTGCCGATCTCGCTTTGCCGGTCGTCGAATTGCTGGCCCCGCAAATGGGCGAACAGATACTCGATCTTGGTTGTGGTGATGCGGCGCTGACGCGTGAAATCGCAGATCGCGGTGGCAATGTCATTGGTATCGATGAAAGCGCCTCCATGGTTGAGGCGGCCTGTGCGGCGGGGGTGAGCGCGTTGCGTGCCGATGCCTGCGCCTTGCCCTTCGGGCAACAGTTCGATGCGGTCTTCAGCAATGCTGTGCTGCACTGGATTGATACGCCAGACAGACCAATCAAAGCGGTTTGGGAGGTTTTGAAACCGGGTGGGCGGTTTGTCGCTGAATTTGGCGGCCATGGCTGTGTCGCGACGATTTTGACTGCCATGCGGGCTGTGGCGCGCGTCCGGGGCTATGATGAGGCGGCGGTTTGCCCCTGGTATTTTCCGACAGTCGATGAGTATCGCCAGCGGTTGGAGGAAGGTGGTTTTAAGGTGCGCTATATCGAGCTTATTCCCCGGCCAACGCCGCTTTCGACCGGTATCGAGGGATGGCTTGATACATTCCGTGCCCCGTTTTTCGCGCAATTCCCCGAGAAGGATCGCGCGGCGGCCCGGCAACAGGTAATCTCGCTGATCGCGCCGTCACTGCGGGATAAAAGCGGTAACTGGACTGCCGATTATGTCCGGCTGCGGTTTGCTGCGGACAGGAATGATGGCTGACATGCGTTGCCGCATGAAGGGCAGGGGGGCTGCAAGTGGCGCGGCGATCCTTGCTGCAATGCTGGTCGGGTATCCGACATCTTATGCGCAGCCCGTGCAGGAACAGCCGCCGGTCGCCGAATATCGCCTCGAACTGCCATCCCTTGCCGAAGAATTAGGGCAACCAGAACCGGTGCAACCTGAAAACGCGCCGGATGCGGCGTCTTTGCCCGACAGCACTAAAAATAAGCAAGAGCCTGCTGATCAGCTGACCGGTCAGCCTGATGAACCGGCTGCGATCGATAGAGCCATTGAAGCATTTCCATTGCCGATACCAGGCGAGCCCGATCCTGAATCAGCTGCATCTAAGCGGGACGGTGGCGGTATGGGAGCAGATCAAAGCGAAGGTCGGGCGGGGGACGCGGATAAGGGCGCAGCAGCCGCCATACTTGATGCGGCGCGTCACAAGCGCGTCTTGTTGCGTGGGCTGGACAAGATCACCGGGCGTATCGTGCCGATCGATTTGCCGGTCAATACACCGATTTCATTCGGGTCGCTTCGCATCACCGCGCGCGATTGCCACAAGACGCCGCCCGAGGAAACACCTGAAATCAGTGCCTTTCTGGAAATTAGCGATGTCGGGCTGATGGGACAGTCAGATCTGCTGACAGAGGGACAGCGGGCGGTGCTGGTATCCGAGGAAGGCGCAAAACAGGTTTTTTCCGGCTGGATGTTTGCGTCAAGCCCTGCCATTTCTGCGCTTGAGCATCCGGTTTATGATGTCTGGGTGATCGATTGTATCGCCAATTCGCCGGATAACCGCTGAATAACGCCGTCAGGCAATGCAAAGAAATCGGCATCCTCGATCCGGATCGCCTGTCGCAGCCTTTGCTGATAATTTTCCCGCGAAACCTCGATGACACCGAATTGCGTCAGGTGATCGGTCACAAACTGCGTATCGAGAAGTGAGAAGCCACCCGCGCGGAGCCGCGCGACAAGATGCACCAATGCGACCTTGCTGGCGTCGCGTTCCAGGCTGAACATGCTTTCGCCGAAAAACGCGCCGCCGATATGTACCCCGTAGAGCCCGCCGACCAGCCGTCCCTCACGCCAGCATTCGACGCTGTGACAGAAGCCGTGATCAAACAATGCCGCGTAAAGCGATTTGATTTCATCATTGATCCAGCTGTCCTGGGAAGTGCGCCGCGGGGCGGCGCAGGCATCAATGATCAAGGGAAAGGCGGAATCGATACGGACGTCGAAGCGGTCAGAGCGCACGGTACGCTTCAACCTTCGGGAGAGATGGAAGGATTCGAGCGGCAATATCCCGCGCTCTTCAGGGTCGAGCCAGTATAAATTGGGATCGTCGCGGCTTTCGGCCATGGGGAAAACGCCATGGGCATAAGCGGCAAGCAATAATTCAGGACTGAGTTCGCTCATTATTTCGCGCATTGCGACAGGCGGAAATTATCCGCAGTGCGTCACTGACCGGCCAGGTATTTCTCAAGCCAGTGAATATCATAGCTGCCCGATTGAAAGTCGGGCTGCTCGATCAAATCCTGATGCAGGCTGATCGTCGTTTTGATGCCGTCGACAACAAATTCCCGCAATGAACGGCGCAGCCGCATAATACATTCCTGACGGTCACGACCATGCACGATCAGTTTGCCGATCATGCTGTCGTAATAAGGGGGGATCGTATAACCCGCATAAACAGCTGAATCGACCCGTACGCCAAGCCCGCCGGGGGGGTGGAATTGCGTAATTCGTCCCGGGCTTGGCGCGAAGCTGCGCGGGTCTTCCGCATTGATCCGGCATTCGATGGCATGGCCTGAAAAGGCAATGTCGGATTGCGCAAAACTGAGCGGCAAACCGCTTGCCACCCGTAACTGCTCACGCACCAGATCGATATTGGTCACCATCTCGGTGACCGGATGCTCGACCTGCAGGCGGGTGTTCATTTCGATGAAATAGAATTGCCCGTCCTGATAAAGAAACTCAATCGTGCCTGCACCCAGATAGCCGAACGTGCTGATTGCCTTTGTGACAATTGCACCGATTTGTTCCCGCTGCTCCATCGGCAGAATGGGGGAGGGCGATTCTTCCAGCACCTTCTGATGGCGGCGCTGTAATGAGCAGTCCCGTTCGCCAAGGTGAACCACCCCGCCATGTGCATCCGCCATGACCTGCACTTCGATATGGCGCGGCGTGCCGAGATATTTCTCCAGATACATGGCGTCGTCGCCAAATGCGGCGCGCGCCTCCGCCCGCGCGGTTGCGAGGGTCTCAAGCAATGTCTCCGCGGTTTCAGCGACCTTCATGCCGCGTCCACCGCCGCCCGCCGCCGCCTTGCACAGCACGGGATAACCAATTTTTTCCGCGATTGCCGGTGCATCGTCATTCGTGACAGCGCCGTCAGAGCCAGGGACCACGGGAACGCCTGCTGCCCGCATCAACTGCTTGGCCGCGATCTTGTCGCCCATGTCGCGAATATGCTGCGCTTTCGGGCCGACAAAGATGATGTCATGCGCCTCCAGAATTTCCGCAAACCCGGCATTCTCGGACAGGAATCCATAGCCGGGATGCACAGCGTCCGCGTCAGTGATTTCACAGGCGGCAAGGATCGCAGGAATATTGAGATAGGATTGCGCCGCATTCGGCGGGCCGATGCAGACGCTTTCATCGGCAAGCCGGACGTGCATCGCCTCGGAATCGGCGGTGGAATGCACAGCGACTGTCGCGATCCCCATCTCCTGACAGGCGCGATGGATGCGCAACGCGATTTCACCACGATTTGCGATAAGCAGCTTCTTGATCATAGGCATATCCGGCCGGCAGGAATGTGGCGTGGCGAGTGCTGACTAGTCGATAATTGCAAGCGGTTCGCCAAATTCCACCGGCTGTCCGTCTTGGATGAGTATTTGCGTGATTTTACCCGGTTTGTCCGCGATGATCGGGTTCATCGTCTTCATCGCCTCAACGATGAACAGGGTCTGTCCAACCGTTACATTGTCGCCGAGTTTGACAAAGGGCGCCGCGCCGGGTTCTGGCGCAATATAAACCGTACCGACCATGGGAGATGTCACCGTGCCGGGATGTGCGCCGGCCTCCTCAGTTTGTGCGCCGCCGCCGGCAGAGCCGATTTGCCCAGCAGGCGCTGCTGCGGGAACTGCGACGGACGGCATGGCCACGGCGCTTGCCTGACGTGCGACGCGCAGGCGAAACCCCTCTTGTTCGATTTCAATTTCGGTCAGGTTGGTTTCGTCCAGCAATTCAGCGAGGGCCCTGATCACGTCTTTGTCAATTCTACTTTCGGTCATACGGCGTTCCAGCTTAGCTTCGGCATTGTCAGAGGATAGCTCAGGGTCAGAAAAAAAGTTAATCGAGGCAATCTTCCAGCGCATCGAGCGCCAGCAGATAACCTCTTGCGCCAAATCCACAGATCAACCCGACAGCTGCAGGGCTGATATAGGAATGATGGCGGAAAGTTTCACGCTTGAACAAATTTGATAGATGCACCTCGATAACGGGCTTTTCCACCGCCTGAAGCGCGTCGAGGATGGCAATCGAGCTATGCGAATAGGCGCCGCCATTCAAGATGATGGCATCCGCATCGGTACGGGCCTGTTGTATCCAGTCGACCAGTTCGCCTTCGTGATTGGATTGCCGAAAATCAATCTGCCAGCCCTTCGTTCTGGCAGCAGTCCGCATTGTCTGTGCAATCTCGTCGAGGGTTGTCGAACCGTAAATCTGGGGTTCGCGTGTGCCAAGGAGATTCAGGTTGGGCCCGTTTAAAACCAAAATTGTCTGTTGTGCCATTTCACAACTCCGCAATTCGCCTGAATTTGCGAGTCACTAAAAACTATCAGATTTCCTTGTAGCCCGTGCGCCCGCGACATGGAAGTGGAGGGGGCATATAAAAAACCGGCCGCTTGCGGGAAGCGGCCGGTTTTACCAGTTTATGCGAAGCGCAATCAGCGAACGCCAAGACGACGGATTGCGTCCGGTGTATACCGCTCTTCATTCAGCTCATCGGCGAAGAAGTTGATCTGCGTTTCCTGATTGATGAAGGTCCGCGCGAGATAGCGGCCGGCATTCAGGTCGTAGGTCGTCTCACCGACACGCAGGCAGGCAGGTACTTCATAGAAGGTCTGCGGATAAGCCTCTTGCAGCCGCCACAGCTCGCCACGGTTATCGTATTGGCTTGTGTTGAGCACCAGCCATGCGTCCGGTTCGACCCAGAATTTACGCTTCTTGTAAATGTGACGGGTATCGTCGCGCAGATTGGCTTCAATCACCCAGGCGCGGGTCAGCTCGTAACGGGGAAGATCCTGATTGATGTGCCCGCCGGGTACAAAAATCTGATCATACTGAATTTCCCGCTGCGCCATGGCGTAGCTATTGGCGGGCATATAATATTCGCCGCGGCCGACAAAGGTCCAGTTGTAACGGTCCATCGCACCGTTGAACATGCCGAAGCTGTCAGTTGTCTGCAGGCCGTCGGAGTTGGTTCCCGGATTATCATAGGCGATATTCGGGGCGCGGCGGACACGGCGTGTGCCCGGGCTGTATACCCATGCCTTGCGGTTGCCTTTCCGCTGGTCGATTGTTTCGTGAATCAACACCACATTGCCTGCACGACGTGCCGGAGCGATGGTGTTTGCGATATATTTCAGCGAAATATTATTGAGCTCACTAATGTCGTTCTTCGACGGATCGGAATAGTTCTGCAGCACTTCGTCCTGAACGGTCACCAGCGTGTAGTTACCGCCGCGGGTGGGCGATGCTGCTGCAAACTGGCGGGTCAGCTTGAAGTTACGGAATTTCAGCTTGTGGTTCCACATCACTTCCTGTGCGGTGGAAGGAATTGGGAACGCCGTTGCACGGATCGCACCTTCCAGCCCGTCGCCGCCAGCGGTTACCCGGCTGTTCAGCGCATTCTGCTTGGTAACCGCGTAAATTGCAGGCGGCTGTGCGCAGGAACGATGGCTCTTATATACATTCAATTTGTATGTGTCGGGATAGGTCTTCAGCATTGCAACTGAAGTTTCCGTCAGATTGTCCGCATATTGATCCATGTTCGCGGCAGTGATCGTGAACAGAATCGGATCAGATGCATAGGGATCGGGATGCCGGTCGCCAATCTTGTAGTTTGCGTCAGCCGGAGGTTGTGACAGGCCGCCGGTCCATTCAGGAATTGTTCCCGCTGCGTTGCCGCTCCGTTGGGCACCCATCGGGTTAAGGTCTTTGTCCAGGCGGTCAGCGACGTCGGCCGGCACTCCCGCGATTGCGGCAGTTGCGGAAAGGCACATGGCCATCGCAGTGGTAACCGCCAGATTTTTGATAAACATTGAGCGACTTTCTCCCTATTAACTGAACTATTTCAGTCTGCGTTTTTACGCTACCTACCATAACAGCGGCATTTTTACCGCAACTCGGCACAGATTCCAAGGCGAGTTTACGGACCGTTAAAGAATGAAGAGCAATTGCGGCCAAAATATGATTTTTGCGACGGCCCTTGCGAGTTGGCGGAACAAAGCGGGATCGTTCAGTCTATGTCGTTGTTTGCCGCGCTGCCGGTTTTGTTGGTCCTGACAACAGGTCGAAGCATGAATGCAGGAACGTGATCGCCCATCCCGACGACGGGGGTGTCCTGTCGGTGGTCTTTCTTTGCTGTACCGGTGACGGCCTGATTTCTCGATCCTTTTTCAGCGACTCTCGATCCTTTTTCAGCAACTGATGTCGCACCGTCACTGCCGCGTGTATTCCTGTTGTCATCTTCTACTTTGCGGGCCGCGCGGGTCGGTCGACGCCCCTTGGCAGCGGCCGGTTGCGGCCGTTTGCCGCCCGGCCCGTCAACTGTAATCTTGGGAATCTCGCTGCCCAGCATTTTTTCGATGGCATCAAGATATTTATCGTCTTTATCGGTTGCGAGCATGAAGGCATGGCCTTCACGACCGGCGCGTCCGGTGCGTCCGATACGGTGGATATAATCGTCCGAATTCACTGGCACGTCGAAGTTGAACACATGGCTGACGCTTGGAATATCGAGGCCGCGGGCCGCAACATCGCTGGCGACAAGAAGCTGCACATTATTGGCCTTGAAGTTTTCAAGCACTTCGAGCCGGTGGCGCTGTTCCATATCCCCATGCAGGGCCGCACTGCTGAATCCGTGCCGTTTCAGGCTTTCGTTGAGGGTGTCGACTTCACGTTTGCGATTGCAAAAGATAATCGCATTCGCAACTTTTTGCTCAGACAAAAGCGTACGTAAAACTTTGCGCTTTTCCCGGGAGGGGACCTGGACCAGCGCCTGCTTGACGGTTTCAGCCGCCGAGGCGGGGCGTGCCACCTCGACACGGACAGGCAAATGCAGGAAGCGATCGGCCAGCTGTCCGATTTCGCCCGGCATGGTCGCCGAGAAAAACAAGGTTTGCCGGGTAATAGGCAACAGGCTGCAAATTTTTTCGACGTCGGGAATAAAACCCATATCGAGCATCCGGTCGGCCTCGTCAATGACAAGAATCTCAACCCCATGCAGCATGAGCTTGCCGCGTTCGAAATGATCCAGCAGGCGTCCCGGCGTTGCAATCAGCACATCGACGCCGCGATCGATTAGTTTTGCTTGTTCATTAAAAGAGACGCCCCCGATCAGCAGCGCCATGGATAGCTTGTGATACTTGCCATAAGTATCGAAATTGTCCGCAACCTGCGCCGCAAGTTCGCGCGTGGGTTCAAGGATCAGTGTGCGCGGCATGCGGGCTTTGGCGCGCCCCGCAGCCAGCATGTCGATCATCGGTAATGTGAATGAGGCGGTCTTTCCCGTGCCGGTCTGGGCAATACCCAGAATGTCTTTCCTGTTCAGAACTTCAGGAATTGCTTTTTCCTGGATGGGGGTCGGTTGCTGATAACCCGCGTCGGAGATTGACCGTAACAGTTGTGAACTAAGACCAAGACTGGAAAAATCCATAAATTCCTATCAAACCTTACCTTGCCGCAGTGCTTTTGCAGGAGATGCTGGGTGTCTGCGGTCGCAAATCGTGAACCCGTCGTGCCGTGATCTGTCGGCGTATAGTTACGCTATGCCGGATATATTCAAGCTGGCTGAGCGTGTAATAAGGGAATGCAACCACGTTCCGGTTCGCGTTGTAATTTTCCAATGCAATCGGTTGCCGATACACCAAATATGATGGTTGTTTTGCATATTGTGTGCGACAGCGCAACTTTCCAGTAAGTTTTTTACCGGCAATGCTGCATTGCAGCATAAAGTGGAATCTGCGCATGTCAAATTATAATTCTGATCGAGTGGCAGGAAAGTCCGCCGCACTCGACCTGATCTGCGGTGTTTTTTGTCTATGCGCGGGGCTGAATCAGCGTGGCAAATAGCGGCCCGTTGGGCGAGCGTCGGGGCTGTCGCAGCATATCGCTCAGAAGACCATGCAGCATGTTGCCCAGAACATTCACGTCAGATGTGCCACCCGCGGCAGAGGTCACCATGCCTTTCGCGACATAGCGGCTGCCTGCGCACAGCACCACGAATAAGGCGGAAGGCTGTGCTGCCACCGATTGTGCCTTGCCGGGTTTGCTGCACATGGTTTCAGGTTGTGGAATCCGGCTTGGGTTGATCAGCAGGACCAGCCGGACTGCATCGAATTCAGGATCTGGATTTGCGATGTAGCGCAGACGGATCGGATGATATTGTGCCGGCATCGCTATAGCCTGGGCAAGCTTGTCGCCTGTCAGTGGTTGCGGCAGGGGCGCGCCATATATGAGCAGCGGCAGCTCCT
>CALAQW010000202.1 GCA_937888955.1 uncultured Alphaproteobacteria bacterium | reverse complement strand
TGACGATCGGATCGCTACCGGCATGAAGACTGTCATGCAGGGTTATGATGCGCTGGCGGCTGGAACGCTCGGTGACGGTGGGATCGTCGTTGCGGGTGGCATGGAAAGCATGACCAATACGCCCTATGTGTTGCCGCGGGTGCGTGAGGGGTTGCGCATGGGGCATGGCGATGTGAAAGACGCGATGTTCCTTGACGGGCTCGAGAATGCCTATGACGGGCGGTTGATGGGATCGTTTGCTGAAGATACCGCGCGCGAACTGCAATTTACCCGTGAGGCGCAGGATGCTTATGCGATCGAATCACTGCGCCGCGCCAATCAGGCAATTGCCGAAGGCAGTTTCGAGGAGGAGATCGTCCCCGTCACCGTGAAATCGCGCAAGGGGGAAACGGTGGTCGCGGTCGATGAGCAGCCCGGTAATGCCGCGCCCGATAAAATTCCCTCGCTCAAGCCCGCCTTTGCGCCGGATGGCAGCGTGACAGCAGCCAATTCCAGCTCGATTTCCGATGGCGGATCGGCACTTGTACTGATGAACCAATCGACCGCCACGGCACGCGGATTGAAGCCGCTTGCCCGGATCGTCGGGCATGCGACCCATGCGCGCGACCCGGAATGGTTTACCACCGCACCGATCGGGGCGATTCAGACTCTGATGGCGCGTACCGGTTGGAACCTTGCTGATGTCGATTTGTTCGAAATCAATGAGGCGTTCGCGGTCGTTACCCTGGCGGCAATGCGTGAACTCGATCTGCCGCATGAAAAGGTGAACGTCCATGGCGGGGCCTGTGCGCTTGGCCATCCGGTCGGCTCCTCGGGCTCGCGCATCATCGTTACCCTGATCTCGGCGCTGCGCAAATATGGCGGCAGGAAAGGCGTCGCGGCTTTGTGCATCGGCGGCGGCGAAGCGACTGCCGTCGCAGTCGAACTGATCGACTGAGCCCGCCTGTGGCGGTTTGCCGAATTCCGGGCTTGGGACAGCCCGGTGTTCGGCCTATGCTGCCGTCCAAGGGTGGAATCACAGGTAAATTCGGGCGGCGGGGTATATGGCGGTCCTGGCAACGGCAATAAACACGCGCAGCGATGCGTTCAGGGAAAATGCGGCGCATATGCAGGCGCTTGTGGCGCAGCTGCGCGAGGATGTTGCAACCGCAAGCCTTGGCGGCAATCAGAAATCGCGCGAACGGCATGTGGCGCGGGGCAAGCTGTTGCCGCGCGACCGGATTGAACGGCTGATTGATCCGGGTGCCCCCTTCCTTGAATTCAGTCAGCTTGCCGCCTGGAACATGTATGATGAACCGATCCACGCGTCGGGCATCCTGACGGGGATCGGGCGTATATCAGGGCAGGAATGCGTGATCGTCTGCAACGATGCGACGATCAAGGGTGGCACTTATTATCCGATCACCGTGAAAAAGCATCTGCGTGCGCAGGAAGTGGCGATGGAGAACCATCTGCCCTGCATCTACCTTGTGGATTCAGGTGGCGCGAACCTGCCCAATCAGGCGGAAATTTTCCCCGACCGCAACCATTTCGGTCAGATCTTTTATAATCAGGCGAACATGTCGGCGATGGGTATTCCCCAGATCGCGGCGGTGATGGGCTCGTGCACAGCGGGTGGCGCCTATGTGCCCGCAATGAGCGACGAGTCGATCATCGTGCGGCAACAGGGGACGATTTTCCTGGGCGGTCCGCCGCTGGTAAAGGCGGCAACCGGCGAGATTGTCACGGCGGAGGAGCTGGGCGGTGCGGATGTGCATTCACGTACAAGCGGGGTCACCGACCATTATGCGATGAATGACGCGCATGCCTTGGGGATTGTGCGGCGTATTGTGGCCAATCTCAACCGGCCCAAGCGAACAGCGCTTGCGGTGCAGCCGCCGCGTGCGCCGCGTTACGATCCGGCGGAACTTGGCGGCGTGATCCCCCGCAAGGCCGGTGTGCAATATGATGTGCGCGAGGTCATAGCCAGGCTTGTCGATGGCAGTGAGTTCGATGAGTTCAAGAAGCTTTACGGCACCACGCTTGTTACAGGCTTTGCCCATATTCATGGCTATCCGGTCGGGATATTGGCCAATAACGGTATTCTGTTTTCTGAATCCGCATTGAAAGGCGCGCATTTCATCGAATTATGCGCGCAGCGCAATATTCCGCTGCTGTTCTTGCAGAATATTTCCGGCTTCATGGTCGGCGCGAAATATGAGGCGGGCGGCATCGCCAAGGACGGGGCAAAGCTGGTGACCGCGGTGGCGACGGCGGCTGTGCCGAAATTTACCGTGGTGATCGGCGGTTCTTATGGCGCGGGCAATTATGGCATGTGCGGGCGCGCCTATCGGCCGCGCTTCCTGTTTATGTGGCCCAATGCACGAATTTCGGTGATGGGCGGTGAGCAGGCGGCAAGTGTGCTGGCGACCGTCCGACGCGACGGGCTGGAGGCACAGGGGGAAAACTGGCCTGCGGAAGAGGAAGAGGCGTTCAAGGCGCCGATCCGTGCGCAGTATGACGCGGAAGGTCACCCCTATTATGCAACCGCGCGGCTTTGGGATGACGGGATTATCGCGCCCGAAGATACGCGCATGGTGCTTGGCCTGTCCTTGTCGGCGGCGCAGAACGCGCCGCTCCGGGACACGAAATTCGGCGTATTCCGGATGTAATTTCACGCGTTTAGTGGAGGAAACAAGATGGCGCAGGACGAAGTCGTCACACTCAATACAACCCGTGAAGGGGTTGCTGTCGTCACGCTGAACAGGCCTGATGTTCACAATGCTTTCAATCCGGAAGTGATCGAAAGGTTGAGCGATATCTTCGAGACACTGCGCGTTGCCGACGGGGTGCGCGTGGTGCTGCTTGAAGGCAATGGCAAGAGCTTTTCTGCCGGTGCCGATCTGGCCTGGATGCGGGCGGCCGCGGAATATGACAAGGATACCAATGCGGCGGAGGCAAATGCGCTCGGTCAGATGCTGAACAGCATCTATACCTTGCCCAAACCGACGATCGCGGTGGTGCATGGCCCCGCCCTTGCCGGCGGAATGGGGCTTGTCTCTGTTTGCGATATCGCGATTGCCGCGAAATCCGCCTTTTTTGCCTTGACCGAGGTCCGGATCGGGCTGACGCCTGCGACGATTTCACCCTATGTGATCGAGGCGATCGGGCCGCGTAACGCGCGCCGCTATTTCCTCACCGGCGAACGTTTCAGTGCGGATGAAGCGTTTCGCATGGGGCTTGTCCACGGGGTGTTCGAGGATCGCAATGCGCTGGCCGAGGCGGCCGAGCGGCTGGTCGATGATTTCTTCCAGACCGCGCCGGGCGCGGTGGATGTGACAAAAAAGCTGGTGCGCGATGTCTCCTTCGCGGAAATCGACAAGAAGCTTATTCAGATGACCGCCGATCTTATCGCATCGCAACGGCAGACCGATGAAGGGCGCGAGGGAACGACCGCCTTTCTCGAAAAGCGTAAACCCTGGTGGCAGGAATAGGCGCGCGGTCGGTGCTGCGCGGGCAGGCAACAGGGCGACGGGGCGGATAGCGGCATGTTCAGCAAATTACTTATCGCAAATCGCGGCGAAATCGCCTGCCGGGTGATCCGTACCGCCCGCGATCTCGGTATCCGGACGGTTGCGGTTTTTTCGGACGCCGATGCGGGGGCGATGCATGTCGCGCTTGCCGATGAGGCGGTGCATATCGGCCCGGCGCCGGCGGCTGAAAGCTATCTCGATCAGCAGGCGATCCTGGCTGCGGCGGCGCGTAGCGGCGCGGTGGCGATCCATCCGGGCTATGGCTTCCTGTCCGAGAATGCCGAATTCGCCGAGGCTTGCGCTGCGAGCGGTATTACCTTTGTCGGCCCGCCCGCTGATGCCATGCGGGCGATGGGGGCGAAAGATGCTGCCAAGCGGCTGATGGAAGCGGCGGGTGTGCCCGTTGTTCCAGGCTATCACGGGGAGGCGCAGGATCCGGGATTGCTTGGCCGGGAGGCAGAGCGGATCGGTTATCCCGTATTGATCAAGGCGGTTGCGGGTGGCGGTGGCCGGGGCATGCGCCGGGTGGATAGCGCGGACGAATTCCAGACAGCGCTTGCCGCCGCGCAGCGTGAGGCGAAGGCGGCGTTCGGCGATGACAGGGTGCTGGTCGAGCGTTATCTGGCGAAACCCCGGCATATCGAAATCCAGATATTTGCCGACAGCCATGGCAATGTCGTGCATCTGTTCGAGCGCGACTGCACCATTCAGCGCCGCCATCAGAAGGTAATCGAGGAAGCGCCGGCCCCGGGCATGCCACCCGCCATGCGTGAGCGGATGGGGGAGGCGGCCGTGCGTGCGGCCAAAGCGGTCGGCTATGTCGGAGCCGGGACCGTGGAATTCATCGCCGATGCGGAAGGTGGGCTGTCCGAGGACGGATTTTTCTTTATCGAGATGAATACAAGGCTTCAGGTGGAGCATCCGGTCACCGAAATGATCACGGGGCTTGATCTGGTGGAATGGCAGTTGCGCGTCGCGGCGGGCGACCGGTTACCCTTGCAGCAGGCGGCATTGACGATCACTGGCCATGCGCTGGAAGCACGGCTTTATGCTGAAAATCCGGCAGGCGGCAAATTCCTGCCATCGACCGGACAATTGCGGCAATTGCGGCTGCCTGCGGGGGATGTTGGGCATGTTCGTGTTGATACCGGTGTCCGGCCCGGTGACGCGGTATCGATGTTCTATGACCCGATGATCGCGAAGCTGATCGTGCATGGGGCGGATCGGGATCAGGCGCGCTATCGTTTGCGTGCCGCGCTTGAGGCGGTGCGGGTGGCCGGTCCGGTAACCAATGCCGGGTTTTTGCGTGCGATTGTCGACCATCCTGCCTTTGCGGCAGCCGATCTTGATACGGGATTCATTGACCGGCATCTTGAGGCGCTTTTGCCGCAATCGGGGGCGGCATCCGATGACAAGCTGCTTGCGCTCGCGGCCACAGGTGTGCTGTGCGCGCGTAAGACAAGTGCCCGCAAGCAGGCGGATGCATCCGGCGATCCCTATTCCCCCTGGGATGCGACATCGGGGTGGCGGCTGAACGGTATCGGTCGTGAAACGCTTGGATTCCTGCTTGCCGGGACGTTGCGCGAGGTCGGGGTTATTCATGCGCCGGGTGGCATGCGGCTTGTTCTGCCATCATGTGAGGATGCTCACGGGGTACAGGTGTCTGGCTCCCTTGATGATGGGGAGCTTGTTGCCGAGATTGACGGGCAAAGGCTTACTGCAGGCTTTGATGTGAGCGAGGGGCGGGTGACGGTGATGCTTGCCGGCGATGCGTTTGTGATCGCGCTGCATGACCCGATGCAGGCCGCCGAGCTTGAAGAAGGTGGCACAGGTGATGTTACCGCACCGATGCCCGGCAAGCTTGTGTCGGTTCGCATCGCCAAGGGCGACAGCGTGCGCAAGGGTGACCCGCTGGCCGTACTTGAGGCAATGAAGATGGAACATACGCTGATCGCACCGGCAGACGGGGTAATCGCCGCGGTTCATTACGCGCAAGGCGACCAGGTGGAGGAGGGGGTTACCATCATCGCGTTCGAGGCGGCGGAATAACCCGTCCCATGTCGCTGCATCTTATCAAGCTTTGTGTCGGGATCGATGAGTTTACGCAGCTTGCACAATGGCAGCAGCGGCGGCTGCATGCACTGGCGGCCGATGGCAAGCCAGCCTTTCTGAGCCATATTACCCGCATGACGCCCAAACGTGCTGACGCGTTGCTTGATGGCGGGTCGCTTTACTGGGTGATCCGGGGGCAAATTCAGGCGCGGCAACGGCTTTGCGCGATCGAGCGGTTTACCGATGCCGACGGAATTGGACGTTGTGCGTTAGTGCTTGATCCCGAGCTTGTGCGTACGGTTGCGCAACCACGCCGCCCGTTTCAGGGGTGGCGTTATCTCAAGCCCGAAGATGCGCCCGCCGATCTGGATCAGGCAGCGCAGGAGTTGGGGGAGGATGCTGATATGCCGCCTGAAATGCGGGCGGAGCTTGCCGCACTTGGCCTTATTTAACAGAAGGCAGAGGGAGGGGAGCGTCCGTTACGTGTCGATCGAGAGTTGCAGGGCCACCATATTATCGGCAATTTTAACCGTTTTCCGCGCATTCCGTGCCAGCACGATATGTGTTTTCAGACAATAATTGACAAGCACTGCACCAAGATTGGCGATTGATAATTCACAACTCGATCGTTCGTCGCGATTATAGTTCTGATACTCGATCCGCACTTTGCCGGGGTCATCTTCCGTAGCTTCAAATGCAATAATTTCGCCTTCCGTAAATTTGGGCAGATCCTTTGACGTCATCATATTGAAGGCGCGTTGAATCTCGGAATTATCGAAAACAATTCGACGAAGCTCGCGTGGCATAACTACTGATCCCCAAAAACGAACACAGGACTATAGTTGAAAAGTTGCCAGAAGAAACTTACCAACTGATTTACATATGCTTGGGAAATATTTTCTAGTAATTTCAATATGTTGAAACGGAATTTCTGCTGTTCCACCGGTTTCAAATTAGCTGTGCTTGCTATTCCTCGGACGCTGGCATGGAAATTTGTCATACTGCTTGCTGACGGCGTATCGGGCTTTGCCGCAATGCGTGCGGGGAGGTCCTTATGGCGGAGGTGAGGATGTCACATGAGGCACTTTCCGCCGCTCTTATGGGGGCGGAGGAGGCAGCGTTGAAACCGCTGCTGAAACAGGCGGCGATGTCCCCGGATGCGCAGGCGCGCGTGCAAGCGATCGCCAGGCAGCTTGTCGGTCATATTCGCGCGCATCGCAGGCCAGCGGGGGGAATTGATGCATTCCTGCGCGAATATGATCTGTCGAGCGAGGAAGGCCTTGTCCTGATGTGTCTTGCCGAGGCGTTGCTGCGCATACCCGATCATGACACCGCCGACAGGCTCATCCGTGACAAGATCGCCCCGGCCGATTGGGCGCGGCATCTTGGTCACTCCGATTCCTGGTTCGTCAATGCCTCCACACTTGGGCTTATGCTGACAGGGCGGATCGAGCGGCTGGGTCAAGACCCGGTCAGCGATGTATCGGGCTTTATGAAACGGCTTGTCGCGCGAACGGGCGAGCCGGTAATCCGCCAGGCGCTGACCCATGCGATGCGGATCATGGGCAAGCAGTTCGTTCTTGGGCGGACGATCGATGAAGCAATTGCGGCGGCAGGTGGTGCTGCCGCACATGGATTTCGCCATTCTTTCGATATGCTGGGTGAGGGCGCGCGGACGGCAGCCGATGCCGCGCGCTATTTTGCGGCTTATGCAAATGCGATCGAGGCGGTGGGGGCGCCGGGTAGCGGGCTTGTCGCACCTGGCGTATCGGTCAAGCTGTCCGCGCTGCATCCGCGATTTGAGTTCGCGCAGCATGAGCGGATAATGGCCGAGCTGGTGCCGCGGCTGCTTGATCTGGCGGCATTGGCGCAGGAACGCGGGCTACTACTTACGGTCGATGCGGAAGAGGCGGCAAGGCTCGGGCTTGGGCTGGACGTTTTTGAGGCTGTTTATCGCACGCTTGGCAGGGGACAGGGGTTCGGGCTTGCGGTGCAGGCCTACCAGAAACGCGCGGGCGCTGTGCTGGATCGGCTGGCGGATCTGGCCGCTTCGGGCGGTCGGCCCATTCCTGTGCGTCTGGTCAAGGGCGCCTATTGGGACAGCGAGATCAAATGGGCGCAGGAACGCGGGTTCGCCGGTTATCCCGTCTTTACACGGAAGGCTGCAACCGATGTGTCCTATCTTGCCTGTGCCCGGCAATTGATCAGTGCAAAGGGGTGTTTCCTGCCACAATTTGCGACCCATAATGCCCACACCGTCGCGGCAATTCTTGTCATGACGGGTGCGGATCGCAGCGCGGCGCAGCCCGACTTTGAATTTCAGCGGCTGCATGGAATGGGCGAGCCGCTTTATGACTTGTTGAGCGAGTTGACGCCTGCGCAGATCCCATGCCGTATCTATGCGCCGGTCGGTAGTCATGAGGATCTGCTGGCATATCTTGTGCGGCGGTTGCTTGAAAATGGTGCGAACAGTTCCTTTGTGAACCGCCTTAGCGATGATGCCGCCCCGATTGAGGAAATCGTGCGCGATCCGGTGGAGGCTGTGCACAGCTATAAATCCCTGCCGCATCCGCAAATTCCTTTGCCGGCGGATCTTTTCGGGGCCGAGCGACGGAATTCAGAGGGGTTGGCGCTGTTCGATCCGTTGGTAATTGATCCGCTGCTTGCGGGTATAAAGCAATATCTTGGGAAAGAGCCTCTGGCGGCTGGCCCGGTTATCAGCGGTGCGCTGGTCGGTCATAATTCGCGCGCGATCCGCGATCCGGCCGATCACGGGCGCACGGTCGGCACCCTTGCCGATGCGGCACCCGGTCAAGTCGGGATGGCGATTGCCGCCGCTGAGAAAGCAGCCGGTGAATGGGATGCGATTGGCGGCGCGGCGCGGGCGGCGATTTTGCGCAATGCGTCATATTTGTTCGAGGCACATCGCCCCGCACTGATGGCCCTTTGTATTCGGGAAACCGGCAAGACCATTCCCGATGCGCTTGACGAGTTGCGCGAGGCGGTTGATTTCCTGCGTTATTATGCGGCGCGGGCAGAAGAAGAGTTTTCCGGTCCTGTTCCCTTACCGGGACCGACGGGCGAGCAGAACAGTATGACGCTGAACGGGCGCGGGATATTCGCCTGTATCAGCCCGTGGAATTTCCCGCTTGCGATTTTCACCGGCCAGATCGCCGCCGCGCTTGCCGCGGGTAATGCGGTTATTGCCAAACCGGCTGAACAAGCAAGCCTTGTCGCATACCGCGCCACACAATTGCTGCACGAGGCGGGGGTGCCGCCCGATATACTGCATCTGTTGCCCGGCGACGGTGCGCAGCTGGGAGCGGCGATTGTGACCGATCCCCGGATTGCAGGCGTGGCCTTCACCGGTTCCACAGAAACGGCGCGCGCAATCGCGCGTGGCCTTGCCGCCCGCGAGGGACCGATTGTCCCGTTTATCGCCGAGACAGGCGGTCTGAATGCGTTGATCGCGGATTCTTCTGCCCTGCCGGAACAACTTGTGGACGATATCGTCCGCTCCGCATTCAACAGCGCGGGGCAGCGCTGTTCCGCATTGCGCATTTTGTTTTTGCAGGAAGATGGCGCTGCGCGTGTGCTCGATATGCTGGCGGGCGCGATGGCGGAACTGCGCATCGGCGATCCGATGGAAATCGCCACAGATATCGGCCCTGTGATCGATGAGGCGGCGCGGGAGATGCTGCGCGCGCATCAAACCTATCTCAACGGCATCGGGCGCCAGCTTGCGCAAACGCCGATGCCGGATGGGATCGACGGGGGCTGTTTCTTCGCCCCCTGCGCCTATGAAATTGACAGTCACGCCCAGCTGCGCGGGGAAAAATTCGGCCCGATTTTGCATATTGTGCGCTATCAGGCGGGCCATCTCGATAAAGTATGTGCGGCGATAAATAGCCTGGGCTTTGGGTTGACGGCCGGTGTTCATTCGCGCATCGACGCAACAATTGCTGAGGTGGCCGCACGGCTCAAAGTCGGCAACCTTTATGTCAACCGCAATATCGTGGGGGCCGTGGTCGGGGTGCAGCCCTTTGGCGGGGAGGGTTTGTCAGGCACCGGACCAAAGGCCGGCGGCCCGCGCTATCTGCACCGCTTTGCAACTGAACGGGCGGTGTCGTGGAACGTCACGGCGGCAGGCGGTAATGCAGGCTTGCTTAGCCTTGATGCGGAGCGGCCCCTCTGATCGCATCAGAAAACCGGGCTCGGATGTCAGGGGCCATTCATCATCTCATGAAATTCCTGTAGGGCGGGGCAGGGTTGCGGGGTCGGGGTATCGATCGGTTTGCCGATCAGATCGCCGCTGATGAATATGATGCCGATTGACAGCGCGAGCTGCAGAATCTGTTTACTGTCTACCTGCTCGACACAGGGGATCAGTCGTTGCTGCTTGCAATGGTTGATCAGATGGTTCAGCCGCTCGCGCAGTAATGGTTTGTTGGTTGCGCTGTTGCGCGGCAGTATCAAGCAGATGGCGGCAAGACCGGTTTGCTCGAGGTTGCGATAGTCCTTGTTCGTCAGGCTGACTGAAGCGAATACATACCGGCTGAAAGATTTCAGGGTTTCGACGACGGATTGAATGCGTGAGGATGGTGCGCCTTCCGGCAGCCTGTAGATTTGGAACACAAGTATGTCGCGGATTTTTTCAGGGATTTCCTTACATAAATTAAGGTACCGGGTACGAGATTGCGGTGTCGCCAGGGTGTCGTAACTGACTGGTATGACTATCAGGTTCTGGCTATGCGCTGCCAGCAGATCAATCGCCGCGTCCACGCTCTTGTCAAGAATCTGGAAATCGAAATCGAGATATTCATCCACCTCGAGTATGTCACGCGTCTGCAGATAGCCGGCCCTGCTGCCCATCTGGGGATGTAAGAAGGTGGGGACGGTCATATAGGCAATAATGTGGTTACGCTGTGCCTGCCATGCGGGCCGGAATTTATAGTCGCAATAAGGCAGGCGCCGGGTATCGATTTCATCGATGGATTTTGCGGCGAGCTTGTCCCGCCAGGATTGCGGGTCGGTATCATTTCCCCGCCTGCTGCGTGCCGTCTTCGCATTTGCGGGTTCTGTCGGCTTGTTTGCATTAACCGATGGGTGTCCGGCGGCAGCGGCTTGCATTTCGATAATGCTTACATCATCGAACTTTACGGTTTCGAAAGCGACGCCGCGGCCGACTTTGGCGACGGCTGTGCGGATTGTCAGTGCAGACAATTCTACGTTGCCAATGAAATAGCTATGGATTTCGCGTGCAATTTGGAAGGATTTCAGGCGCGCCTGCTGATCAGTCAGTGCAGCATGGCAGATAAGGTACTCGACATCGGAATGACGCAGAAAGACATCTTGCGGCCCAAGGTGACGGGCGATGATCTGGCTGACTTTTTCATGTACGCGTGCTTGTGCGGCCTCCCATTTTGGGCCTAATGCGGCTTTGACAGCATCAAGCCCCACCAGATTGAGACGTCCGACCATGCATTCTGGCTGATCACTGAGAACAGAAAGGAGCTTTTTCTCGAAATTGTCGTAGTCGGCGACACGTGGCGATGTGTGCTTTTGCGTTTCTGTATCGGTTGCTTCCAATTTCTGGACAGGAGCAGCGCGATTGCCTGGTGCCGAGAATGCAGGGGTTCGCGGTTCCTGGTCGGAGGGGTGTCCAGTGCCGAACAACAACGCCAATACCTTGTTGCGAATGCCAGCCATTCTTGCCCTGCTTATACGATCACGCCAGCTTTATCGGCAAAGCGCGCTAAAATTGTATTTACGTATAGGACACAACCATTAACGATGTGTTTCGTGCACGGCGTAGATCAACAGGAAGATGAAACTCGGCAGATGGCGCAGCCAGCAGGGCATATCGAGGACACAGCGTCCATGTTAACGGCGTCCTTGTTATAAGTAACTGAGGTTTTCAGAGTAAGGCGTGGTGCGCGGCCGGGTCGTAATTGGGGCTTCTTTACGCTGAAATCGGCATATGCGGACTGGCTGATGCGGAAGCGTTCTGCGCCACGATATCCTTGAATGTGCAACGCGCCATATGACCGGGTGCAAAGCTTGGTTTGCTGATCACATCACCTGCGATGAATATAACACCGGCGTCCACGCCGAGTTTCAGCATGGCTATGTCGGCGACATCTTCAAGACAGGGGATCATGTCGGTGGCTTTGCATTGTGTCACCAGCTGCAAAAGCTGTTTGGCCATTGCCGATGGTTTTTGCGAACCGAAGTTCTTTGGTGGAATGAGACAGATCGCATCAAGGCCTGTATTTTCGAAATTACGATAGCTCTGCTTGGCAATACCGACTGACGCGAAGACATAACGGCAGAAAGGTTTTATGGTTTGCGCCACAGATTGTACTCGGCTCGAAGGGGCGCCATCCGGCAGATCGTATATTTGAAACACGATCATTTCGCGGATTTTCGCTGGAATCTGCCGGCAGATGGCAAGATATTTCTCACGTAGGCGAGGTGATGTCATCGTCTCGAAATCCAGCGGAATGACAACAAGCGTCATGAACAGATTGGAAATCAGTTCCGCGCAGACATCCACCGCTTCCGCCAGGATCAGGAAATCAAGCGCTTGCTGTTCGTTTTCCTTCAGAACGCTACGTGTTTGGAGATAGCCGGTTCGCTCCCCGAACAGATCGTGGCTGAAACGCGGCAGGATATGGTGCGCAACCAGAACGTTTTGTTTTGAATGCCAGACGCTGCGAAACAGAAAATCGCAATAGTCGAGACGATTGATCGAGGCGAGTTCTGTAATGGTGGAACTCAACCCGATGTCAGCAATATCTATGCTGTTGGAAATGGGTTGGGTTTTAATGTTGTTGGCCCGGCCGACAGTATCGGAGGCGGTTGCTGCCTTGGCCAACTCTTCTTCATGATTGATATCGTCAAATGTCAGCTCTTCAAATTTGATGCTGCCATCTGCACAGGCAACGGCAGTTCGGATGGAAACTTTTTCGAGTTCCGTCGTGCCGAGAAAAAATGACATGATTTCCTGCGCGATCTGAATGGACTTCATGCGCGCCTGCTGATCGCTGAGGTTTGCGTGGCAAATCATATACTCAACGTCACTGCGGCGGACAAAGACATCTTCGCGCGCCAGGTTTTTGTGTAAAATCGATTGAACTTTTTCGTGGATCCTGCCTTGCACATGTTCCCACCGCTTGCCCAACGCGTCGCGCAGCTGATGCAGGCCAATGAGATTCAACCGACCGATCATGCAGGCAGGCTGTGCCGACAGGAGGTCGAGAAGGTGTGATTCAAAACCTGCTTCGGTTACCTGTTTGAGATCAGCGGTCTTCGTTGCATCTGATGCCGACTGTGTTCGAGCTGAATTCGATCCCGCCGCCGTCTTCTCGGCTGTCTTTTTTGCTGGTGGCGACTTCAGCGCATTGTCGGCTGTTTTCTGCGGTTTGTTATGTTGAGCGATGTTGGCCGGAAAAATTTCGTCGGCCTTGCCCTCATTGCGAAACAAATAATCCAGAATTTTAGTGCGTAGGGTACTCATTCTCTGACCGGATGTGCCCTGACAGCCTGTAATTGGGCGTCAGGTTGGAGGTTGATTAGCTTGGCTAGTTAATTTGAGCTAATTATCACTGGGAAAGCGTAAATATTTCCTTATAAATCAGGCGAGGTCACAGGGAATCCGTTGACCGTCCGGCCAGAGGCGGTCACAATCGCTGTAACTAAATCAGATGCTTTACAGCAGGGAGAAATACCTATGAAAGCGGCCGTTCTGCGCGAGGCGGGCAAGCCTCTCACAATTGAAAATGTCAATATCAGCAAGCCCGGTCCCCGCGAAGTTTTGATCCGGACGGCCGCTGCCGGCGTCTGTCACAGCGACTTGCATTTCGCTGACGGGCTTTATCCTTACATGTTGCCTGCCGTGCTTGGCCACGAATCGGCCGGCGTGGTCGAGCAGGTTGGCTCCGACGTTAGCTATGTCAAACCGGGTGATCACGTCATCACCTGCCTGTCGGTGTTCTGCGGCCATTGCGAGCATTGTCTGACCGGTCATATGAGCCGCTGCCAAAGCCCTGAAGTTCAGCGGGAACCGGATGCTGAGCCCCGGCTTAGCCAGGCCGATAGCGCCATGTTCCAGTTCATCAACCTGTCATCCTATGCCGAGCAGATGCTGGTGCATGAGCATGCGATTGTGAAAATCCGCAAGGATATGCCCCTTGACCGGGCTGCCGTCATTGGTTGCGCGGTAACGACCGGGGTCGGCGCGGTGTTTCACACTGCCGGTGTAGAGCCCGGATCCACAGTTGCCGTGATCGGCTGTGGCGGGATTGGTCTGAGTGCCGTCAATGGTGCAGCAATCGCGGGCGCCGGGCGCGTTATTGCCATCGATATGGTTGGCTCCAAGCTTAATCTGGCGAAAGAGTTCGGCGCGACCGATGTGATCAATGCAAGTGACGGCAATGTGGTCGAACAGGTGCGTGAGCTGACCGGTGGCGGCGTGCATTACAGTTTTGAGGCGATCGGCCTGAAGCAGACTGCGGAGCAGGCGTTCCAGATGTGCAGAACCGGTGGCACGGCAACTGTCATTGGTATGATTCCGGTCGGTACGATGGTGGAAATTCATGGTGCTGAACTGCTGCAGGAGAAAAAGCTGCAGGGGTCCATGATGGGGTCAAACCGGTCGCGCGTCGATATGCCGCGTTTTGTCGATTTCTACATGGACGGCAAGCTGAAGCTGGATGAAATGATTTCGGATCGCATCAAGCTTGAGGATATCAATGGCGCTTTCGATAACCTGCGGTCAGGCAGTGTTGCCCGGCAGGTCATCACATTCGACCATTAATGCGGCACGATGCGCATTGGGCGCCTTGAGCGATAGCTGAATGCGCGAAAGTCTGATAATGAAAAGGTCGGGATTTGCCCGGCCTTTTTATTGCAGCGGAGTTTTCGCGCATTCCAGGGCTAGGGCAGAACGACGGAAAACTAACAGCGAGCAGGGAGGAACGGCATGAAAGCCGCCGTATTGCATGAAGTAAAAACACCGCTTCAGATCGAAGATGTTCAAATTTCAAAGCCGGGACCGCGCGAGGTTCTGGTGCGGACTTCCGCTGTTGGCGTCTGCCACAGCGATCTGCACATCGCTGACGGTCATTATCCGTTCCGGCTTCCTGCCGTGCTTGGCCATGAAGCTGCCGGTATTGTCGAGCAGGTGGGCTCGGATGTGACCTATGTAAAGCCGGGCGATCATGTGATCACCTGTCTGTCGGTTTTCTGCGGCCATTGCGAGCACTGCCTGACCGGCCATATGGCCCGTTGCGGCAGCCGCGAAACCCAGCGCAGCAAGGAAGACGAACCCCGGCTGATGCTGAACGGCAGATATATGACGCAGTTTGCAAGCCTGTCCGCCTATGCCGAACAGATGCTGGTGCATGAGCATGCCATCGTGAAAGTGCGCGAGGATATGCCGCTTGATCGTGCGGCGCTGATCGGTTGTGGCGTCATGACCGGTGCGGGGGCTGCGATCAATACAGCGAAGGTTGAACCGGGTTCGACGGTCGCGGTGATCGGCTGCGGCGGCATCGGGCTCAGCGCCATCAACGGTGCGGCAATCGCGGGTGCGGGCCGGATCATTGCGATCGATATGGTCGGCTCCAAGCTTAATCTCGCAAAACAGTTCGGCGCGACCGATGTCATCAACGCAAAAGACGGCAATGTGGTCGAGCAGGTGCGTGAGCTGACCGGCGGCGGCGTGCATTACAGCTTTGAGGCAATCGGCCTCAAGCAAACCGCCGAAGACGCGTTCAAGATGGTGCGCACGGGCGGTGTCGCAACGGTTATCGGCATGATCCCCGTCGGCACGATGGTTGAGGTGCACGGCGCTGAACTTCTGCAGGAGAAAAAGCTGCAGGGGTCGATGATGGGGTCAAACCGCTTCCGTGTCGACATGCCGCGCCTGGTCGATTTTTATATGTCCGGCAAGCTGAAGCTTGATGAAATGATCTCCGATCACATCAAGCTTGAGGACATCAATCAGGCATTTGATAATTTGCGCACCGGCGAGGTGGCCCGTCAGGTCATCATGATGGATAGCTGATTATCGGCACCTGATCAGCTATACTGATTAGCGAAAAAGCCGCTTCTCGATGAGAGAGGCGGCTTTTTTGTATCTGCTTGCCGTGTGAAGCTGATTGGTCGCCGATCAGCAATTCAAAAGGGCAGATCGTCTAGTTTTCCATAGTGGAAATCTTGTCCATGATCGCGGTCAGTTCTTCGGGCGCGGCGAAGAAGGGCGAATGCCCGCAATCGAGAGAAAAGACCTGCTTGCACGGGCTCCGTTCATACATGCGCTTTTGCAGGGATGGTGTCAGGACACGATCATTCAGACATTCGACATAGTAGCGCGGGATCCGTCCGAAATTTTCCGTGCTGATATGGATCGGGGTGGCAAAGGGGGCGGCTGATTGCCGGCAAAGCAGCGAAGCCGCGCGGTCTGCATCCTCGGTCGGGCAATCATGATAGAACAGATCTGTGATTGCGTCGGGGTTAAGCGTTACTTCCGAACCGTCGGCGGAAAATCCGATATTTCCCGCAAGCCGCGAGTCCGGATCGGCAAAGGCGGGATCCTGCAATGTCTCGCCATTTCCAAGCAGCACGGCACAGACATAGACAAGCCCTTGAACCTTGTCAGGCATGGCTTCGGCGGCTTGTGAGATCACCATGCCGCCCATGCTGTGCCCGACCAGGATCGCGGGCGTATCGAGTGCCGCCAGAACCGAACAGACATATGCGGCATATTTCTCGATCGTCATCCCCGACAAGGGTTTGGGGTTATCCCCATGCCCCGGCAGATCGAGCGCAATCGGCGTATGTCCCGCCTCACGCAGACGCGTGCTCACCTGGTTCCAGCACCATGCGCCATGCCAGGCACCGTGAATTAGGATGATTGTCGCCATGATTTTGTCCTGCGCGTTTCGGGTGCTTGTCGACAGTCAGCGTCCTGTCTTGCCCGTTTTTTGTTGCCGTTCGCCGTAATAGTTGAAACCCTGTCCCCATAACAATGAAAAGGGGAGGGAGCGGTTCCATGAAAGCTGCAATATTACGTGAGGTCAAACAGCCTTTGCAGATCGAACAGGCCGAGATTTCGAAACCCGGCCCGCGTGAGGTGTTGATCCGGACCGTCGCGGTCGGGGTCTGCCACAGTGATGTGCATATGGCGGACGGCGCCTGGCCAATGCGATTGCCGACTATTCCCGGGCATGAGGCCGCCGGAATTGTGGAGCAGGTCGGCGCGGATGTGACCTATGTGAAGCCGGGCGACCATGTGATCACCTGCCCATCTGTTTTCTGCGGCCATTGCGAGCATTGTCTGACGGGGCATATGTCACTTTGCACCAGCAAGGAAACCCAGCGCGGCCGGGATGAGGAACCGCGCCTCACCCTTGATGGCAGATATATGACGCAGTTTGGCGGATTATCGGCTTTTGCCGAGAAGATGCTTGTGCATGAACATGCGCTTGTCAAAATCCGCGAGGATATGCCGCTGGACCGCGCAGCACTGATCGGTTGCGGCGTCATGACCGGCGCAGGGGCAGCGATCAATACCGCAAAGGTGGAACCCGGCTCGACGGTCGCGGTCATTGGCTGCGGCGGTATCGGGTTGAGCGCGATCAACGGCGCGGCGATTGCGGGCGCGGGTCGGATCATTGCCATTGATATGCTGGGCGCGAAGTTGAACCTCGCCAGGCAGTTCGGTGCAACCGACGTCATCGATGCAAGCCAGGGCAATGTGGTCGAACAGGTGCGCGAGCTGACTGGCGGCGGGGTGCATTACAGCTTCGAGGCTATCGGCCTCAAGCAAACCGCAGAAGATGCATTCAAGATGGTCGGGACCGGCGGTGTGGCCACCGTGATCGGCATGATCCCGATGGGTACCATGGTGGCGGTGCATGGCGCGGAGTTGTTGCAGGAAAAGCGCCTGCAGGGGTCGTTGATGGGATCAAACCGCTTCCGGGTCGATATGCCCCGGCTTGTGGATTTCTATCTCGACGGTCGGCTGCATCTTGATGAAATGATCTCTGACCATATCCGGCTCGAAGATATCAATCAGGCGTTCGACAATCTGCGCGAAGGCGGCGTCGCACGGCAGATCATCATGATGGATAGCTGAGGCATGGCAGGCTAATCAGGGAGGGAAGTTGTGATGACTGATCTGAAAGGTAAGGTCGCGGTCGTAACCGGCGCGGGGCAGGGGATCGGGCGTGCGATTGCCCTGCGGCTCGCAGCAGCCGGCGCGGATATTGTCGCAGGCGAGCTTGTGCGCGACCGGATTGCCGCGACGGTCGAGGCGGTGACGACCGCTGGCGGCCGCGCGGTCGGCGTGGAGGTGGATGTGCGCAACCGAAACCAGGTTGAGGCGATGATCGCCGCTGCGACGGAAAATTTCGGTCGTCTGGATATTCTGGTGAATAATGCGGGTACGGATATTGTGCGCGACCTTGTTGAACTGAGCGATGAGGAATGGGACCTTCAGATTGATGTTAATCTGAAGGGCACCTTCTATTGCTGCCGAGCCGCGATCCCTGAAATCATCAAGGCGGGGGGCGGCGCGATTGTGAATATTGCCTCGGTTGCGGGCTATGTCTGCTATCCCGGCGGTACGGCCTATGCCGCCGCAAAAGCCGGGGTAACCGGGCTGACGCGCGCACTTGCGGGTGAGGTGGGGCGGCACAATATTCGCGTCAATGCGGTGGCGCCGGGGCCGATTGATACGCCGCTTGCACGGACCGTGCTGAAGGAAATGGCCACGCGCGACGATCCGCAGCCATTCGCCGGTGTTATCCGCCGCTGGGGCAAGCCCGAGGAAATTGCCAATGCGGTGGCTTTCCTCGCCTCGGAACAGTCAAGCTATGTCACTGGCGATACGATCAGCGTCAGCGGTGGCGCCTTTATGCATTAGCGCACAAGCAGCGTGCTAGATATTCTGTGTGCTGATTAATTGCGGTGTGATTTGAGATAGCCTGCAGCCACCCGTTGCGCGTGGCTGTGGCTACAGCTCAGATTTTCTGGTCGTAATCGCCGACATCTTGTATGGCGCCCAGATGCGCGTCGATTTCACCGAACATATCGCGCATTTTTTCCTCCGATACAGGGCTTTCCACCACCACGACAAGCGATGGTTTGTTGGAGGAGGCGCGCACAAGTCCCCATGTGCCGTCATCAAGTACGATACGGACGCCATTTACCGTGACGACATCGCGGATACGCTGACCAAGGATTGTGTTACCCGCCTCGAACATCTTCACGTAATGCGCGGTGACCTGTTCAACGACCTGATATTTCGTTTCATCGGGGCAGTAGGGCGCCATGGTGGGTGAGCCCCAGGCGGGCGGCAGGGCCCGGCGCAGATCGGCAAGCGGCGTGCCATGATTATTGTCGAGAAAGCGGCAGACGGCGATGGCTGAAACAAGCCCGTCATCATAGCCATGGCCAAGCGGCGGATTGAAGAAATAATGGCCGCTTTTTTCAAATCCGGCCAGGGCGTCAAGCTCTTTGACACGCCGTTTCATGTGTGAATGGCCGGTTTTCCAGTAATCGATTTTTGCGCCATTTGCCTTCAGCACGTCATCGGTCTGATAAAGGCCGGTCGATTTCACATCCACGACAAAGGTCGAATTGGGATATTGCGCCGATAAATCGCGCGCCAGAAACAGGCCGACCTTGTCGGCGAAGATCTCTTCCCCTTCATTGTCCACAACGCCGCAGCGGTCGCCATCGCCATCGAAGGCCAGCCCGACATCAGCCCCCGATTCCAGCACGGTGTCGCGCAGCGCATGCAGCATCTTCATGTCTTCGGGATTGGGGTTGTGATTGGGGAAGGTGAAATCAAGCTCACAATCAAGCGGAATGACCTCCGCCCCGATGGCTTCGAGCATCGCAGGGGCGAACAGCCCCGCTGTACCATTGCCGCAGGCCGCGACAACGCGTAAGGGGTGCGCCAGTTTGACCCCTTGTGTCATATCGGCAAGATAGCGTTCGCGCAGATCAGGCACAAACCGGTAGCCGCCACCGCCTTGCATCGCGAAGCTGCCCGTCAAAACGATTTCCTTGAGCCGTGCCATTTGATCGGGGCCATGGGTCAGGGGGCGTTCCATGCCGATCTTCACCCCGGTCCAGCCATTTTCATTATGGCTTGCCGTGACCATGGCAACCGCCGGCACATCGAGTGCGAACTGCGCGTAATAGGCCATGGGCGACAGGGCCAGCCCGATATCATGCACCTCGCAACCAGCTGCCATCAGCCCGGTCATCAGCGCATATTTGATCGACTGGCTGTAGGAGCGGTAATCATGGCCGACCGCAATCGCAGGGCGCAGACCCAATTCCTGCATCTGGGTCGCGATCCCCATGCCCAGCGCCTGAATCCCCATCAGGTTGACATCGTCATTGAACACCCAGCGCGCATCATATTCGCGGAAGCCGGTAGGGGCGGTAAGCGGGGTAACTTCAAACTCGGCTGTGTTGGGGGTCAGTTTTTCGGCTGGTTTGGGAAACATCGGCTCATCATCGGTTGCTTACGGTGTTGTACAGATTAGCGGAGTTTTTGCTTACGCTGTTTCGTCAGTTATTGCGAATATTTTTGCCGCCTGCGTGTCGCAAGCCAGCGAAACTGTGTGGGTGATCACGGCTGAATCGTCTGTTGAATCCGCCCAGACATGGATTTGAAACCCTACCGGTTCGTCTGTTCGGTAGAACGGTGTATCGGGAAAGAACGGGATGCCAAAGCTGACTGCCGTGCTGGGGGCGACGGTGCCTTGCGTCTGTGCAAAGCCTGTCGCGATTGCGCGGTGCAGATGCCCGCTGATTACTTTTCTGACCTGCGGATGGTCTTGCAAGAGCGCGGCAAGTGCGGGGCCGTCTGCGCAGCTTGGCTTGTTGCCGAAATCAATCATGCCTGAAAAGGGCGGGTGATGCATCGCGATCAGTGTCGGCTTTTCGGGGCGCGCCGCAAGCTGATCCTCGAGCCATTCAAGCTGTTCTGTGCCGATCGCGCCTTCAACCTCACCGTCAATCACCGTGTCGAGTGCGATAATCCGCAATGGATAGTCATCGCAAACGAAACGGCAGCTATCTGGATAGAGCGTGAGATAATCATGTTCGGGAAAGCTGTCGCGCAGTTTCTGGCGATTGTCGTGATTGCCCGGCAACAGTAGAAGCGGCGCGTGCAACTTGTCCAAAATCTCGCGCAAACAGGCATATTCCGCGCGCGCCCCGAATTGCACAAGATCACCGGTCGCAATGACCAGATCGGCCTGGCGCGGCAATTGATTGATTGCGGCAACGCAGCGGTCAAGATTCCCCGCACTGTCATAGCGCCTGTTCAACAGGGCGCGTTCAGCCCGAATGTGCAAATCGCTGATCTGGATGATAAGCATGCTACCACCGCCGGGATTGAAATTGCGGTGTCAGTGATGCGCCCTGCGGGCCTGAATTGCAAGCCGCCGGGGCGTGCGCCCGCATTTATTGCGCATGGCTGCAACAGGTCAGTGGCATGAGGGGCAGGATTTAAGCTGCGCGCGGCTTAATCGTCGAAGCTGAAGAAAGAAAAGGCCGGCTTGCCGCCATTTTCAAAATATTCCGCGCGGCGTTTACCAAGCCCTGCGATCACCGCATCCCGTTCGTCGTCGCTATAGCGGAGCCATTTTGCAATTTCTTCCGGGGTGCGGAAGCAACCGGAACAAAATCCGGTTTCTTCATCCATCTGGCAGACGCGGATGCAGGGCGATTGGCGTTGGGCGGACAGGCTCATAGGTGACTCGCAAAACAAATCAGGTAAGAACTTAGCTGAAATCTATGCTAATAGATTATCGGTTTCAAGAGGCAGAGCCCATCTGCCAAGCTTATATGCTGCGCTTAAGGTCAGAAAATCGCGCAGAGCGCCATCAGACAGGCAAGTTCGCTGACTTGCTGAATTGCGCCGAGTACATCGCCGGTCTGGCCGCCGATTTGACGTTTGGCAAGACAGGCGAGCAAAAGGGCTGCCGCACCACCGCTGAGCAGCATCGCCAGGATCGCCCCAACCGGTAAGGCAATGACAAGCACGAAAGCGGCAAGAAGGCCGGCGACTGCAATGTCGCGCCAGTCAGGAGCGCCGGCCTCATAAGACAGGCCAGCTTGCTTTGCGGAGGGTAAAAGCCGCATCCCCGTATACATGAAGGCGCGCGACAGGCTGGCGCTGGCAATCAGCGCGATAGACACCCGCGCCACATCATGCAACTCGACCAGCGCAGCGATCCGCAGCAGCAAACACAGGATCAGTGCCGCAGTGCCATAAGTGCCAATGCGGCTATCGGCCATGATGGCAAGCTTGTGATCGCGGTCGCGGCCACCGCCAAAACCGTCAGCAACATCAGACAGCCCGTCCTCATGCAGCGCGCCGGTGGTCAGCAGCATGGCAGCCACCGCCAGAGCCGCAGCCAGCAATGGGCCAAGTCCCAGCCATAGGCATAGGGCATAAATTGCTGCCCCGACCCCGCCAATGATTACGCCGGCCAGCGGTGCATAGCGTAGCGCCGCGGCGAATTGCGCCACGTCTTCAGCAGGATCCGGCATGGGGGCGGCAGGCAAGGGAAAACGTGTCAGGAAACGCAATGTGAATGCGATATCGCGAAGCGGGTTGCGAATTCGGCGTGGCGACATGGATGGCCTCTGGCACAAAATCTTTGTGACGGGTATAGGTCAATTATGATGTCAGGCAAACGATCTTGCCTGCTTTATTCAATCAACCGCCAGCATTGTTCGATTTACCCGGCATTGTTCAATTTACAAAACGAGAGACCGCATGCCCGATTCTGATACCGCCGCGCCTTTTGACGATATTCGCGATCTGATGCGGACCTTGCCGGAGGCCGACGCGGCGGCGGTGGCGGCAGTGCGTGCGCGGGAGCGGGAGTTGACAAAACCGGCGGGTGCCTTGGGGCGGCTGGAGGAACTGGCCGAATGGCTGGCCGGGTGGGAGGGGGGAGTAACCGCAGGGGCCGCA
>CALAQW010000201.1 GCA_937888955.1 uncultured Alphaproteobacteria bacterium | reverse complement strand
GCGGAAGGGCAGCGACAGCCCAAGCCAGGCGCGCAGCCCCTCGCTATAATCGGGGTGCGTTACGGCCTCATCAAGCAGCCGTTCTGCATCCTGCACGGCCTCTGCTGCGCTGCGGTGAAGATCGGTATAGATCTGGAACTTCGTATCGCGCAGCGATCCCGGCGCAACGGACTTGGTAAGCATACGCGCATATTCCATCACCTCGGGCATCAGCGCATCGGCCGGCAGCAACCGATTGAGCAGCCCCATCCGCATCGCCTCTTCAGCCAGAAATACCCGGCTTGATAACAGGATATCCTGCGCATGGGTCAGGCCAATGATGCGCGGCAGCAACCAGGAAAGTCCGAACTCGGCAGGAAAATTGAACCGGCCATGGGCGGCTGTGAACTTGGCGCCTTCCACGGCAAAACGCAGATCGGCATAGCAGGCAAGCACAAGCCCCACCCCGGCCGCCGCCCCGTTGATGGCCGCGATAACAGGCTTCGTCAGCCCGAAATGATAGGCAAATGTCGCGTCAAATTCGGGCCGTACACCAAAACCTGGCCTGGCGATATCGGTGCCGGTGCCGGAATCATATTTGCCCTTGTCCGAATGCCCCTCAAGCGCTGCGGTGTCGGCCCCCGCACAGAATGCCTTACCTTCCGGATCGCCTGTGACGATGATGACACGGACATTACGGTCCCGATCCGCTTCTGCAAGCGCCCAGCGATATTCAGTATGCATGCGCCCGGTCCAGGCATTCATCCGCTCGGGCCGGGACAGGGTGATCGTCGCGATCTGTTCGTCGACCGCATAACGAATGGTTTTCA
The DNA here is from genome assembly GCA_937888955.1 of uncultured Alphaproteobacteria bacterium. Taxonomy (GTDB): domain Bacteria; phylum Pseudomonadota; class Alphaproteobacteria; order UBA11222; family UBA11222; genus CALAQW01. The sequence continues at coordinate 21,661 of CALAQW010000201.1, read as the reverse complement.
GTTGCATGGGGCTTGTCCTTTCTGCGTCGGCTGTCGCTACGCCTGCCGGACACGCCGCATACCGCGATACTGTGCTATCCGGGCAGGTAGAGCCCGCCATTCACATGAATGGTCTGGCCGGTGATATAACCCGCCCCCTCCGATAGCAGGAATGCCACGGTGGCGGCAATTTCCTCCGGCTTGCCCGAGCGTTTCATCGGCACCTCGTCAAAGGTTGGTTCAGCATTGCCGGGAAACACTTCGGCCAGCCGCTGATGCCAGATGAACCCCGGCGCTATCGCATTGACCGTCACGCCATGGGCGGCAAGATCCAGCGCGGTCGAGCGGGTATAGCCGGTGATCGCCGCCTTACCCGCCGCATAAGGCCCCTGCCCGCGACCGGGCGTATAGGCATACATGGACGCAAGATTGACGATCCGGCCGAACCCGTCTTTCACCATCGCCTCGCTAAAGGCGCGGGTCAGATAGAATGTGCCATCGATATTGACCCGCATGACCCGCTGCCAGGTCTTCGTATCCATCTCCCAAGGCTTTGCCGCGCCCTGAATCCCTGCATTATTAATGAGATAGGAAATTTTTATATCTCGTGACTTTAACGCAGCGGCCAGCTCGGTCACCGCTTCTTCCTTGGTCACATCAAGCGGAAAAAAGCTCACATTATCGCGTGCGACGGGGGGCAATTCGGCGCGCCAGGGTTCAAAATCCTCGGCCCGCCGGTCCGCTGCGATGATCGGAATCCCTGCTTCGCTGATTGCCACCGTCATTGCCGTGCCAAGCCCGCCAAGCGCCCCTGTCAGTAATGCATGTCCGCGCGCCATCCTGTTCCCTCCCTATTACCGTTCGGCCTATTACCGTTCGGCATTTTGTTTTCTGCCTGCGTCGTTCTGCCTCAATACACAGACTGCCATCGCTGCCGAAAGAAAACTCGCGCCAAGCTGATAGCATACAGCTGACAAACATAGCTGTCGGCACGGCCAGTGTTCCGGGCGATGCCCGGTAGCTAAATCCCCTTGCCGCCGTCAATATCCAGGCACACGCCGGTCAGGAATTCGGCGTCATCGGACGCCAGGAACAAGGCGGCGTTCGCGACATCGCGCGGTTCGGTCAAACGCCGCAGGGGCACTTCATTCGTCATGAATTGACGCGCCTCGTTCGAGATGCGGTCAAGCCCTGTTGTCGTCTTGATGAACCCTGTTTCCGACACGACCGGGCATAGCGCATTGACGCGGATCTTATACTGCGCCAACTCCACCGCGAGGCCACGCGTCATGGTGACAACCGCACCCTTTGACGCATTATAGGCAGTAACATTCGGGCGCGGCCGTTTCGCCCCGAGCGAAGCTGTGTTGATGATCACGCCGCCACCGGCCTTGATCATTTCGGGGACGGCATATTTGACCGACCAGTAAATGCTCTTGGTATTGGTATCGAACACCAGATCGTACCCTTCCTCGGGCAATTCATGCATCGGCGCCGACATATGCCCAAGCCCCGCATTGTTGATCGTTATGTCAAGCTGGCCGAAGGCTTCGACCGCCGCATCGATCATCGCCTTGTTGTCAGGGCCGCTGCGCACATCGCAAGCCACGGCAATGGCTTTCCCGCCTTCGCTGACAATCGCATCGGCAACCTTGCGCGCGCCGTCGAGATTGATATCGGCCGCAACGACATGCGCCCCTTCGGCGCCGAACTGTGCCGCGATGGCTGTGCCGAAACCCGATGCCGCACCGGTCACGATGACGGTTTTTCCCTCAAAACGCATGATTTCTACCCTAGCTTGCTATTGCCTGTTTGTGATCAATCCATCGGAAAGCCGTAAAGCCTTGCCGCATTCTCGTAAGTCACCTTCCGTACAGTTGCCGCATCAATGCCGGCAAACTGCTCGCTCAGCAGGTCCTGGGAATCAGGCCAGACCCCGTCAGGATGCGGGAAATCATTGCCCCACATGACATTGTTCACGCCGATACGGTGGAGATTTTCGATGCCTGTGCGGTCAAGCTGGAAAGTGGCGAACATCTGCCCATACCAATATTCGCTTGGCGGGCGCGGCACGACATCCTTGAACTGATCTTCCCATTCATAATCCATGCGTTCAAGGACATAAGGAATCCAGCCGATCCCCGATTCCCCGATCACGACTTTCAGCTCGCCGTGCCGCTCGAGCGCACCACCGAAAATGACCCCGGCCAGCACCGTCAGCATATTGATCTGGAACCCCGTCATATGGGTTGCGAACCACGGCCTGCGGGTCTTTGTATCGCCATACCAGCGATTGTCGATCGGCGGGCCGATGGTGTGCAGATGCACAGGTACACCGGTTTCAGCAGATGCCTGCCAAACCGGTTCCCATTCATGGTGCCACATGGGCAACATATCGTGCGACAGCCCCAGTTCGGCCCCCTTCAGGCCAAGCGCCGCAATTTCGCGCAGCTCCCGTGCCGCATCATCCGGCGACAGGGAGGAAATACACCCCACCCCTGCAAACCGCCCCGGAATGGCCTTGCAGAAATCCGATAGCCACTCATTGTAGATGTGTAATACGCAAGCAGTGACCTCCGGATCTTCCAATCGGTTGGCGGCGCCCAGAATGCCGTACACAACCTCACCCGCTATCCCGTCGAGATCCTGATCTTTGGCGCGCAGTTCCGGCACTGTCGGGCGCATGATGCCCTTGGACTGATCTGCATAAAGCCCCTGTTCGGCCATCCGGTCAGAGCGATGGATCTGCCCCGGCACATAGCGACGCCCACCCGAACCCATACCGCCGACAAGCCCCAGGGTCTGCCCCTTGGCCGACTGCCAAATCCGGTCCTCACCGCGTTCGATAACCCGCGGCATGCGGTCCTTCAACGCGGCAGGTGCATTATCGCGCCATAAATTTTCAGGCAACAGCGGAAAGTCGATATGCCCGTCCGCCGAAATCACCTTATGCTGCATCCGCTTGCCTCCCCGTCCGACGCCTTTACCAGGCGCTTATCCAAGCCGGCGCTTTATTCCCGCGCGGCAAATATGTTATCGGATTTATGATCATAGTTCGCGGCGCATTTGTCGACCGTAATTTATAAATTTTTGGCAGAATCGATCGATTTGCCGGAACAGGGAAGCAGCAATGAAAGCACTTGTCGTCGGCGGCACCGGCCCAACCGGCCCCTATCTTGTGAATGGCTTACTGGCGCGCGGCTATGAGGTGGCGATCCTGCATCGCGGCACCCATGAAATCGACGAAATCCCCCCTGAGGTCGAACATATCCATGTCGATCCGCATTTTCGCGAAACCATCGATGAAGGGCTGAAGGGCCGGCAATTCGATCTTGCGATCGCCACCTATGGCCGCATCCGTATCGTTGCTGAGGCATTGATCGGCAAGACACCACGGCTTGTCGCGGTAGGCGGCACACCAAGCATGCGTGGCATGGTGAAGCCCGAGGATAATTTTCCCATCGGGATGCCGATTCCGGCCCCTGAAACAACACAACGGATCGAATCCAAAGAAGAACTCGATTTCGGTTATCTCATCCGCCAGACAGAAGATGTCGTCCTGAAAGGCCATGCGGATGGCCATTACAACAGCACCATGTTCCGCTATCCGCTGGTTTACGGACCAAACGAGATCAGTTCTTTCGAATGGCTGATCATGAAACGTATTCAGGACCGGCGGCGTGAGCTGATCCTGCCTGATGGGGGACTGACCATCGTCTCGCGCGGCTATGCGGAGAATATGGCGCATGCGGTGCTGCTTGCAGTCGACCAGCCCGAGAATTCGGCTGGCAAGCTCTATCATTGCGCCGATGAGCAACAGCTCACCCTTGGGCAATGGGCGCAGGTGATCGCACGGCACATGGATTGGGCGTTTGATATTTACGGCGTACCTGACGAGGTTGCCTACACTGCGCGTGAATATCTTCCCATTGGCACCTCCGCCAATCACCAGATGATGGATATCTCACAAATCAAGGCTGATCTTGGCTATCGCGATATCGTCCCCACAGTGGAGGCACATCGCCGGACAGTTAACTGGCTGCTTGCGCACAAGCCCGACAATGACGGCAAGTTCACCCGCCGGGAAGACCCGCTGCAATATGCTGTCGAAGATCAGTTGATCGCGATCCAGAAACAGGCGCTTGAGCAGATGCGCGCGATCGAATACCGAAAGAAAAGCACACGCCACAGCTATGCCCACCCGAAACAACCCGGGCTTGGCAAGGATCACCGCGCGCGCTGAGCAGTCGACATCGCAGGTTCGTATGCCAGTCAGCCGCTAAACGCTGTCGTTATTTTTCGGCCGGGTGATGGGGCGGCTCAACGGATCGTTTTCCAGAGCGCTCAACAAAACACGCCGGGCGATGGGGGCCGCGACCTTTGAGCCGCTGCCCCCATGTTCAACAATGACCGATACCGCATAGCGCGGCGCGGCGACCGGTGCGAATCCGACAAACAAGGCGTGATCGCGCTGCGCCCAGGGAAGATCTTCGTTCTTGGTCACCCCTTCCTCGCGCTCGCGTTCGCGAAGACTGATCCGGCGCACCTGCGCGGTCCCGGTCTTGCCTGCAAACTGCCACTCGGGGTTAGTCGCGCGAACCCCGGAAGCAGTTCCGTCAGGACTGTTGACCACATCAGCCATCGCATCGCGTACCATCTGAAGATGATTGCGCGGCACCGCAAAATTCTGCGGATCAGCGCGCGCATCCTGTCGTTCATCGGTAAACAGATGCGGCCTGACGATATTGCCGCCATTCGCGAATAGTGCGGTCATCACTGCCAGCTGCAAAGGTGTGCTCTGCACATATCCCTGCCCGATTGCCGCCACCAGGGTTTCACCCCCGACCCAGGGTTTGCCAAGCCGCCGGCGTTTCCATTCCGGTGTCGGGAAGATGCCGTATTTCTCCCCCGGAAGGCCGAGCGTAACGGTTTCCCCCAAACCGAATTTGGCCGCCATGCGCGCGATCGGCTCAATACCGATCCGCCGGGCGATTTCGTAATAATACACATCGCAAGACAGTTTCAGACTGTCATGCAGATCCACCGCACCGTGACCATGCTCACGCCAGCAATGAAAGATCTGATCTCCCAGCTGCACCTTGCCGTTGCAGAATATTTTTTCCTGTGGCGATATGCCAGCGGCCAGCGCAGCCAGCGCAACTACAGGTTTGATCGTCGAACCTGGCGGGTAAAGGCCCGAAACCGCCTTATTGATGAAAGGCTTGCGCGGATCGTTCAGCAATGTCTGCCACTGCGCGTTACTCAATCCGACATTAAAGGCATTCGGGTCGAACCCCGGTGTCGAGGCCATTGCCAGAATATCGCCATTCTGGACGCCAAGACAGACGACTGCGCCTGTTTGGCCCGCAAGCGCCGCAACTGCCGCACGTTGTAATCTGTAATCCAGCGTCAGCTGGACATCCTGCCCGGCAATCGCGGGCTGTACGCTGAGCTCGCGGATCACCCGATCATAGGCATTCACCTCGACCCTTTGGCTGCCGGCGCTGCCCCTCAAGGCAATATCATGAATCTGCTCAACACCACTGCGACCGATTTTGAAGCCGGGCAAGCGGAACAACGGGTCCTGTGTCTTGGCGTGCAGCAGATCATTTTTGGTCGGCGTTGCGACATAGCCGACCAGATGTGCCACCTCGGCGCCGAAGGGATAGTCGCGGGTCTCGCCAACGACCGGCTGAACGCCCCTCAAACGCGGACTATTGACATTGATCTGCGCAAACTCTTCCCAGCTGAGGTTTTCGGCGACGACCAGCGGCACATTGCCGCCATAGGACTTCGCCTCCCGCAGGATGCGGGCATATTGCGCATCCGATATCGTGATCAGGTTGGACAGCGCATCAAGGGTATCGGCCAGACTTTCAGATCGTTCCGGAACCAAAACAACCTGAAAGTTTTGACGACTTGTCGCCAGTTCGGTCCCGAAACGATCCAGGATACGCCCACGTTGCGGCGCGACCAGGCGCAGGCTGATGCGATTTTCCTCTGCCAGCAACTTGTACTGATCCGACTCAATAACCTGCAGATAATAGACGCGCCCCGCCAGCCCCCCGAATACCGCGAGCTGCGCCGCCCCAAGCAAGGCCGCGCGCCGGGTGAGATTGCCCAACTGGCCATCTTCACGGCCATCGAGATGGAATTTCGGTTTTTTCCGCATATCAGCCCGACGAAATGAGCTTACGCATACACAAGGTCAACAGCCACGCCACAGCCGGATATGCCAGTAAAGTCAGCGTTGACTGAAGCATGATCGGCCTCAATGACAGGATATGACCATAATAAAGGCTCGCACCACCCCATGCGGCGACACCGACAATATAACAAACCGGAACGAAGGAGGCCCAGCTCAACAAGAACCTGATTCCCACCAAAACCCGCCGCTGTGAAATTGTCACAAACTGAACAAGCAGAAATAACACGGCCCATAGCCCAAGGGGGCCCCCGGACAAGGAATCTTCAACCAATCCAACAAAAAACACAGCAAATGGCGGCAATAATGTCGGCCGCACGACAGTCCAGAAAAATACTGCGCACAGAGAATACAGTGGACCGACTGTAGCGAACCCGGGCAAACCTAGCGGCACAGCCCCCAGCAATACGAAGAAAATCGACGTCGCCGTCGGGACAAGGCGCGTAAGAATACGCACCAATTCATCAAACGGAGTTCGGTTCACCTGCCTGAACTATGCGGCGAAACTTCCATCTGTGGCGCAACCGGTGCAGGCTTCCGGCGCGGAACGATTTGCGGATCGATAGCCGCAACCTCGTCGCGCGCCAGCGTACCATCGCCCATCAGCCCGATTTTCGCGATGTCTTCCCGCATTAACGGCAATTCGTAGCGCAAGATGCGCACAAAGGATGTATTGCCATTATCGACAAACGGTCGCACCAGCGGTGCAACTGCCCGATCGGCAGGCCGTACCGCGCTGACCGCACCGACGGGAACCCCAGGCGGGAACATGCCGCCATGACCGGAGGTGACAAGCCGATCCCCGGCATTTATCCGTACATTGTTCGGCAGATATAGCAGTTGCGGCAATCCATCATTATTCCCCGACAAAACTGCACGATAACCGCCCGGTTCGACGATCACCGGTACTTTGCTATTCAGATCGGTTAATAACAGAATTCGGGAGGCATCGGCACCTGTCGAAATGATACGACCAAGCAGCCCCCCTTCGCCAACAACCGCCATTCCTTCCCGTACACCCTGGCGCGCGCCCACATTGATCAAAAGCGTATCGACGAACGGGCTTGTCGCATCACCGATTACCCGGCCGGAAATGAAATGCGCACTGGGCAAATCAGCTGTATTCAGCAACCCTTTGAGGCGGCTATTTTCCTGCTCGAGATTAAGGGCCGTGACCTGCCAGTTACGCAGACGTCGCACCTCTTCGCGCAACCGTTCATTCTCGGATAATGCATTGAGGTAATGATCGACCTCGATCACGCCGCTGCGCAATGCCTGCACCGGGCGCGCCATCAAATCGAGGACCGGGGCGGCAACCTCGGTTATGAACATGCTGATTCGCCATACCGGTACATAATCGACGCGACCGAAAATCAGCAATGTACACGCGGCCGCAAGTAACGCAAGAAACGAGAATCGTTGCCCAAGCGCCTGAAAATTAACAGCTAATCTCTCTGCGCGGTGTCGCGGTCTTTGCACCCTGCTGTCCCCCGTCATCCCTCGCCTGATTGAAATTCTTATGACTGGCCCGTTACCCACCCAGATGCGGCCGATCAGAAATTCAACTATAATGTTAAGCTGAAAATGTTCAACAAAACATTAAGTTCTGTCCTGTTGCTAACTAATTCCGGCAAGAACATGCCGCATCGTCTTGAGATGTTCCAGCGCACTGCCGGTTCCCTCGGCAACACAGGATAATGGTGACTCCGCGATGGACACCGGCAAACCGGTTGCTTCGCGCAGCACCACATCAAGCTTGCTGAGCAATCCGCCGCCACCGGTAAGGATAATTCCCTTATCGACAATATCAGCCGCCAGTTCCGGTGGTGTCTGTTCCAGGGCGACCTTCACAGATTCAACAATCGCCCCAACCGGCTCGGCAAGGCTTTCGGCCACCTGCCGTTGATTGATCCGCAGTTCCTTGGGCACGCCGTCGACCAGGTGACGACCCTTTATCACCATTTCAGGCCCGTCACCGTTATCGGGGGGACATGCGGCACCGATTTCAGCCTTGATGCGCTCGGCGCTCGCCTCCCCGATCATCAGATTATGATGCCGGCGGATATATCCGATAATGGCCTCATCCATTTTATCGCCGCCCACCCGGACCGAACGCGCATAGACAATGCCGCCAAGCGACAGTACGGCGACCTCAGTCGTGCCACCGCCAATATCCACAACCATCGATCCGGTGGGTTCGGTCACCGGCAGACCGGCCCCGATCGCGGCAGCCATCGGTTCCTCAATCAGGAAAACGCGCCGCGCGCCAGCCGACAGGGCGGATTCCTGAATAGCGCGCCGTTCGACGGCCGTCGACCCGGACGGCACGCAAATCATAATCTGAGGATTGGCAAAAGAACGGCGGTTATGCACCTTGCGGATAAAATGCTTGATCATTTCTTCCGCAACTTCGAAATCGGCGATGACGCCATCGCGCATCGGGCGGATTGCCTCGATATTGCCCGGCGTGCGGCCGAGCATCATCTTGGCTTCCTCACCTACCGCCAGAATCTGCTTGCGGCCACGGTTTTCCACCATCGCCACAACAGAAGGCTCATTCAAGACGATACCGCGCCCCTTGACATACACCAAGGTGTTTGCGGTCCCCAGATCAATCGCCATATCGGCGGAAAACATCCCTAACAAATCCGACAACATAGACGTGGTACCCTGTTAAGTTGCCTGTCGCACATAACCGCCGGACCAGATCCGGCGGTCTTCTCATCTTCGTGGCGCATATAACATGCACCATATTTCCGGCCCCGCCGGGTGCTGAAGCGACGTTAAACCGTCGCGGTCAGCGCCACCGGTGCCGTTTTGTCCCGTTTCACCAGCAGACGGTTCAACGCATTGACATAGGCCCGCGCGCTCGCCACGAGCGTATCGGGATCAGCCCCCTGCCCGGTTACCGCCTTGCCATTCTGCTCCAGCCTCACACTGACCTCAGCCTGAGCATCGGTCCCTTCGGTGACGGCATGAACCTGGTAAAGCTGCAAATTCGCCTGATGCGGGTAAAGCTCATGAATAGCATTGAAAATCGCATCGACCGGACCGTTGCCGGTTGCAGTGGTATCCCGCACTTCGCCATCAACATCCAGCGATAATGTCGCTTGCTGCGGACCTTTGGTTCCGGCAACAACAGCCAGGGAGACCAACCTGATCTTTTCCTGTCCGCGCAGCATCTCATCGCTGACCAGGGCGACAATATCCTCGTCATAAATCTGCTTCTTGCGGTCCGCCAGCTCCTTGAAACGCACAAAGGCATCCTGAATGGCATTCGGCCCCAGATCAAAACCCATTTCCTCGATTTTCTTGCGGAACGCATGTCGACCGGAATGCTTGCCCATGACCAGCGAGCTCTGATGCACACCGACGCTTTCGGGGGTCATGATTTCATAGGTTTCGGTATGTTTGAGCATCCCGTCCTGATGGATCCCCGATTCATGCGCAAAGGCGTTCTTGCCGACAATCGCCTTGTTATATTGCACCGGGAAACCCGTGGCATTGGACACAAGCCGCGATGCGGCGGTCAACTGCTGGGACACAACACCGGTTGCATAAGGCATACGGTCGCCGCGCACCTGCAAGGCCATGACGATTTCTTCCAGCGCCGCGTTGCCCGCGCGTTCCCCTATGCCATTGATCGTACATTCGATCTGACCCGCGCCATTTGCGATACCGGCCAGCGAATTGGCGACCGCAAGTCCCAGATCATTATGGCAATGGGTGGAGAACACTGCCTTATCGCTGTTCGGGATTGTGGCGATCAGATCCGCGATCAACTTGCCATATTCTTCCGGCGTCGCATAACCGACCGTATCGGGGATATTGATCGTCGTCGCGCCGCAGCGGATTGCCGCATCAACGCATTTGCACAGAAAATCCCACTCGGTGCGGGTCGCATCTTCCGCCGACCATTCCACATCACCACACAGGTTTCGTGCATGCGTGACGCTTTCGACCACGGCTTCCAGCACTTCTTCCGGGCTCATCTGCAGCTTGTGCTTCATATGCACGGGGCTTGTCGAGATGAAGGTGTGAATGCGCGGCCGTTTCGCATGGGTCAACGCCTCCCATGCGCGGTCGATATCCTTCAGACCTGATCTGGCAAGCCCGCAAATGATGGATTTATCGATAATTTTCGCGACTTCTCGGACCGATTCGAAGTCCCCGTTCGAGGCGATCGGAAAGCCTGCCTCGATAACATCGACGCCCATATCCTCAAGCATTTCAGCAATGCGCAGCTTTTCTTCCAAAGTCATGGAAGCCCCGGGCGATTGCTCCCCATCGCGCAAAGTCGTATCGAAGATCTTGATTTGTTTGGCGTCCTGTGTGCCGGTCATATTCCCATTTCCTTATCCTTGCACCCCGCCCGCGACAGACGTCTTGCGGGGCCTTGTCTTGTCCAGGTTTCGATCTCCCCTAAACGCCCGGCCAAAATTGCAAGCCTGTCAACGCCTAGGGGCGGATAAGGAGAAGATCCAGAATTAGCGCGGCACCGCGCAAAATGCAGGGAAGATCACCATGCACAGCAAAAGGCGCAACCGCGTCGCATAACGCCGGCTGCCCCAAATCTGGCTGCACATTGTTTCTACCCGTCATCAAGACACCTAATTTGTGTGGACGCTCCGACTATTCGAAGCAACCCAGCCTGCCGACATCTACAAAACAGCAAACGTGGCCGGAACCAGACTTGCCATCAATATGTAAACGCAAGCTAAAGACTCAGTATAAATCGCATGAAAGCGCCGATTTCGCAAGTCGTAAGCTGTGCAAATTCTCACAGGTTTCAGGCAAATTTAGGGCACGGCACAATATTTCCCTGTGTACGCATCTAGCCGGCGGCACGCAATCTTTCGCGCCGGCTCCGCACCAACGCAACCACAGAATCCACCAGCAAGCGAATGCGCGCAACCTCGCGCGCCTGTCTGTGCGTGACAAGCCACAATTCCTGATGCCCCACCGCATCGGGCCCTGCCACCCGCGTCAGACCGGGCAACTGATCGGCCATAAAACAGGGCAAACAGGCGAATCCCAAAGCCGACTGCACCGCCGCCAAACGGCAAGACGGATCGCTTGAGCGGAAAACCACATTACCGCCCGCGGCACACTGGTTCGCCATCCACTCGGCAGGGCCCGAAGCCGGTTCGTCATGGGCAAACCCGATCAATGGCAGCTTTGCGATGTCAGACGCTGTGCGTCCGCGGCGCGCGAGCAACTCGGCCGCTCCGTAAAGGCCATAGCCGATCTCGCTTAATTTACGGGTCAGCATGTCCCCTTGCGCAGGCACCCCGTAACACAAGGCCGCATCCAGATTGCTGAGCGCTGTTGGCGGCACGCCGCGCGTCGTGGACAATTCAACGACCAGACCGGGTTGCTCGATCTGCAGTTGGCGCAGCCGCGGCGCCAGAAAATAACTAGCGAATGCCGCAGGCGCGGCCAGCTGCACCCGTGCTTCCGATCCCGCGCCATCATTTCCGAAACCCCGCTCGATCCCGGCGAGCCGCTGCTGCACAGGCCGCAAGGCGGCGACAAGCCCGGCCCCCTCCTCGGTCAGGTGATAGCCTGCCCGCCCGCGCGCGAACAGGCGCACCCCGACAGCTTTTTCAAGGGCCGCGATGCGGCGCAACACCGTTGAAGCATTGACACCCAGCGCATCTGCCGCAGCAGTCAAACTGCCCGAATCCGCCACGGCGAGCGCAAAACGCAAATCGTCCCAATTCATGCCAATAGCCACTTGCAAGAAAGCAAAATATTATTGCGTTTTTACAGTAAGCGGCCGATAGAAGATACAGAAAGCAGCAAAATGCGCCCGACGCCCTGGATTATTTCCCCTTGAATTCGGGCTTTCTTTTTTCCATGAAGGCGCGGCGGCCTTCCCGGTAATCCTCGCTGGCGAAACAATCAAAAACAAGGGAATCGCACCGCGCGGCATTGAACTCACCCGGGGCCTGCTGAATTTCAGCGATTGTCTGTTTAACGGCCATGATCGTCAGCGGCGCATTTTCCGCGATCATCGTGCAATAATCGCGTGTCACATCGCGCAGTTCATCGCGCGGCACAACCCGGTTTACAAGGCCGATCTGCGCCGCCTCGTCGGATGAAAGCTGGCGGGCGGTAAAAAATATCTCCTTCGCCGCGGCCGCGCCGACAAGATTAACCAGGCTGCGCACACCGCTATGCCGATAGCCAAGACCCAGCCGGGCAGCCGGCACCGCGAACCGCGCGTGATCGCTTGCGATCCGCATGTCACATGACACCGCAAGCCCGACGCCACCCCCCATGCAAATGCCGTTGATCATCGCGATCACCGGTTTGTCACACCCCGCGACCGCTGCCATCGCCGCATCCACATCATCTTCATAGCGTGCGACATCCTCAGGGGTTGCCCGCAATGTCTCGAATTCCGAAATATCGGCGCCCGACACAAACGCCTTGTCACCCGCACCTTCCAGCACGATCACACGAATGTCGGCATCCTGCGACCATTGCGCGATCAGGGGCGGCAAGGCCTGCCACATATCAAGCGACATGGCATTGAAACGTTCCTGATGATCAAGAGTGATCCAGCCAATTGCCCCATCCTTCCGGGCAATCACGCGTTCGGCGTGCATATTTTTATCCATCTATTAGAAAGTTGCGCCGTCAGTCAGACAAGCCACCCTTACAGGTGCATGCCATACGGATCAAATTATGCCCCGTGCGCGGTAATCGGCAATCGCGTCGGGATCGATCCCCGCCTCGGCCAGCACAGCGTCGGTATGCGCCCCCTGTTCAGGTGTCGCGCTGACGATTTTGGATGGGGTGCGCGACAGCTTCACCCCCTGGCCAACGAGCCTGATCTCCCCCATCTCCGGATGCGCGACCGGCACGGCCATTTCCAGATGCTGCACCTGGGGGTCGTCAAACACCTGCTTGATATCATTGATGGGTCCACAGGGTACGCCGGCAGCGTTGAAATCCGCCACCCATTCCGCGCTCGTCCTGTCGATGACGATCCCCTGAATGATGGCATTGATACCGTCACGGTTTTTTGACCGCGCGCGGGGGGTCGCGTAATCGGGATCGGTCAACAAATCCTCGCGCCCGATCACCGCGCAAAAGCGTTTGTAGATCGCATCGCCCGTCGCGGCGATATTGATATAGCCATCCTTTGTCTGAAACACCCCTGTGGGGATGCCCACAGGATGATTGTTGCCAGCCTGCGGCGGTATGGTCCCGTCAATCAGGTAACGGGTCGCCTGAAAATCGAGCATCGCCACCTGCGCCTGCAACAGGGAGGATTGAACCCACTGCCCCTCGCCCGACACCTCCCGCTCCAGAAGCGCAATCAGAATCCCTTGCGCGCAGTAAAGCCCCGCCGTCAGATCGGCAACAGGAATACCTGCCCGCACCGGCCCCTGCCCCGGCAGACCGGTGATTGACATCAGGCCACCCATCCCCTGCGCGATCTGATCGAAGCCCGGGCGTTTGCCATAAGGCCCGTCTTCGCCAAATCCGGAAATACTGGCATAGACGAGCCGCGGATTGACCGTGCGCAAACTTTCATAATCGACGCCCAGCCGATGCTTTACCTCGGGCCGGTAATTTTCGACCACGACATCGGCGTCCCTGACCAGCTTTTTGAGGAGCGCGACCCCCTCTGCTTCCTTCAGGTTGAGGGTGATCGCACGCTTGTTGCGGTGCAGATTCTGAAAGTCAGAACTTTTGCGTGACCCACCCAGCCCGTCATCCACATGGGCAGTGCGCGGCGCCTCGATCTTTATGACGTCGGCACCCCAGTCAGCAAGTTGTCTGACAGCCGTCGGCCCGGCACGCACCCGCGTCAGGTCCAGCACCCTGAAACGCGCAAGCGGACCCTGCCAATTACCATTGTGTCCCCCGGCCTGCTCCGCGCCCGTCACCATTCATTTCCTCAACAAATTTTTCTTCGATTGCAAACTCTTGTGCGAAGGCGACACGGATGCCGCATCCGAATGCCGCAACCAATCGCTATTTGCGGGCCCGCTGCCCAAACAGGGTTGCCCGTGCCTTTTCATTGGTGCGCAGATCCGCCTTCTGGCGCCAGTCGAGCCCGGCCTGAAACCCGCGCTGCACCGCAGGCCGTTCGCGAATACGCTCGAACCATTTTTTCAGATGCTTGAAGTCATCAAGATCCTGCCCCTGATTTTTCCAGGGCACGATCCAGGGCCAGATCGCCATATCCGCGATCGAATATTTCCCGGCGACGAAATCATTCGTACGCAATTGCTTGTTCAGCACGCCGTACAGTCGGTTGACCTCGTCCGTATAACGGTCAATCGCATAGGGAATTTTATCCTTGGAATATTGCCGGAAATGATGCGCCTGCCCGGCCATCGGCCCAAGGCCCCCCATCTGCCAGAACAACCACTGATCCACGGCAACACGCGCGCGCGTCGCTTTGGGATAGAACTTCCCGGTCTTGTTGCCCAGATACTGCAAAATTGCGCCAGACTCGAAAACCGAAATCGGCTTTCCACCCGGTCCTGCGGGATCAACAATTGCAGGCATCCTGTTGTTGGGGGAGATACTCAGGAAAGAACGCTTGAACTGATCACCGGCACCGATATTCACCGGAACAAGGTTATAAGGGAGTTTCGCCTCCTCACAGAAAATCGAAATTTTCCAACCATTGGGTGTCGGCCAGTAATAGAGATCAATAGGCTTTTGCGCCTTGGACGTGGTTTGTCCTTTACCTGCCGTTTTCTTGCTTTGCGATTTGGATGTTGCGGTGCGGCTTGTGCTCATCTGTTGCGTCCCATATCCGAGTTAGTTCCGGCACTTTCATGTCACCTGACTCAGCATAGGTTGGCTTTGCCGCAAACTTCAAGCGACGCATGCCCCTTATCGCCCCCTGATCGCGCGAATGTCATGCGGCGACGCGGACGACCCTGCTTGCTGGGAAGATTATCTGCGCGGTGGTTCCTTCGCCCGGCTGGCTTTGCAGCTGAAAATGTCCGCCATGCGCCGCGATCATTGACTCTACAATCGCAAGCCCCAACCCTGATCCTTCCGTACCCGATACAATAGCGCGCTTGGTCCGCGTGAAGGCCTTCTTCACCTGCGCAAGCTCTTCGGGCGACATGCCTGCGCCATTGTCACGCACCGCAACAGTAAACTCTCCTGATCCAGACAATGCCGCAGTTACGGTAACCATGCCACCTTCCGCGCTATATTTCAGGGCATTGCCTATCAGATTGAGCATGATCTGCTTGACGCGCATCGGATCCGCCAACAAGGGCGGCAAGTCCGATCCAAGCGACAGGCTCAGGCTGACTTGCTGCGAATGTGCCACCTCGCGCAAGAGATGGCAGGCATCCTCGACAAGGGGAACGATATCGATCTCTTCTTCTACCAGTTGCAACTTGCCCGCATCAGCTTGCGAGATATCCAGCAATTGATTGATGAGCGACAGCAGGTGCTGCCCGGAATCATGAATATCGGCTGCATATTCAGTATAACGCGGATCCCCGATCGCACCCCAAAGCTGCTGCTTCAAAACATCGGAAAAGCCAAGGATTGCATTCAAGGGCGTCCGCAATTCATGGCTGATATTGGCAAGAAACTCGCTTTTCGCGCGGTCGGCATTTTCCGCATTCGTCCGCGCCTTGTTCAGCACCTGATTGGCGTCGATCAGCTTATGTGCCAATGCCTGATTAGTGGCAGCAAGCTCAAGGGATTTGCGGACAGTTTGCCCAATCGACATGGCCACTTTTGTCGTTACCGCCGCATAAAGTGCCGTAAAGACGAGAATAATCGCGATCTGATCGGAAAGCACCGTAAGCGACGCCGCCCAGAATACCGTCAGCAATCCGCCAATGAATGCAAAATAGCCGGGCATGAAAATACCAACCGGCGTCGTTCCGACCATAAGCCCGCCAAGCGTAAACAGATAAAGCAAGGCACAGAACTGAAGTTCGGGCGAAAGAAACAGAAATGCACCTGCACCTTGCGCCGCGCCGCCAATTATATTGGTGAGACAAAAAGACCACCGCCATATGAAAGGCGACTTGTAAGGCCCGATCCTGTTCTTGAAGAAATAAACCGTACTCAGCGACAGACTATTGGCCGCAACGACACCGGCAAACCATAATTCCACATAGGCATAACCATCGAACCAGCCGATAATCGCCATCAATAGCCCGCATAATGTATTACCGATCAGCAATGACGGGCGGTTGCGATATAGCGTCTCAAAAAGGGCTTGTTCGGCATTGAACCGATTTGGGATTCTATTCGGGAATCCATTTGGGAAGTTTTCCTCGCGGCCAACCTCCGATCCTGTCCCGTTACACTCTAAGCGAGCGGTCATATCGCTCTGCTTTCGGCAACACACGCAACCCAAACAAAGGGCAACACAGTCTGTTCGCTTAAAACCAAGAAATCGCCCCATTCCGATTTTCGGCTAAAAAGGATGCTATCGGATTGCAACGGTAAGTCCCGCCCAACTGGCCGATATTGTCACGTTAGCCAAATGATAGTTAACAAACCCTTTCACTGTGCCCGGCCGCATGCCGGACCGGAAAAATGGCACGCGCGATCGTCCCTTGCCCGACAAGACTGGAGATTTCAAAACGTCCGCCATGCGCTTCCATAATCGCCTTGACAATTGGCAACCCCAGCCCGGTTCCTTCACTGCGGCACTGATCAGCCTGCTGATTGCGGCCAAATACAGATAACGCGACCTGAACCTCATCCTCTGTCATGCCGGCGCCGTCATCGGCTACCTGCAAGACAGGCTCGCCCTTCCGGGTATAACCGGCACTAACCGTGACATGACTGCGTTCAGGACAATATTTGACGGCGTTTGCAAGCAAGTTCACAAGCACCTGCTTGACCCGTACCGGATCGGCCCAGAGCGATGCATAGTCATCAGGCACCTGCAGCGACACATCGATCGATTTGGCAGCAGCCTGATCATGCAGAAGAACATAAGTCTCCTCCGCCAATTGGGCGACATCCACCGCTTCGTGGGCGACAGACAACTTACCCGCCTCCGCACGCGAAATATCCAGAATTTCATTAATCAGCCGGAGCAGATGATCGCCTGACTGCTGAATGTATTTTGCATAATTACGCAGCTTCTCGGCATCTTTGGGCACATCTGGCATGTCGCTCAAGATTTCGGCAAACCCCAAAATCGCGTTCAACGGCGTACGCAATTCGTGGCTCATATTCGTCAGGAAAGCGCTCTTGGCGCGATTGGCCCGCTCCGCCTCCAACTTCGCCTCGACCGCCTGATTGCTGGCTTCAACCGCTTGCCTGGCAAGCAATGTATTATAGACAGAGGTGTAAAATGATCGGCTCAAGGCGCGGCCGATAATCAGTGATACCAGTGTCGCACCAATTACCGTCACTGCACCGACGGCAAGAATTAACCAGGATTGTTCACTGTCCAGCCAAATACATCGGGCGGCAAACGGAATAAAGCCACCAAAACTTAAAGCTGCGAATCCTTTGAAGAAAATTCCCGCGGGCACCGCCGTAACCGACAGGCTCGCAAGTATCAGCAGATAAAAATAAGCCGAACCATCCAGTGTCGCATTGAAAAACAGCCAGCTACCACTGCCCCAGGCCAGCCCCGTACACAGATTGGTCAGATAAAAAAGCCTGTACCAAACATCATCCTTCCATTGCAACGCCGCACGGCGACGAAACAACAGCGCACTGCCAACGCCCGCAGTAGCGCAAAGGACAATCAAAACAAACCAGGCTGAAATCCATGCCGCCTGCGCGGCATTCCAGTTCAGATAGGCAATCGGCGCAGGCACGAGGATGCCCAGGGAAACGATGACAAGACGATTTTGGTAAATCACCTTCAGACGTAACTGACTTACCCGTTCCGGTATGTCAGATTGATCGACCAGATCATTTGCCGTCGCGTCAGACATCCCGAATTGGCCTTTACCCCTGATTTATGTCTGAGCAACGCACATGCCCGTCTCAACGAAATATGGCTTACCCCCGGCGCAGCATTATCAGCGCCCGCCCCGATAATAGGCGCATAGCCGACTTCTAAAGCAAACTACAAATCGAATTTACCGCGCAGCATCTCGTTCACGATTTGCGGATTGGCCTTGCCCTGGGTCGCTTTCATTACCTGCCCGACGAACCAGCCCAGCAACTTCTCCTTACCGCCCTTGACCTCTTCCACCTTATCGGGATTTTCCGCCATCACCCGATCGATCGCGGCTTCGATAGCCCCGGTATCGGTGACCTGTTTCAGACCGCGATCCGCGACGATCTTTTGTGGGTCATCGCCGGTCTCGAGCATGATCTCGAACACATCCTTGGCCAGCCGGCTCGACAATGTCTTATCGGCCAGCAGGTCAAGCAGACTGCCAAGCTGCTCGGCACTGACCGGAGATTCCGCGATGGTCTTGCCTGTCTCGTTCAACGCACCGAACAGATTGGTAATGACCCAGTTTGCAGCGATTTTCGGATCGCGGCCTTGCGCCACTTTCTCGTAGAAATCAGCGGTCTCCCGCTCGGCGACAAGCACGCTCGCATCATAGGGCGATAGACCGAAGGCCTCGATAAATCGCGCCTTCTTTTCATCGGGCAACTCCGGCAGACCGGCAGCAATGTCATCCACCCACCCCTGCACGAGCTCAAGCGGCAACAGATCGGGATCGGGGAAATAGCGGTAATCATGCGATTCCTCTTTCGAGCGCATCGCCCGCGTTTCACCCTTGCCCGGATCGTAAAGCCGGGTTTCCTGATGGACCTCGCCACCATCTTCAAGGATATCGATCTGACGCCGCGCCTCATAATCGATCGCCTGACGGATGAAACGCATCGAATTGACATTCTTGATTTCGCAGCGTGTGCCAAGCGGCGTGCCGGGTTTTCGCACCGATACGTTAATGTCCGCCCGCATCGAGCCTTCCTGCATATTGCCATCGCAGGTGCCAAGATAACGCAGGATCGTGCGCAGCTTTTCAAGATACAGCGTCGCTTCCTCGGCCGACCGGATATCGGGCTGCGACACAATCTCCATCAGTGCCACGCCGGAACGGTTGAGATCCACATAGGACATGGATGGATGCTGGTCATGCAGGCTCTTGCCCGCATCCTGCTCAAGATGCAGCCGTTCGATCCGCACCACCCGTGTGCCGCCATCAGGCAGATCGACGCGCACTTCACCGCGTCCGACAATCGGATATTTGAACTGCGAAATCTGATAACCCTGCGGCAAATCAGGATAGAAATAGTTTTTGCGGTCGAACACCGAATAAAGATTGATGTCCGCTTTCAGCCCAAGCCCAGTCCGCACCGCCTGCTCGACGCAGAAATTGTTGATGACGGGCAACATACCCGGCATCGCTGCATCGACGAGACTGACATGATCATTGGGTTCGCCGCCAAAATCGGTCGGGGCGCCGGAAAACAGCTTTGCACGGGACGCAATCTGCGCATGCACTTCCATGCCGATAATAACTTCCCAATCGCCCGTCGCACCGGCAATCAGTTCGCCGCCCGCATCATGTTTGGCGTCGTAAATTTCCTCTATCGACATGGCTCAGCTCCTCCACCATGCGTCCGGCTGCGCATCGAAAGCCGCCGCCTGTTCGAGCACCCCCGCGACCCGGAATAGCGTTTCCTCATCAAATGCCTTCCCGATCAGCTGCAACCCAAGTGGCAAGCCTGATTGCGACAGCCCCGCAGGGACGGAAATACCCGGCAGCCCGGCAAGGTTCGCAGGCACGGTGAACACATCATTGAGATACATAGCGATCGGATCGTCGGACCGTTCGCCAATCGCAAAGGCAGGGCCAGGCGTTGTCGGCGTCAGAATTGCATCGACCTTCTCATATGCGGCGCGAAAATCATTGGCGATCAGCGTCCGCACCCGCTGCGCGCGCAGATAATAGGCATCATAATAGCCTGCCGACAGAACATAGGTGCCGATCAGAATGCGCCGCTTCACCTCTGCACCAAAACCTTCGGCACGGGTATTCTCATACATCTCGATCAGGTCCTTGCCGGGCACACGGAGGCCATATTTCACCCCGTCATAACGGGCGAGATTGGAGGAGGCTTCCGCCGGCGCAACGATGTAATAGGCGGGCAATGCATATTTGGTATGCGGCAGGCTGATATCGACAAGCTCCGCCCCCGCATCGCGCAGCCATTGCTGCCCCGCCTGCCACAGCCTCTCGATTTCCGCCGGCATGCCGTCGACCCGATATTCAGCCGGGATGCCGATCCGAACTCCGCGAATATCACCGCTTAACGCGGCCGCATAATCAGGAACCGGGCGGTCGACGCTTGTCGAATCCATCGGATCATGGCCGGCCATCGCCTGCAACAGGATCGCCGCATCGCGCACGGTCCGCGCCATTGGCCCGGCCTGGTCGAGGGAAGAAGCAAAGGCCACGATCCCCCAGCGCGAGCATCGTCCATAGGTTGGCTTGATCCCCACCGTGCCGGTCAGCGCGGCGGGCTGGCGGATCGATCCGCCCGTATCGGTCCCGGTCGCCGCAAGACACAGGCGCGCCGCCACAGCCGCCGCCGACCCGCCAGACGATCCGCCCGGCACGAGCGGTGCGGCATCGTCCTGCCGCCGCCAGGGGTTGATGACATTGCCGTAATAGCTCGTCTCATTGGACGAACCCATCGCGAATTCATCAAGATTGAGCTTGCCAAGCAGCACTGCCCCGGCGCGCCATAAATTGGCGCTCACCGTCGATTCATAGGCCGGTGTAAAGCCGTCCAGAATGTGGCTCGCCGCAGTCGTCAGCACATCTTTGGTACAGAACAGATCCTTGATGCCGAGCGGAAGCCCCTCCAGCATCCCGGCCGTGCCGTCCGCCAGCCTTGCATCGGATGCGCGCGCCATCTCCAATGCGCGGTCCGGTACTTGCGTAATGAAACAATTCAGCGCGTCAGCACGCGACATTTCGGCAAGATAAGCCTCTGTCAGCTCGACAGCGGAAAATTCCTTGGCACGCAGCCCGTCTCGTGCAGCGGCAAGATCAAGTTCGGTCAGATCGCTCACCGCCATTACTCCACCACTTTCGGCACAACAAAAAAGCCAAGTTCGGATTCGGGCGCATTCTTCAGCACATCGTCAGGAATATGGCCGGCCGTGACGTCATCCTCGCGTTGTTTCAGCGTGATTTCCACGGCGCTCGTCATCGGCGGGACCTGGGCGACATCCACTTCATTGAGTTGTTCGACCCAACCCAGAATGGCATTAAGCTCGCCTGCCAGGGGCGGCAGCTCCTCATCTTTCACCGCAATGCGTGCAAGCCGGGCAATACGCCGGACCGTTTCGTTATCGACCGTCATCTGGACCTTATTCGTGCGTTTTCCGATAGGGGGAAGAGACGGGCTTCCGCGTCCTTCCGATGCGGGCGGAACCTATCACCGCCAGCGCTGTCCGGGCAAGGTGCTGTGCGCAGAACAACACGGGTCCTTATCGCCGCGTTCAACGGCGCAGCGCCCGGGGTG
>CALAQW010000200.1 GCA_937888955.1 uncultured Alphaproteobacteria bacterium | reverse complement strand
CGATGGCAGGCGCGCTGGGTATCGCGCTTGGCGGCCCGCGCAGCTATCCCGGCGATGTCCATGAAGCAGCCTGGCTCGGCGCGCCGGGCGCGCAGATAGCCGATGCGAACGCAATCGCCGCAGCACGCAAACTTATCGACCGTGCGGAGCTGCTGCTCACTGCGGGCATCGCACTTGTTGCCGCGGGAATGTTCTTTCAGGCGGGTTGAAGCGCTCAAAACTCGATCCCCTTCTGCGCCCTGACGCCCGAGCGGAACGGATGTTTGATCATCGTCATCTCGGTCACAAGGTCCGCCGCCTCGACCAGCGGTTCCTTTGCATTGCGGCCCGTCACCACCACATGCAGCATTTCGGGCTTGTCACGCAGATAGGCCACCACTTCATCAAGCGGCAGACTGTCGTAACGCAGCACGATATTCAGCTCATCCAGAATCACCATGTCATAGGCGGGATCGGGCCCGCGGCAGGCCTCGATCATCTGTTTGGAGGCATCCCATGCGCGGCGGGCGGCGGCGATATCACGTTCGCGATCCTGGGTTTCCCAGGTAAAGCCTTCCCCCATTGTGCGGATGGTTACCTGATCGGGAAAGGCTTCAAGCACGCGACGTTCACCGGTTTCCCACTTCCCCTTGACGAATTGCACGATGCCAACGCGCATATCGTTACCGATTGCCCGCGCTGCCAGCCCGAACGCCGCCGTCGACTTACCCTTGCCATTGCCCGTATGTACGATCAGAAGACCTTTTTCGATCGTCTTGGTGGCAAGGATCTTGTCCCGCGCCGCCTTCTTCTTGCGCGCCTTCTCATTGGCGCGGGTAAAATCTTCTCCGGCTTGTTCATCAGCCATCGGCGTTTCTCCCTTTCCGTTCGATCAGCGCTTCAAGTTGCGGATGAATACTGTTGGCGCGCGGCTGCCAAAGACCACGATCCTGCGCCTCCCGCAGCTTTTGCGCCATTTCGCGCAGCGCATCGGGGTTTTCGCGGCGCAGGAAATCGCAGACCCGCTCATCCCCCAGATAAGCATCAAACACCGCATCGAAATGATGATCCGCCACCGCGCGCGCGGTGGCGGCGAATGCGACGAGATAATCAACCGTCGCCGCCATCTCGAACGCGCCTTTATAGCCATGCCGCATTGCCGATTCGATCCATTTCGGATTGACGACGCGGGCGCGGACAACCCGCGCGATCTCTTCCTCAAGACTGCGGATCTTTGGGCTTTCAGGCCGCGAATGATCATTGTGCCACACTGGCACCCCGGAGCCTTTGGTCACCGCAACCGCAACCGCGAGCCCGCCTTCGAACTGATAATAGTCATCGGAATCGAGCAGATCATGCTCGCGATTATCCTGATTTTGCACCACCGCATCGATTTGGGCGAGGCGCGTCTCGAACAAGCCATGCGCAGGCCGCCCTTCCGCGCCCGCTCCATAGGCATAGCCGCCCCAGGCGATATAGGCACGCGCCAGATCTTCCTCATTTTCCCAGCCGCGCTCATCCATCAATGCCTGCAACCCCGCGCCATAAGCACCCGGTTTCGATCCAAAGATCCGGTAGCCCGCCCTGGCCGCCGCCTCCGCCTCATCCATGCCGCGCTGTTTGTGAGCCGCCATCTCCTGACGGTAGCGCGCGGCAAGCGGATTGTCGGCATCGGGTTCGTCAAGGGCTGCAACGGCGCGCACGGCAGAATCAAACAGGGCGATCTGCTGCGGGAAAGCATCGCGGAAAAATCCCGATATACGGAACATCACATCAACGCGCGGCCGGTCAAGCACCGACAAGGGCAGGATCTCAAACCCGGTTACCCGGCGTGAGGCCGCATCCCATTCCGGCCGCACGCCAAGCAGTGCCAGCGCCTGTGCCAGATCATCACCGCCGGTGCGCATATTTGCTGTGCCCCAGGCGCTGATGGCCAACGCGCGTGGCCATTCCCCATGCTCCTGCCTGTGCCGTGCCAGCAGCAGCCCCGCCGATTTCCAGCCAAGATGCCAGGCTGCGGCAGTCGGCACGGTGCGGCTATCAACGGAATAGAAATTGCGCCCAGTCGGCAGCACATCGATCCGTCCCCGGGTCGGTGCGCCGGACGGGCCGGGTTCAACAAAGCGTCCATCGAGCCCTTTTAAAACAGCGGCAATCTCCGCCTCGCCCGAGGCGGCGACTGCGGGCCGGATGTCGCACTCAAGCGTGGCAAGCACGGCGCGCGTCCTGTGCCAGTCCGACGGCGGCGACAATGTGCCGGCAACCAACTGGCCGGCCAATATTTCCAGCCGTTCGACCGTATCCCCAAGACTGCGCCAGCCTGCGGCCGGCCCCATAATCGCCGGGCGCGGAC
Source organism: uncultured Alphaproteobacteria bacterium (assembly GCA_937888955.1). Classification (GTDB taxonomy): domain Bacteria; phylum Pseudomonadota; class Alphaproteobacteria; order UBA11222; family UBA11222; genus CALAQW01. Next base: position 20,151 of record CALAQW010000200.1, on the reverse strand, counting down.
CCGCGCAAGGATCGCTGAACCGGCAATCGAGCGGATCGAAATCGGCACGACTGCCAAAGCCCGCATCTTCAGCAAGCGCACGGATCAGGGAGGCATCGCCCCCTTCACCCGCGCCGCGCGGCACCCGCACAAGCGCAACAAGAAGATCCGTCAACTGACGGCCTTGCGGCGACGTGCCGAAAATATGCAAGCCGTCACGGATCTGCAGCTCCTTCAGCTCGCACAGATAATTATCGAGCTTGGCAAGACGGTCGTCTTCGCCATCCTCGGGCAGGATGCCGCAATCACGATCAAGCCCTGCGGAAACAGTCAGGCGCAGAATTTCTTCGCCCAGCACCCTGACACGACGCGGATCAACGCCCGCTGCCTCGTAATACTCATCGACAAGCCGTTCGAGATCAGCAAGCGGACCATAAGTTTCCGCGCGCGTCATAGGCGGCGTCAGATGGTCGATGATCACGGCCTGTGCGCGCCGTTTGGCCTGCGTCCCCTCCCCCGGATCATTGACGATAAACGGATAAAGATGCGGCGTCGGGCCGAACATCGCCTCAGGGTAGCAAGCTTCGGACAGGGCCAACGCCTTGCCCGGCAACCATTCCATATTGCCATGCTTGCCCATATGCAGCATCGCATGCGCGCCGAATTCCAACCTTAGCCAGGCATAAAAGGCGGCATAGCCGTGCGGCGGGACGAGGTCGGGATCATGATAGCTTGATACCGGATCGATCTGATAGCCCCGCGCGGGCTGCAACCCGATCACGATATTGCCGATACGGAAGGCCGATAGTGCGAATTGCCCGTTGCTGAAAAACGGATCATCCTCAGGCTGCCCCCAGCGGCTGCACATTGCCGTCCGCACCATGTCGGGCAGCGCGTCGAAATATGCACGATAATCAGCAAGCGACAAATGCAATTCAGCGCGTCGCAAGCTGCGCCCCGCGATCGCATTTGTCGGCCCCGCCAGTATCCGCGCGACAAGTGCCGCGCCATCTTCCGGCATATCGGTGATGGCGTAGCCCCGCGCAGCCATGGCGCGCAGCACATTAATCGTGCCCGCCGGGGTATCGAGCCCCACCCCATTGCCGATCCGGCCATCGCGATTGGGGTAATTGGCAAGGATGATCGCCACCCGCCGCTGCGCAACGGGTGTATGGCGCAGCCTGACCCAATTGGCCGCGAGTGCCGCGACAAACCGTACCCGGTCGTCAATCGGCGCATAGGTCACGACCGCACATTGGGTTGCCGCGTCATATCGCGCCTCTGCCTTGAACGAGATCGCGCGGCTCAATATCCGCCCATCCACCTCCGGCAGGGCAACATTCATGGCGATATCACGCGCACCGAGCCCCGCGAAGCCTTCACGCCAGCTTTCCTCCGAACCGCCGGCGAGCACGATCTGCAATATCGGGCAATCGCAACCATCAAAGGGGGACGCCGCACGTATTTCCCCCGGTGTTGCCACAGCAAACCCCGTGGCATTGAGCACGATATCAGCACGCGCATCGGCAAGCAGTGCGGCGACAAGTTCGGCTGAGACCGGATCCTTCAGGCTTGTAACATAGAGCGGCAGCGGATTAAGCCCCGCCTCCCGCAACGCCACGATCAGCGCGTCAATCGGGGCAAGGTTTCCGCCCTGCATCAACGCACGATAGAACACAATCGCACAGACAGGCGCATCTGCCTGCCAACCTGGCGCAAGGTCACGCAAATCGGGATGCGCAAGACCGGGCCAGTAAATGCCCGCGCGCGGCACGGGCGCAGGCTCCGCCCATTCAACCGCCTGGCCAGTCAGCGTCGCGCAATAGGCAAGCAGATTGCGGAAATTGGCCTGCCCCCCGTGAATGCAATATTGCCACAGCCGGTGGCATATATCCGCAGGCAGACGACTGAGGCGAACGAGCTCGGCATCAGGCTGATCGTCGCCTGGCAGAATGGCAAGCGCGATGTCGCGCGCGCGGCAGATAGCGGTGACCCGCTCAACCCCGTAATTCCAATAGCCGACACCCCCGAGCAACCGGATCACCACAAGCTTGGCCGATGCGATGATATCATCTGTATAGATATCGACAGACAGATTATGGCCAAGCTGCATCAGATTGGCGAGCCGCAGGCTGGGCAGATTATCCGCATCGGCGGCATAGGCAGTGGCAATCCCGGCAAGTTCGCTGTCCGCGGCGGACAGAATCACGATATCGCCGGGCGTCTGGCCCAGATCGACCGCTTCCGATCCGTCGGTGATCTCACCCGGTTTTGCCGCCAAAAGATGCATCGTCGATCCGCGTTCCTAATCCGCAAGCGCCGCCCGGATCGCCGCCTGATCGAGCCCGGTTTCGCCGATCACGACAAGCCGCGTTTGCCGTGCTTCGCCCGGCTCCAATTCCCGATCGTAATAATGGTTCACCCGCGCCCCCCCCCCCGGCAGGAAAAGCCGCATCGGCTTGCCGTCCACGGCGGCAAAGCCTTTGACGCGCAGGATATTATGCGCCGCGATAACCGGCTCGAGCCGCGCGATGAGCGCACCGGGTTCGGCAATCGCCGCAAGCTCGACCACAAAGCTTTCGAAATCGTCATGATCATGATCAGGGTCGCTGTCATGATGCGATGGACGGTTCGCGAGGTCGTCCTCCGCCCCCGCGCCAAGCCCGAGCAGCACCTGCGGATCCACGACGCCATGGGTTGCGCGGATCAGCCTGACCGCCGGCCGGGTCTGCCCCAGAATGATTTCGCTTACCGATCCAAAATGGCTGTCATCAAGCAGATCGCCCTTGTTCAGCACCACCATGTCGGCACAGGCAAGCTGATCCTCGAACAGCTCCTCAAGCGGGCTTTCATGATCGAGATTGTCATCCGCCTGCCGCTGACGCTGCACCGCCGCCGGATCGGTTGCGAACAATCCATCAGCCACCGCCGGACCATCGACCACGGCAATCACCCCGTCAACGGTCACCTGGGTGCGGATTTCGGGCCAGTTGAATGCCTGGACCAGCGGTTTGGGCAAGGCAAGACCTGAGGTTTCGATCACGATGTGATCGGGCCTGTCAGGACGGGCAAGCAGCGCCTCCATCGTCGGCAGGAAATCATCGGCAACCGTGCAGCAGATGCAGCCATTGGCAAGCTCGACAATATCCTCCTCGGTGCAGTTCTCGTCGCCACAGGCTTTCAGAATATCGCCATCGACCCCCAGATCGCCGAATTCATTGATGATAAGGGCAAGTTTCCGCCCACCCGCAGATTGCAGCAGATGGCGAATAAGGCTCGTCTTACCGGCACCAAGAAAGCCGGTGATGACGGTTGCGGGGATTTTCTGCCCGGTATTGGCTGTGGCCATGATCTGTCCGTTCCTTATCGGCGGTCCTTATAACGGCGGCAGGCACACCGACCATCGCACGCCCGGGCACGCCCCCAACACAGAGCGCGGCCAGACCGCAACCAACGGATCAGCGGTGCGCGCTCCCCCGTCGGGAACCCAACACACAATATCGCCCGACAGGTCTCCTGACTGAGGTTCGACGGCTCCTGGCGCCTTCCCGGCGATCTCCCACCAGTGGCTTGCTGCCAGAAGCCTTCCCATCACAGTTGCGGGGCAGTGCCGGAATAGTGCGTGCAAATCCTGTCGCAGCACGTCACCGGCTTCCCTTATCGCGGCGAACAGACCATAACAGTGTTATCGTCGACGCGCATTACCCTTTTCACGCGCTCTTGCTTTCCTGTGCGCAGGACTGGCTTTCCTGTTCGCGGGACTGGCGCGCCGAATTTCAACGATCCCGGAGCGGGCACCCCAATGCTGGCATTTTCACAAGCCGCCGAGAATAACAAACAACCGATCATGCAGGAGCTGGGCAACTGGTTTGCCGCGTGCCACACAGTGCTCGAAATCGGTAGCGGCACGGGACAGCATGCCGTGTTTTTCGCACAGAATCTGCCGCATCTGATCTGGCAACCGACCGAACTTCCCGGTGCCCTTGCGCCGCTTGCCGCACGGATTTCAGCGCAAGCGCCGGCAAATCTGCGCGCACCGCTTGCACTGGATGCATGCGCGGCGGATTGGGCACTGCCCATGCCCTGCTATGACGGCATATTCAGCGCCAATTGCCTGCACATCATGGCCTGGCCTGAGGTCATCTGTCTGTTTGCAGGGATCGGTAACGTGCTGTCTGATGACGGTATTGTCTGTATCTATGGCCCGTTCCGCTATGACGGCACCTATACGAGCGACAGCAATGCGCGGTTTGACGACTGGCTCAGACAACGCGACGGTGAAAGCGGCATCCGCGATTTCGAGGCGGTCGATGCGCTGGCGCAGCAGGCGGGGCTTAGCCTGTCGGCGGACGTCGCGATGCCCGCCAACAATCAGCTACTCGTCTGGCGCAAAACCGCACAGGCCGTGGCCCACCCCTGAGCGCCACCAGCGCGGCACCCCAAACCTAACCGGGCTGGCGTTCCAGTACCACGACGGGAATGCGGCGATCGGTCTTTGCCTGATATTCCTCGTAAGTCGGAAACACCGTCGCCATGTGCTGCCACAGCACATCGCGTTCCGCACCTTCGGCAGTGCGGGCAATGGCGCGGAAGCGTTCGGTGCCAAGCTGCACCGTCACATTGGGTTCAGCCACCAGATTGGGGTACCAGTTGGGATGTTTGGGCGCGCCGCCAAGGGAGGCGACGATGATGATCTTGCCATCCTTTTCCCCGTAAACGAGGGGGGCGGTAAAATATTTACCCGTTTTACGGCCCTTGGTGAGCAGCAGCAGCGTCGGCACTTCGCCTTCCGCCCCTGCGGCACTGAGATCGAGCATATGCCCCTCTCTGCCGCCGCTTTCGATATAACGGCGCGCATGGTCCTGGATCCATTTCGGCAGATGGGTCGGCACGGAAAATTCTTGCATGGCATCCTCCCTTGCTGCCCGGCTTGTTCAGACCAACCTTGTCGGCCACGCCGGGTATTTTTGTTGGAAGCTGACGGAAAGCATGAAAGAGGCGCGCGGCGCTGTCAATTTTCCCTTACCCGCGCCCCTGTCTTGTGCGCTTATCTGCGCGCTTATCTGCTCAGGGGCGGCAATTCCTTCAATGCGGCGGCAAAGCGCGCAAAACCGTCCTCATCCGGTAGACCGATACGCAGCGCATGCCGGGGCAGAGAATGCGGGGATTGTGCATCATCTGCAAACAACCGCAGCAGAATCCCGCGCCGGGCGAAAAATTCATGAATCTCCACAGCCTCCGGGGTGCGCAGCAAAGTGAAGAGAGGCACCTGCCCGATCGGCGCGAAGCCATGCCCGGCCAACAGTTCAGTGAGCCGCCCATGCGCAGTGCCAAGCCGCGCGCGGGTTGCCGTGATCCAGTCACGATCTGCATAGGCGCGTGCAGCCAATCCAAGCGCAGGCCCCGAGACAGCCCACGGCCCCAGCGCGCGTGACAGCCGGCCAACGAGTTCGATATCGCCAAGCGCAAAGCCAAGCCGAATCCCCGCCAGCCCGAAAAATTTACCGAAGGAGCGCAGCAGCAGCAGCCCCTCTGTTTGCGGGGCACGCGCCAGGCTGATATCGGGCACGATGTCAGCGAAAGCTTCATCGACGATAAGCCAGCCGCCACGCGCCGCAAGCAGACCGCGCAATTCCTCAAGCCGGCGTGGATCGTGCAAATGCCCGTCAGGATTGTTGGGATTGACGAGCACCGCCACATCCACTTCCCCGCCGCTGATCATATCGGCAAGCGCTGCAAGCCCGCGATCATCCGCACCATTCGCAATCGATGGTCGCGCGGAAATCGCGTGCACATCATGCCCTGCCTGCCGCCAGCAATGGGCATGTTCAGCATAACTCGGCGCCCAGACCGCAACCCGCGACGGCGCGCGCAGATAGGGCAACCACTGGATCAGCGCCTGGGTCCCTGGTGCCGCAATGACCGCCCGGTCACCCGCAAGACCAAGATAGCCGCGCAATGCGGCAAGCGCGGCATCATACTGCGCACCCCCGGGCAGCCTGTGCCACAAAGACGGGGCAAGCTCGCCAACCGGATAGGGTGATGGATTGATCCCGGTCGACAGGTCAAGCCAGCCTTCGGCGGGCCGCCCGAACCGGTGTTCGGCGGCGGCAAGATCACCACCATGGAGCGGCGCGGTATCGATATGCTTGGGCTGCAATCTCTCCCTACCGGCAATCATATGCCGGTCCGACCGGCACGGTTCAGCGGAGCAGGACCTCACAATTTTCAGGATGGCGATGTTCCCACCCCTTGAGTTCAAGCTCCGGCGTCATTTCCTTCTTCGCTGGATAACCGATGCAAAGATAAGCGACAAGCCGCCATTCTTCCGGAACGTCGAGGATTGCGGAAATTTCTTCCGGATCGAGGATCGACACCCAACCCACCCCGAGATCATAGGCCCGCGCAGCCAGCCACAATGTATGCACCGCAGTGACAACGGAATAGCGCAGCATTTCAGGCATCGTCTTGCGGCCAAGCTTGTGCCCCTGTTCGGTCCCCTCATCGGAAAACACAGCGAGATGCACAGGCGCTTCCTGCAAGCCGGCAAGCTTGAGTTTTGCATAAAGCGCCGCCCGGTCTCCTTTGTAATCGGACAGGGCAGCGGAATTCACCTGTTTGAAATTGTCGATCACCCGCTCACGCCGCGCAGGGTCGTTCACCCGTACGAAACGCCAGGGCTGACTGTTGCCGACGGACGGCGCATAGTTGGTGAGCGCCATGACCTTCTGAAAGATATGTTCGTCAATCGGATCGGTCAGGAAATGCCGCACATCGCGCCGCCAACGCAAAAGATCTGCAAAATTCTGGCGGAAGCGCGTGTCGAAATCGGGGGGCGTTTCAACGGCCTTATGTTTCAGCATGGTAGCAATCCTGTCTGGCCGGATTAAATATAAGATCAAGCGTAAAAGTCGGTTGGTTAACAGTCTATTGCCAAATCCATCGATCGCGCGCGGCAATTGGTCTCAAGCGAAACTTTGTCAAACGTTACGATAGACATCAAAGAGTAGGATGGACGTCAAAGAATAAGTGACCTGACTATCCAACCGGATGATACTGCAGATGGGACCATCGACGCACCGACGCAAGTAGCCGGGGGCGAAGGGTTGCACATACAGCCCGGGCCAGCGGAAGCAACACAAACCGAATGTAACCAACCCATAGCTGAAAGGATATGAGCTGATGCTTGGGAGGCATATCACCCTTTTTACCCTGTTCGGTTTCGAGGTGAAGCTCGATTTCAGCTGGATTTTTCTGGCCTTGCTCATCAGCTGGTCGCTTGCCACAGGCTATTTTCCGGTCACCTATACCGGGCTTTCCGCAACCACCTATTGGGCAATGGGGATCGCCGGTGCGCTGGGGCTGTTTTTCTCCATCATTTTCCACGAAATGTCGCATTCGCTTGTCGCCCGCCAATACGGCCTGCCGATCCGCGGCATCACACTGTTCATTTTTGGCGGCGTAGCGGAAATGGAAGAGGAACCCAAAGACGCCAAGACAGAATTCCTGATGGCGATTGCCGGACCGATTGCAAGCCTGCTGCTTGCCCTTGTTTTCGGATTATGCGCGACGATCAGCATTAATTTTGGCGCAACTGCAGCCGTTAGTGGCATTTTTTCCTACCTGTCCCTGATCAACGGCGTGCTGGCGTTATTCAATCTGGTGCCCGCGTTTCCGCTCGATGGGGGGCGGGTCCTGCGCGCGGCCTTGTGGCGCTGGAAAGGGGATGTACGCTGGGCGACCCGTATCGCCGCGCGCGCGGGTTCCGGATTCGGGCTCGTGCTTATTATACTTGGTGTGCTGAATATCCTGTCCGGCAATTTTGTTGGCGGCATGTGGTGGTTTCTGATTGGTATGTTTCTGATCGGCGCGGCGCGCGGTTCCTATATCCAGCTGCAAACCCGCCGCGCCTTTGAAGGTGAGACCGTTGCACGTTTCATGACTGAAAGCCCGGTCACTGTTCCGCCTGAGCTGAGCGTCGCGCAACTTGTCGATGACTATGTCTACACCTACGGGCATGACATGTTTCCCGTTCTGGCCTCGGGGCAGCTGCTCGGATCTGTCACAATCCATGATGTCAAGGCGCTGCCACGGGAAGAATGGGCCAGCACGCAGATCGGCGAGATCATGACCCCGCGTTCGGAGACCAATACGATCGGCCCGCACGAAGATGCACTGAAGGCGCTGTCACTGATGCAGCGGGGCGGCCGCAGCCGCCTGATGGTGGCCGATGGCAGCCGGCTCATCGGGATCGTCGTGCTGAAAGATATGCTGAAATTGATGTCGCTCAAGCTCGACTTGGAAAATCTGGACTAGATTGACCATATATTCAGGCGCAGCATTTCTCCACCCAGCGCCACCACATACTCAGCAGGAGTAACCGATGAAAAAGAAAATCACCTGGATCGTGGTCGCCGACGGCGCACATGCCAGCATCTTTCAGAATGACGGCCCCGGCAAGGGCATCACACCGACGCGCTACACACAACTGACCGGCGATACCCGGCGCAGCTCGGAAATCGCAAGCGATGGCCCCGGCAAGACCCATAGCCGCGGCGGCCATGTGCAAAGTGCGATGGAACCATCAAGCGACCCGCATGAACAGGCGGCACAGGATTTTATCGCTCATATCGCGGATCTGCTGAGCAACGCGCACAAGGCGCAGGAATTCGAGCGCCTGATCCTTGTCGCCCCGCCGCAGGCGCTCGGCGATTTACGCGCGGCACTGCCCGCCGATGTCGGCGATCTGGTAAGCGGCGAACTGCACAAGGATCTCACCCACGCCACGATCCCCGATATCACCGAACATCTGGGCGATGTATTGGCGGTCTAGGCCGCACCCACGCGTCACAAAGCGGTGACCGGTCCGCGCCTGACCGTGCCGTGACCCGGGAGAGGCAGTGTCCGGAATGCCTGCCGGTGGCTTCAGGATGGATTGACGCGGCCCGCGCGCCGCGTTACCCCATGGCCCATTGAGAAAAACGAGCGCAAATGCTGGAGCAACTATGAAACTGCCTGCTGATTTCTATCATCCGCTTGCCATTGGCGCGCCGGAACCGCTGCGCGAATTGCCAGTGCGCGCCGAACGCATGATTCACTTCTTCCCCCCGCATGTCGACAAGGTGCGCGGCAAGGTGCCCGAAATCGCCAAGCAGGTGGATGTATTACTTGGCAATCTGGAAGACGCGATCCCCGCCGACGCGAAAGAGGCGGCGCGCGCCGGTTTCATCGAAGTGGCGCAGGCAACCGATTTCGGCAATACCGGGCTATGGACGCGGGTCAATGCGTTGCACAGCCCCTGGGTGCTTGACGATATTTGCGAGATTGTCGCAAGCATCGGCAACAAGCTCGACGTCATCATGCTGCCCAAGGTGGAAGGCCCCTGGGATATCCATTATCTCGACCAGTTGCTGGCGCAGCTTGAAGGCAAGCACGGGGTTAAAAAGCCGATCCTGATCCATGCGCTGCTTGAGACCGCGCAAGGGGTCAATAATGTGGAATCGATCGCAACGGCAAGCCCGCGTATGCACGGGATGAGCCTTGGTCCGGCCGATCTGGCCGCCTCGCGCGGGATGAAGACAACCCGTGTGGGCGGCGGGCATCCATCCTACGGCATTCTTGCCGATGTAAAAGAAGGCCAGAGCGCGCGTAATTTCTATCAGCAGGATCTGTGGCACTACACCTTCGGCAAGATGGTCGATGCGTGTCAGGCCGCCGGGATCGGCGCGTTTTACGGCCCATTTGGCGATTTTTCAGACCCTGACGCCTGCGAAGCACAGTTCCGCAATGCGTTCCTGATGGGGTGCGTCGGCGCCTGGTCGCTGCATCCGAGCCAGATCGATATCGCCAAGCGCGTCTTCAGCCCTGAAGTCGACGAGGTCCTGTTCGCCAAGCGCATTCTGGAAGCGATGCCGGACGGGACCGGCGCGGTACTGCTTGACGGCAAGATGCAGGATGACGCGACCTGGAAACAGGCAAAGGTGATTGTCGATCGCGCCCGGCTTGTCGCCGAAAAAGATCCTGATCTGAAAGCACAATATGGGTTTTGAACCATCACACGACAGGTTCTGAACCGAAACCAAAAGGGAAAACCGCCATGCGCCGGGCAGACCTCAGCCATGTCGAAGCCTGGTTTTTCGACCTCGACAATACGCTGTACCCGGCGCATTCGGACCTGTTTTCCCAGATCGATCAGCGCATGGCGGAATTCATCGCCCGCTTTCTTGAAGTCGACCACGTTACCGCACGCCGCTATCAAAAAAGCTATTGGGAAAGCCACGGCACAACGCTCAGCGGCATGATGGCTGAACATGGCATGGCGGCTGAACCATTCCTCGATTACGTGCATGATATCGATGTGAGTGTTCTGAGCGCGGACCCGCATCTTGACGCGGCGCTTGAGCGATTGCCGGGACAGAAAATCGTGTTCACGAACGGGTCGCTGAAACATGCGCAAAGGGTGCTTGAGCAGCTTCGCCTTGCGCATCATTTCGAGGATATTTTCGATATCGCGGCCGCCGAATTCGTGCCGAAGCCGCAACCGGATCCTTATCGAAAGTTATTGGCGCAGACCCGCGCACGCGCCCAAACCGTGGCGATGTTCGAGGATAGTGCGAAAAACCTGCTGCCCGCGCATGCGCTGGGCATGACGACTGTGTGGGTCCGCGGCAAATCGGAATGGAGCGGCCCTGACGCCCATCACACTGCCGAACACATCCACCACCATACCGACGAGCTGACCGGCTTTCTGACGACCGCGCTGCTACGGCAACGCCCTGACGATCAGGTATAAAAAGGGGCGGCACGCCACCGCGCACCGCCCGCAAATTGATCGGTTCTTTATGTTGCCCGGCTTAACCTGCAAGCTTGGCAATCGCTGCGACCACCTGTTCGGTCTGCTCGATCGGCACCATATGGCTTGCCTCGGGAATGCTGACCAGGCTGCTATTGGGAATAAGCTTCTTGAATTCCTGCGCATAGACCGGCGGGATCAGCTTGTCCGAATCCCCCCAGATCAGCGTCGTCTGCGCCTTGATCCGGTACAGCCGGTCGCTCAATCCGCGATCAGGGATCGGGAACAGGATCTTGCCCGCCATGCCAAGCTGCCGCGCATTCTGCACCAGATAGGCTTTCAGGAATTCCGGATCGCCAAGATCGAGCCCTGCTGTCATCAGCTTCGTACCCGCTTCCACATCATGGAACAGGAGCGGCGGCAGCTCATAAGGCAACAGCGCAAAAAGATCCGGGATCGGATGATCATCGAGCCATATGCCGGCAGGACAGATCAGCGCCAGCTTCTCGACATCATTGGGGGCAACCGCCGCCATCTCCGCCGCGATCATCCCGCCCATGGAATGGCCGACAAGGATCGGTTTGGACAGGCCAAGCGCTTCGGCAATATCCCATTCGAACAGGGTCACATCGAGCATGTCGCGGATCTCGCCACACTCTTCCGATGCCCCATAACCGGGCAAAAACGGCGCATAGACATGGAACTTCGATGCCAGCGCGTTGAGAAACGGGTCTTCCGCGGTGATGCCCCCTGCCCCGTGCAGGAACAGAAGGTCAGGGCCCGAACCGCCCTCCAGCAGATGTGCTTCGGTATGCCGGGTCTTGATTTTACGCAATTCCATCAGTCATCACCTCCCGCAAAGGCTTCCGCACGCGCGCCAAGCGCCCCATCGACAGGCGCGGGCGTCGCCCGTTTATCGAGCGGTGAACACCAGAACCGGTTGTCATCCGCATAGTCGGGCCAGATATTGCGCAGCTGCGGCATGACCTTCTCGGCGAACAGACGGGTCGTATGCATGCATTTATCCTTCGGCATATCACCGACATGCATCAGGCAGAACAAATTGCCCACCCGCAGCGATTTGATCAGGAATTCAAGCTTTTCACGCACCGTATCGGGGCTGCCGGCGATGACGTAACCTTCATCGAGCAGCTGGCCCCAGCTCATCTTCGACAGATCGCCCATATTCGGCGCATATTGCGACAGGGCACCCGTCTTGATCGTATTGATCGTGCGGTAGCCCGGCGCATCGGCAAAGCCCGCATGCACATGCAGACAGCGATTGTAGAAGTAGCTGATATGCTCCTTATACAGATCTTCCGCTTCCTTGTCGGTCTCGCCAACAACGATGGTCTGGGCAAAGCCCGCGCGATAGGGGGATTCGTCCGGCTCGTTCCGCTCCGTCAGCCGATCCCAATAGCCCTGCATCAACGCCTTGGCGCGGATATAGCCGGTAAAGCTCAGATAGGAATAGGAATAGACGTTATCGAGGCAGAAATCGTAAGTCTCGACCGAACCGCCGCCTGGAATATGCAGTGGCGGCGGATTTTGGATCGGCTTGGGCCAGCAATTCACCCACCGCAACTTGTTATAGCGGCCATTGAAGGCAAAAGGCTCATCCTCTTTCCACGCCTTCATGATCAGATCATGCGCTTCCTGATATTTCTCACGGGTCAGCGCCGGGATCTGGCCATAGCAGTAATTCGTGTCCATCGAGGTGCCGACCGGGAACCCGCCGACAAAGCGCCCGCCCGCCATCACGTCAAGCATGGCGAATTCCTCGGCCACCCGGATCGGCGGATTGTAAAGCGCGATGGAATTACCAAGCACGACGACCGCCGCATTCTTCGTACGCCGGGTCAGCGCCGCCGCCATGATATTGGGCGAGGGCATCATGCCATAGCCATTCTGGTGATGCTCATTCACCCCGACCCCGTCATAGCCAAGCTGATCGGCATATTCGAGCAGATCGAGATAGTCGTTATAGACGTCGTGGCCGCGCACCGGATCGTAGAGCTTGGAATCGATATCCACCCAGACCGAGCGATTTTTTTCCCGGAAATCTTCCGGTAAATACGGCCAGGGCATCAGATTGAACCATGTGAATTTCATGTGTCCTCTCCCTTATGAATTTCTGTTGTGGCTGATGTAGCACAAATCCGCGCCACGCGGCCACGGATTCCGAGCCATTGCGGTTATTCATGCCGATTTGCGCTCACCAGCGCGCATCATTACATTGCGCAGCAGATCCGTTTCCTACCCGAAAGGCGGCATAAAATGAAAAATTACGAAATCCGGCTCAATGCCTATCCCGATGGCCTGCCGACCAGAGAGATTTTCGATCATGTCGAATGCGATGTGCCACCGCTCAAGGACGGGGAAATGCGTATCCGCAATATCTGGATGACGGTCGATCCCTATATGCGCGGCAGAATGACCCCGAGCCGCGACAGCTATGTGCCGCCATTCGGGCTCGACACGGTACTTGACGGCGGCGCTGTCGGCATTGTCGAGGAATCGCGCAATGGCCCGTTTGCAGAAGGCGATTATGTCAGCGGCATGACCGGCGGCTGGCGTACCTATCATATATCGACAGGGCTTGGACTGACCAAGATCGACCCTGCCCTTGCGCCGCTGCAGGCCTATCTCGGCGTGCTCGGCATGCCGGGGATGACCGCCTGGTACGGGCTGCTGAAAATTGGCGCGCCGAAGCCGGGTGAGACGGTATTCGTTTCAGCCGCCTCGGGCGCTGTTGGTGCACTGGTCTGCCAGATCGCCAAGCTCAAGGGCTGCCGCGTCATCGGCAGCGCGGGTGGCGCGCAAAAATGCGCCTGGCTGCGCGACGAAATCGGTGTCGATGCGGCAATCGATTATCGCGCTGCGGGCGAGGGGTTTATGGACGCGCTCGGCGCGGCGGCACCCGATGGTATCGATGTCTATTTCGAGAATGTCGGCGGCACACATCTTGAAGCCGCCCTTGAACATATGAATATCAATGGCCGCATTGTCGGCTGCGGCATGATCAGCCAATATAATGAACCCGATGCGGTGGGCGTGCGCAATCTGTTCTATATCGTTGGCAAGCGTCTGATGATGAAAGGTTTCATCGTATCGGATCATTTTGCCGAATTCCCGGCCTTTGCGGCTGAAATGGGCGGCTGGATCGCGGAAGGTAAAATACGCTGGAAAGAAACCGTCTATGACGGGCTTGAGAAGGCGCCCGATGCCTTTATCGGCCTGTTCAGCGGGGAAAATTTCGGCAAGGCGCTGGTACGCATCAGCCCCGATCCGTAAACTGACATCCGCCGGCACAAACGTAACTGGTAACAGGCCAGGACGGCCGGCGATCCATTTCGGGAGGGGATGTCATGAGTATCGAATTTTTTAACTGGATTGCGGTGTTTGCGGGGGCAGCGGCCTCATTCGCCGTCGGTGCGCTCTGGTACTCGCCATTTCTGTTTGGCGGTTTATGGCAGGAGGCGATCGGCAAATCACCTGAAGAACTTGGCAATCCGATACGCGCCATGGGACATGCGGCAGTGATCAGCATACTGACTGCGATTGCCATGGCGCTGCTGCAACAAGCCACTGCCACTGACGGCACCGTTGCAGGCGGCATTCTGGGTTTTGCGGTGGGGCTTGGCTTTGTCTTCATGCATGAGGCGAAATCGGCAGGCTTCACCGGCAAACAGATGCGTCTTGTGCTGATCGATGGCGGTTCCGAGATTGCCTCGCTCACGGTTATGGGCGCGGTGATCGCGGGACTCAGCTAGGACGGGAAACCCTTCCCTCAACCGCCGATGCGCAGGCGGAAACGCCACAGCGTATCGCCTTCCGCCGCGCAGTCGAGCAACGCATGCCCGTCATTTTCGCAAAAGGCGGGGAAATCGTCGCGTGCCCGCGGATCGCTTGCCAGAACCTCAAGCAACGTGCCGGGGGCAAGCCCCTTTGCCGCCTTGCGTGCACGCAACACCGGCAACGGGCATTTCAACCCCCGCAGATCAAGCGCCACTTTTTCCCCTTCACCGGGCCCCGACGTCATCGCAACGGGGCCTAATCGCGAATCCGGATAACGGCCTTGCCCACCACTTTCCGGGCGAGCAGATCGTTGAGTGCGCGCGGCGCATCCTCGAAGCTGTAACGCTGGGTCACGCAAGGATTAATCTTGCCCTGTTCGAAAAGCTGCATCACCCGGCCGAGCACCGGCGCGGTTTCCGCAGGAAAGCGTGCCCCGAACTGACCCCAGTCAACGCCGACGATCTCGCATCCTTTCAGAAGCGTCAGATTGATCGGAATGCGGGGGATCTCGCCATTTGCGAACCCGATAACAAGAAACCGGCCATTCCACCCCATGGTGCGCAATGCGGTTTCGGAATAATCGCCGCCCACCGGGTCATAAACAAGGTCCACCCCCGCTCCGCCGGTCAGCTCCTTCACCCGCGCCTTCAGATCCTCACGATCATAATTGATCAGTGCATCGGCACCGAATTCGCCGCATTTCGCGAGCTTTTCCTCACTTGAAGCCGCCGCAATCACCCGTGCGCCGAGTGCCTTGCCAAGATCAACCGCTGCCAGCCCGACACCGCCGGCCGCGCCCAGCACAAGCAGGCTTTCACCCGCCGCGATATGACCGCGATTTTCCAGTGCATAAAGCGATGTGCAGTAAGTCAGGCTGAACCCCGCACCGGTATCGAAGTCCATATTGTCGGGAATTTTGACAAGCCGGTCGGCCTTGACAGCGATCTGTTCGGCAAAGGCGCCGCCGATCCCGGCAAGACAGGCAACCCGGTCGCCGGGCGCGACATTACCGACCCCTTCGCCCACCGCACGGACCACCCCGGCAAGCTCCATCCCCGGAATGAAGGGCAGCGGCGGCTTGATCTGATAGGTCCCCTGAATACACAACGCATCGACAAAATTCGCCCCCGCCGCATGGATGTCTATAACCGCCTTGCCTGGCCCTGCTTCCGGATCAGGCAATTCCCCAAGCGTGAGGCTGTCGGGCGGCCCATAGTCATGACACAAAATCGCTTTCATAATTTCACTTCCCTACTCCCGCAGTTGCCCGCATGATCCCCACATCATCATTGCCATCCCTGCACCATAATCACCAGCGGGACCAAAACAAAATATCAGGCGAAATGATCGGTAGAAGACCCGCGCAGCATGACAACATGCCCGCGGGAAGAATAATGGCAACATCAAATAACAGGAGACTGCGCCCATGAAGCTCTATCAACTCAACCTCTCCCCCTATACCGCAAGGGTACGGCTGCTTTGCTATGCCAAGGGACTGGATATTGAATTCGCAGAACCGCCGGGCTTCCGCACCGACGCCTACAAACAGGTCAATCCGGTGGGTAAAATTCCCGCGCTTGAACTCGATGACGGGACGGTGCTGCCCGAATCGGAGGTCATCTGCGAATATCTTGAAGATCGCTTCCCCGAACCCGCCATGCGCCCGGCCGATCCGTTTGAGGCCGCCAGGGCACGATTGCTGGCGCGGATGATCGACCTCTATGTGATCCCGGCAATGTCACCCCTGTTCGGCCAGTTGCAGGCCGCGCAAAAGGATCAGCAGCTGATCGCCGATGGCGTTACCAATGCCCGCACGGCAATTGGTTATCTTGAACAATATATCGGCGAAGACGGATTTGCCGCAGGCGGCAAGCTCAGCCATGCCGATGGCGCGCTGATCGGCGGGCTGTTTTTCGCAACAAGCCTGCTGCCGCTGTTCGGTCTCGCCGAACCGCTGGCCGACACCCCCAAGCTTGCCGCCTATTGGCAAGCGATACAGAAAGACGCGATCGGCGCACGGCTGATCGGCGAGCTGGGTGAGGCGCTGAAGGCAGCGATGGGCGGCTAACTGCGGGATCACCCCCCCTAACTTTTCCCCGCTATCCCAAAAAGGTGTCAGGGCGCGCTGACAGCATGCCCTGGCACATCCTGCAACATCCCCCCACAACACAAATCTCCAATCAAACGGTTTCGCGCCAGGCCTGAAACGCCTAAACTGCTGTGCAATAAACAGTTCAGGAAAGCTCAGGGGTGGGAATGGCCGAAACCAGCGAACAGGGACAGACCGGCAACGCGCATGTCTATCACCATGACGAGGCGGGCAACCGGCCCGCACATGGTCACCATGACAGGGAAATCATCGGCGAACGGGCGGTCGGCAGTTATTGGCGGGCGAACATCCGGCTGCTGCTTGCCCTGCTTGCCGTGTGGTTCATCACCTCATTCGGGTTCGGCATCCTGTTTGTCGATGATCTGAACAAGATACCCTTTTTCGGCTTCGGCATGGGGTTCTGGTGGGCGCAGCAAGGCGCCATCTATGTCTTTATCATCCTGATTTTCGTCTATGCCATCGCTATGAAGCGGATCGAGCGGCGGTACGGCGTGGATGATGACGATTAAGGGTTTGAGCGGCCGCACCGCCGGAGGGGACGAAAAATGAGTACGCAGGGTCTGACCTATCTGTTCGTGGGGCTGTCATTTGCCCTTTATATCGGGATTGCGATCTGGTCACGTGCCGGCAGCACCAAGGAATTCTATGTTGCGGGCGGTGGTGTGCATCCGGTGGCAAACGGCATGGCGACCGCCGCCGACTGGATGAGCGCGGCAAGCTTTATTTCCATGGCGGGCATCATCGCCTTCATGGGCTATGATGGTTCGGTTTACCTGCTTGGCTGGACCGGCGGTTATGTACTGCTAGCCTTGTTGCTTGCACCCTATTTGCGCAAATTCGGCGAGTTCACCGTACCTGACTTCATTGGCGAACGTTACTATTCGCGCGCCGCACGGGTCGTCGCGGTGATCTGCCTGATCTTCATTTCATTTACCTATGTCGCCGGACAGATGCGTGGCGTCGGCATCGTGTTCTCGCGCTTTCTTGAAGTTGACATCACACTCGGGGTGCTGATCGGGATGGCGGTTGTGTTTGTCTATGCGGTGCTGGGCGGGATGAAGGGCATTACCTATACCCAGGTCGCGCAATATTGCGTGCTGATCTTTGCCTATCTGGTGCCAGCCATCTTCATTTCCATTCTGATTACCGGCAATCCCGTGCCTCAGCTCGGGCTGGGGGCCGATGTTGTGGGCGAACCCGGCGTCTCGGTCCTGCAAAAGCTCGACCTGACACTGCAGGATCTGGGTTTTGCTGCCTATACCGCAGGGCTGAAGGACAAGATCGACGTTTTTGCCATCACTTTCGCACTGATGGCAGGCACTGCCGGGCTGCCGCATGTGATCGTGCGTTTCTTCACCGTCCCGAAAGTATCGGATGCGCGGCTGTCGGCAGGCTATGCGCTGATCTTCATCGCGCTGCTTTACACCACCGCACCGGCGGTATCGGCATTCGCGCGGTTGAATTTCATCGATGCGGTGCATCAGACCGCCTATGAGGATACGCCGGGCTGGTTCTCGAACTGGGAAGGGATCGGGCTCATCGGCTGGCTCGACAAGAATGACGATGGCAAGATCCAGTATGGCGCAGGCGCGCCATTTGACGGCGCACCCGCCTTTAATGGCGAACGTGGCGCCTCAGGCCAACGCGCGCTGACCAATAAGCCGACTGACAACGCCAACGAGGTTTATGTCGACCGCGATATCATGGTACTCGCCAATCCCGAGATCGCGCAGCTGCCCGGTTGGGTGATCGCACTTGTCGCGGCGGGCGGGCTTGCCGCCGCACTATCGACGGCAGCGGGGCTCTTGCTTGTAATCTCCACCGCCGTATCGCACGATTTGATGAAGCGGACATTCCGGCCTGATCTAAGCGACAAGCAGGAGCTTGCCTATGCGCGAATCGCTGCCGCGACAGCGATTGTGATTGCCGGCTATCTGGGCATCAACCCGCCCGGCTTCGTTGCCCAGGTGGTGGCATTTGCCTTCGGACTTGCCGCAGCCTCCCTGTTCCCGGCAATCTTCCTCGGGATCTTCTTCAAGCGGATCAACAAACAAGGTGCGATCGCAGGTATGCTGGTCGGGCTGATCTTCACCTTTGCCTATATCGCCTATTTCAAATTCATGGCACCCGAGCTCAACAATGCCGCGCATTGGTGGTTCGGCATCTCCCCGGAAGGGATCGGGACATTGGGCATGTTGCTCAATTTCGCCGTCGCCTTTGCGGTGAGCGCGGTTACCGCCGCCCCGCCTGAAAAGGTGCAGGAGCTGGTCGATGACATCCGCATCCCCTCGGGCGCAGGCGTCGCACATGACCCGCATTAAAATGCAATCTTAAAGCGCCAGGTTGGCCTTGGTTGGCCCAAGTTGGCAATCAAACGGCACGGCCGGAAATTCGGCTGCGTGATTAGTCACGCGCCCCGAAAATCGCCGTGCCAACGCGGATATGTGTCGCGCCAAAGGCAATGGCGGTTTCAAAATCCTCGCTCATCCCCATGCTGAGCTTTGCAAGCCCGTTGCGTTTGGCAATTTTCTCAAGCAGCATGAAATAGGGGGCAGGCGCCTCTCCCTGCGGGGGAATGCACATCAGACCCGCGATCGTCAGCCCGAATTCGTCACGACACCGGGCAATGAAAGCATCCGCCTCGCGCGGCGCAATCCCGGCCTTCTGCGGCTCTTCCCCGATATTGATCTGAATAAACAGTTCCGGCGCGCGCGCCAGCGCCTCAATCGCATCGGCGATGCGGCGGGCAAGTTTCGGGCGGTCGATGGTTTCGATCGCATCGAACAGCGACACGGCCTGACGAACCTTGTTACTTTGCAGCGGACCGATCAGATGCAGCTTGATATCGTCATAACCTTCGCGCAGGGACGGCCATTTATCGGCGGCTTCCTGCACCCGGTTTTCGCCGAATATGCGCTGCCCCGCGGCCAATGCGGGGACGATGCGATCGGCACCGTGAAACTTGCTGACCGCGATCAGGGTCACATCGGTTGCCGCGCGGCCAGCCTCGCTGGCCGCTTTATCCATGCGCGCCTGAATCGCGGCAAGATTGGCCGCCACATCGATATTGTTCCGGGTTAGACTTTCATTCATGCGCCACTCACCAACCGACTCACACCCGCAGCGGGGGATCTCTTGCGCAAGCTAGCAAAACTCGCGACGGGCCTCAAACGCCGCTGCCCCGCAGCAAGCCGCAATCCGGCCAGCAAACGCATGGCCTTGCCAGCCGTCTGGCTGATGACCGATGCCACGCGCCTGCCTGCGCCACAACAGGCAATTGCCGCCCTGCCACGGGAGGCGGGCGTCATCTTCCGCCACTATGCGGTGGCCGACCGCGCCGCGCTGGGGGCAGAGCTGCGTGCGCTTTGCGCCCGGCGCGGCCTGCCATTCTTGGTGGCCGGTGATGTCGGGCTTGCGCTTGCGCTGCGCGCCGAGGGGGTACATCTGCCCGAATCTCAGCCCTGTTTATCAG
>CALAQW010000199.1 GCA_937888955.1 uncultured Alphaproteobacteria bacterium | reverse complement strand
ACTGCTGGGGATTTTGCCGAAACTGCGCTAGACTTTGCGCGGCAAGAAAGCCCGGGAAGGGTGTGCGGGCGGCGGAACGTCCGCGACAATCAAGGGAGGATCAGCAATGCGTGTGGGGGTCATCTTTCCAACATCGGAGATCGGTACGGACCCGGTCGGTATCCGTGATTATGTGCAGGCAGCCGAAGAGCTTGGTTTCAGCCATATCATCGCCTTTGATCATGTGCTGGGCGCCGGGCTTGAAAGCCGGCCCGATTGGCGCGGGCCTTACAGCTACACCCACCCGTTTCATGAGCCCTTCGTGCTGTTTGGTTACATTGCCGGCATCACCGAAAGGATCGAGATGGCAACTGGCGTATTGATCCTGCCGCAGCGGCAGACCGCGCTGGTTGCCAAGCAAACCGCCCAAATTGATGTTTTAAGCGGTGGGCGGCTGCGGCTCGGGGTCGGGATTGGCTGGAACGATGTCGAATATGAATGCCTGGGGGAGGATTTTCATACCCGCGGACGCCGGGTTGAGGAACAGGCTGAACTGCTGCGCAAATTATGGGCGGACGATCTGATCACATTCGAGGGGAAATGGGATCGTATCCCCGATGCGGGCATCAATCCCCGGCCGCTGGCGGGCAAGATCCCGCTTTGGTTCGGGGGCAATGCGGATGTTGCATTGCGCCGGATCGCACGGCTTGCCGATGGCTGGTTTCCCTTGTTCGGTCCGGGGGATAAAGGTGCCGCGCGGATTGCGCGGATGCGCGACTATCTTGAGGAAGCGGGGCGCGATCTGGCGAATTTCGGTATCGATCCGATGATTCAGGGCGAAAGACGCGTGCCTGCCGACTGGGCCAAAGAGCTTGACTGGTGGCGCGGGCAGGGGGCGACACATGCCTCGCTTAATACCATGGCGGGTGGCCGCAAGGGGCCGCAGGCACATATTGACGCCATCCGGGAATTTGCCGGTCTTGTGCTGAACTAGGCAGGTTTTCAGCGGTTTTAGCGCTGAACGTGGCTTGGCATTTTGTTAATATCTGACTGGCAGAGTTGCTATCCCGCCGGGCAGGGAGATGCGCCCGGAGCGTGTTGATCCCGGTGCGTATTAGATGATGAGCCGCGCAAAGAGTATGCAGCAGAAGAAGGCCCCCGCTGACGGTATAACCGTGTTACTGCTTGACGATAGCAAGGATCGCCAGGCAATCACCCAGACAGTATTGGAAGGCGCGGGTATTCGGGCGGTGATCAAGGAAACCGACCCGTCAAGGGCGCTCGATATTCTGCGCGAACATGTTGTCGATGTCGTGCTTGTGGAATATCGGATGGCGAAACTCGATGGAATCGAGTTCGTGCGGATGGTGCGCCATAGCTCGGATAGCCTGGATAGCCGTATCCCGGTGATCATTCAAACAGCCGAACCGACCCAGCCGCTTGTGGAAGCTGCGCGCGATGCAGGCGTACACGAATTTCTGGTTCGGCCTTTCTCCTCGGAGCAGGTTTCGCGCCATATCAGCAGTGTGCTGCGCAAGCCGCGTGATTTTGTTGAGGTTTTCGGCTTTACCGGGCCTGACAGGCGACGTTTGCGCAACCCCTATCGCGGGCCTGAACGGCGGACGAACCGTTAGCTGACGTGAGCCTTGCAGCGAAGTGCTGCCCGCTCTTGCCTATTCGCCTCGAAGCTACTAGTTAAAGTTGCTGTCTGTCGGCATGGCCTGATCGTACCCGATTGCTTTTGCGGACACGCACATTCCGGAAATAAACAGCACAAGCAGCGGGAAGAACCGATGAGCGACGCCTATCATTCGAAAGTACTGATTATCGGTTCCGGTCCCGCAGGCTATACAGCGGCGATCTATGCGGCCCGCGCTATGCTTGAGCCGATTTTGGTCACCGGCCTGGAGCAGGGTGGCCAATTGACGATTACGACTGACGTCGAGAACTATCCCGGCTTTGCCGAGGCCATTCAGGGGCCGTGGCTGATGGAGCAGATGCAGGCACAGGCAGCGCATGTCGGCACCCGGCTGATTAATGACCATATTGTGTCGGTCGACTTTTCCAAGCGCCCTTACCAGGCCATCGGCGATAGCGGGGCAAGCTATTCAGGTGACAGTGTCATCGTCGCGACGGGCGCGCAGGCGCGCTGGCTTGGCCTGCCCAGCGAGGAAAAGTTCAAGGGTTTCGGGGTTTCCGCCTGTGCGACATGTGATGGTTTTTTCTATCGCGATAAGGAAGTCGTGGTTGTCGGCGGCGGTAATACGGCAGTCGAGGAGGCATTGTTTTTGACCAATTTCGCGCGCAAGGTCACGCTGGTTCATCGCCGCGACAGCCTGCGCGCGGAGCGCATTCTGCAAAACCGCTTATTGGCGCATGAGAAAATCGATATAATCTGGAACAGTGTTGTCGAAGAAGTATTGGGCACAGAAGATCCGCTTGGCGTCACCGGTGTGGCTTTGCGCGACATCAACAGCAACGCCATACGAGAAATTAACGCTCACGGTGTATTTATTGCTATCGGGCACAGCCCGTCGACGGAAATCTTCAAGGGGCATTTGCCCATGGATGCGGAAGGCTATCTGTTGAAAGCGCCTGATTCCACCGCGACGGACGTGCCCGGAGTGTATGCTGCCGGCGATGTCACAGATAAACTCTATCGGCAGGCTGTAACCGCGGCAGGTATGGGATGCATGGCCGCGCTGGAAGCTGAAAAGTTTCTGGCTGAACTTGAAGTGTAGATGCGCGCCTGAAGAAGCGCCTCTGACCGGCCCGGTTGCTTACTGGCCAAGTAGTTATCCCAGATTGTTGCTTTGCGTCCGGCGGAAACGGATCGGTTTTTTGTAAAGGGATGATCGTGGATTGGGATAAATTGCGCGTTTTTCACACGGTTGCCGATGTTGGCAGCTTCACGCGCGCAGGACAGCGGCTGTCACTTAGTCAGTCAGCGGTCAGCCGGCAGGTCAGTGCGTTGGAGATGGAACTCGGGTTCCAGCTTTTCTACCGACACACGCGCGGGCTTCGCCTGACCGAGCAGGGGCAGCAGCTTTACGGCACGGCGAAGGATATCGTGCGAAAAATTTCTGTCGCGCAAACCACCTTGCGAGACAGCAAGGAAGAGGCTGCCGGCAATTTGCGGATCGCGATGACAGTTGCCTTCGGATCGACATGGCTGACACCGCGGATCAAGAAATTCCTGTCGCTTTATCCCGACATCAATGTATCGCTCATTCTGGATGATGAAGAGCTGGATTTGCCGCTGCATCAGGCCGATATCGGTATCCGCCTCAGGCCACCACAGGAAGAGCGGCTCATCAAGTTGAAACTACGTGATGTGAGCTTTGTCGTATGTGGTTCAAGGCGCTATTTCGAAAAGGCGCCGGTTCCCGAAAGCCTTGCTGATCTCGATGATCATCCGATCGTTACCTATGGCGAATTCGCGCCGGGTTACTTTTCCGAGATCAACACATTGTTAAGCGCTGGCCGGACGAAGCAGGCGGGGCCGCGCGAACCTGTCCTGCGGGTCAATAACGTCTATGGCGTGCTTCTGGCTGTGAAGAACGAAACCGGCATCGCCATGCTGCCGGAGTATCTTGTGTTGCGCGATCCCGAAATCCAGCAAGTGTTACCGGAATTTTGCGGCCCCAAATTCGAAATGCATCTAGTCTATCCGGAAGAGCTGAGAAACTTCAAGAAAGTGCAGGCATTCAGGGACTTTCTGATTGAAGAGCTGAATGCTTTCGGTAATTCCTGAGAAAAGTCGCTGTAAACTTGCCGTTATGCGTATAGCGCATGCCCATGGCCGTTTTTTTGGGGTGTACATTTTTTCGGAATTTAGTAATTCTATCTAGGCAATTGTTTCATCCCACAATTGCGGGTGCATTTTATGCACCGGGGCCAATTCGTAGCCCCCCAAGTGCGAATTGGCCCCTCTTTAATCCGATGTTAGTGACGGATTAACTTATTGTTTCCCAAAGATATTCTGTGCCCCGTCGAGTTTGGGGGAAAATGAATCCCACTTGCATGCAGAATTTCAGGCAGTAGCTTTTTCGAATCAGCTCAGCTTTATGCGATCAGCTTTGGCAGTTCGCGCATATCGTGAAACAGCCTGCCGCCGGCGGCATGCAATGCATCCCCGTCCGCATCGGGGTCCGCCGCATATGCAAAGACCGTCATCCCCGCAGCCCGGGCGGCAGTGACGCCGGGGAGGCTGTCTTCCACGACAATGCAGTCGGCGGGCCGGGCCCCCATTTCACGTGCTGCATGCAGGAACAGGTCCGGGTGGGGTTTGCCCCGCGCGACCATGCTTGCGGAAAAGACGGCATCTCCGAAAAATGCAGCCAGATTGGTGCAGCGCAGGCTCAAGGCGATTTTTTCCGGGCTGCCCGATGACGCCACGCAAATCGGATGGCGGTTTTCAATCAATTGCTCAAGGATGCAGGCAATATGCGCAACCGGTGCGAGTTGCTTTTCGAATGCCGCATAGGTTTGCGCCTGCAACTGGTCCAGCCAGCCCGCAGGCAAGGTTGCGCCAGTCAGTTGTGTGATGAGTTGCATCACATCGGACATCGAGCGTCCGACAAACTGTGCCCTGGTTTGTGCAATGGTAATGGGGTAGCCCAGCGCGTTAATCGCCTCGCATAGCAGCGTATTGGCGATCGGCTCGCTGTCGACAAGCACACCGTCGCAGTCGAATATCACAAGCTTTTTTGTCACCTGATCGCCATGTTGCCTGCCGTCACCCGGTCGCAATGCCGGCAAGCTTTACATGAATAAGCTTCGCCCCGACATGCCTTTATAGAGCTCGGCAACCTGTTCTTCATAGCCATTGAAAAGCAGCGTCGGCACGCGATCGCGTGACCCAAGCGGTTCTTCAACCGCCTGGCTCCAGCGTGGGTGGGGAACGTTCGGATTGACGTTGGCCCAAAAGCCATATTCGCGATTGTTGGTTTGCTCCCAGAAACTGACGGGGCGTTCGTCTGTAAAACTGATCCTTACGATCGATTTGATCGACTTGAAGCCGTATTTCCAGGGCAGGGCGAGGCGTAGCGGCGCGCCAAATTGTTTGGCCAGCGGCTTGCCATAAGCGCCGGTGACAAGGAATGTGAGGTCATTCTGCGCCTCGGCCAGGGTGATCCCCTCGACATAGGGCCATGGGTACCAGAATTGCCGTTGACCTGACGCGATCTCTGGATTGTGGAATGTTTCGAACCGAACGAATTTCGCGCCGGCAAGCGGCTCGGCCAGATCGACGAGCTTTCGCATCGGAAAGCCTGACCAGGGGACAGTCATCGACCATCGTTCGACGCAGCGATGCCGGTAAATCCTCTCTTCGATCGGTATTTTCCGGAGCAGATCGTCAAAATCAATGGTTCGCGGCTGTGTCACCAGCCCGTCAATCTTGATTGTCCATGGATCTGTGGGCAGTGCCTGCGCGGCTTGCCAGATTTGCTTATGGGAAGCGAATTCATAAAAATTGTTATAGGTGGATGCGAGTTTTTCATCGGTGATGGGGCGGTCGGCATCCTGAAATGCGGGATTTCGCGGGGCCGGATAGCGCATAGTATCGTCATCGGTTGCGGCATAAGCTGCCGATTGTCCCAGGCTCACCCCGGTGCCGGCAATTGTCGCCGCGCCAATCACGCCGCGCATGAAAGCGCGACGATTGGCAAAGACCGTTTCCGGCGTTGTCCGGTTTTCCGATATTTCCCAGGATTTTGGCATCTTTATCAGCATCATTTTTCCTTGTCGGAATTGCGCGCAAAATGCGCGGCTTGTCAGGGTGATTACGGTGCTCCATCACGCAAGTCGGCGGCGCGGGCAAACATGCGTTCTGCTTCTTGCAGCATGTCGACAGCCTCGGCATGTTTGAAGCCGGCATCGATCGTCAGATCCGAAGACAGGAGATAACAATTCTCCGCCTCGTTACTGTCAGGCATTTCAAGGCATTGTTGCGCCAGTTGATTGCTTTGGGCGAGTTGTTGCCGTGCCTCTTCACGCAGTTTCTGGCCGGCATCGTGCAGCCTTTTTCCCTCGCAATCGAAATAGTCGGCGGCAGCGCTGTTTTCCCTGTCGCATGCTGGCCGCGCGGTGGCGTCTGCCTGTGCATAAGAAGCATTCAGGCATGACAGAAAAAGCGCCAACCCGGTCAGCCCGAAGGCCATGGTCAATTGCCTGACGGGTCGTGTACCTAACCGCATACTAGTCACGCTCCGCATTTGTGCCCGATTCAACTAAACGCGTGTGACGATCATTTGATCGCTTGCTGCAATGATCGGCAGTATTCTAATGCACAAAGATATAGGGGAAAAATCACAAGAAAGCAGTGTGTGATCGAAATCATAAAATCGTGATATTCTATAAATATCAATAATAACAAACCAATATCATTGATATCTAATCTAATGGATTATGATTTTGCCGGGAGGTGCCGAAGGCTGTGGCATTTGCATCCTATCTCTGACAAGCTTCAGACATAACGGATAATCAACTGGCTTAGAGGGAGGTGCAGGCAGAATGAGTAATATCCCGACCGTCGCGGCATTCATCGCAGCTTGGGGCAAACAGGATATCGAGGAGATCATGGGCTTTTTTGCCGAAAATGCGATCTACCACAATATTCCGCTCGACCCTGTGCAGGGGATTGAGGCGGTTCGGCAGACAATCACACAATTCGTAACCATGGGCAGTGCGATCGAGTTCGACACGCATTTTATTGCCGAGGATGCCAATGGAGTTGTGCTGACCGAACGGACCGATAAGTTTCAGATCAAGGAGCAGTGGCTGGAATTGCCCGTCATGGGTACATTTGAGTTTGCTGACGGCAAGATTACAAAATGGCGTGACTATTTCGATATAGGCCAGTTTCAACAGCAGCTGGCGGCGATCAACGCAGCCGCCTGATGCGGAAAACCAGGGAAGATGAAATTCGTGCCTTGCCAGAGGGTGGGCGGGGCTAGTGGGGTTGGCAGAAGCTTTCCCCCTGTATTGATCGAGTAAGAGGAAAATTATTAATGTCGGAATCCATACCAGCCATGATGCAGGCCATTGCCATTAGCGAGCCCGGTGGGCCAGAAGTTTTGGTTCCGAAACAAATCCCCACGCCAGAGGCCGGGGCGGGCGACGTGCTGATAAAGGTTGCTGCTGCCGGTATCAACCGCCCCGACGTCATGCAGCGTATCGGGCTGTACCCGCCACCACCCGGCGCCCCTGATACGCCGGGACTGGAAGTTTCCGGCACGATTGCGGCAATCGGGCCGGACGTATCGGGCTTTTCGGTTGGCGATCGCGTCTGCGCGCTGGTTTCGGGGGGCGGCTATGCGGAATATTGCGTTGCGCCCGCGCCGCAAACCCTGCCGGTGCCAGACGGGCTCGATATGGTGGCGGCTGCTGGTGTACCGGAGACTTTTTTCACAGTCTGGTCGAACTTGTTCGACCGCGCGCAGTTGCAGCCCAGCGAAAGCTTTCTGGTGCATGGCGGGACGAGTGGTATCGGTACAACCGCGATCCAGCTTGCGCATGCCTTCGGTGCCAAGGTGCTGACCACGGCGGGCAGCGACGACAAATGCGCGGTATGCCGCGAGCTTGGGGCGGACCGGGCGATAAACTACCGCAGCGAGGACTTTGTTTCGGCAGCGAAAGAATTTACCGGCGGGAAAGGCGTTGATGTCATTCTAGACATGGTCGGGGGTGACTATGCCGCGCGCAATATCGACTGCATGGCCGAAGATGGCCGGCTTGTGTATATCGCCTTTTTGGAGGGATTTAAGGTTCAGATGAACCTGATGCCGATCATGCTCAAGCGGCTGACATTGACCGGGTCGACTTTGCGCCCGCGTAGTATCGCGGAAAAGGCCGCGATTGCAGAGGCGTTGCGCGAAAAGGTCTGGCCTTTGCTGGCGCAAGGCAAGATCAAGCCGGTGATCGATTCGACATTTTCGCTATCGGATGCCGCAAAGGCGCATGCCCGCATGGATGCGGCGCATATCGGCAAAATCATTCTCACGGTCTCGGATTAGCAGGTTTTTCGGCGCGCTGTTCAACCCGCTGGCTTCAGACGGATTGATCCAGGCTAAGTGCTGCGGGGCGGGCATAGCTGCCTGTAATCTTCCGGTGCCCGGCGGGGCTATAGCCTTTCGATGGCTGGCGTGATTTTGCGACTTCATCGCCAATTGCCTTGACCAGCCCCTCGGTTACCGCTTTTGCGCGGGCCAGCCGACGGGCATGGTCTGCCGTTAGTGCGCGAAAGTCGGTGGCGGCTGTTCGCAAGCTTGCGCGTTGCTCGTCTGTGATGCCGGCAAGTAGCTCCGGCCGCGCGGCGATGGCGCGCATTTCCAGGGCATAGAGTTTGGACAGCTTTGATTTTTGCGCTTCATTGGCGGTGAGTTTGGTCATCTGGCGCTGCTTCAGGAATTCATTTTCAGTCTCAAGCAACGTGGATAGTTGTTCCGTCAGCGCCAGAATTTGCGTGACCCGGTCGTCAGGGTTTGTTGCGCCCAGCGGATCCGATCCATTGGCTGGCTGACTATCCTTCGTCAGGGAAAGCTTTTCTTCTTCGTTATTAAGATCTTTTAGATCAATATGTTGTGTCATATTGTTAAACCTCTTGCAGGGCGAGGATCTGGCGATAGATCTGGTCGGAAACGCCGATCCCGCCGCGTGATGCGATGGCTTTCGCATATTCATTGTTCAGGAGAGAGCGGAACATATCCTCGCCAGGTCCGCCGCCGAACGGTTCTTCAAGTTTTACACCCGCGCTCATATGGGCAAGCATTTGCGAGAGAAAAACAGCCTCGAAATCATCTGCGACCTTGCGGGCCTGTTCGTGTGAAAGGTGGGACTGTTTCCCGCTTGCATCGGCTGCTTGCTGGATATGTCGCGCGCCCAGCTGCTGCTGTGTCTGGGCGATTGCCAGATCCGCCATATGCGGGTTCATCGTTGCACCGATCGTCATCACATCACCGTAATATCGGCCTGCAAGGCACCCGCCGCCTTGATTGCCTGCAGGATTGAGATCATATCCGCGGGGCCCACACCCAATGCATTCAGCCCGTTTACAAGTTCGTCGAGGCTGACACTGTTTTTCAGCACGGTCAGCTTCTTTTCGGTGCCGTCCTCGATCTCGATATCCGTGCGGGGAACTGTCTGGGTCGTGCCGCCTTGCGAGAACGGATTGGGCTGGCTCACCTGCGGTGTTTCGGTAACACGGATCGTGAGGTTACCCTGTGCGATGGCAACGGTGCTGACCCGGACGTCCTTGCCCATCACAATGATGCCGGAGCTTTCATCAATCACGACATTGGCGGGTTGATCGGGTGTTACGCGCAATTGCTCGATATCGGTCAGCAGCGCCATCGTCCCGCCCGGATAGGCAGCGGGGATAGTCAGCTGCACAATAGACGGGTTGATCGCCTGTGCAGGCGTGCCGGAAATATTCTTGTTGATCACGCGTGCGATCCGCCTTGCGGTGGTAAAATCCGGATTCCGCAGGGAAATTTTCACCTTTTCCAATGCCGCCAGGTCAAATTCAATGCTGCGTTCGATGATCGCACCGTTGGAAATCATGCCGGTGGTCGGCACGCCCTTGGTAACGCCGCCACCCTGACCGCCTGCGGTAAAGCCGCCTGTGGCGATCGGGCCCTGCGCGACCGCATATACCTCGCCATCCGCCCCCATCAGCGGGGTGACAAGTAATGTCCCGCCGCGCAGGTCATTGGCGTCGCCCATCGTGCTGATCGACACATCGATCCGGTTCCCCTGAATGGAGAATGGCGGCAGGCTGGCAGTGACCATGACCGCGGCAACATTGTTGGTATTGAGATTGGCGCCGCGTGTATTCACGCCCAACCGTTCCAGCATGGATTCAAGGCTCTGCCGGGTAAAAGGGGCATTCCGCAGGGAATCGCCGGTGCCGGCCAGCCCGACAACGAGCCCGTATCCAATCAGCATATTGTCGCGAATACCTTCGAAATTCACCACATCCTTGATACGCGAGGCAGCTGCAGGCGGCGCAGCCACCATTGCGAGGAAGGTCAGGATTATTGCAGCGGCAAGAGAACGGGTTGCGAGCATAGCTGATTTTGCGCCTGAGTTTGGTCGATAGAACGATAATGACATCGGTTGGGATGCGAAAACCGTGCCAGAAATCGCGTCGTGTTTGCATAGCGTAACCAAGAGATGCCGGTCTTCCTGTTCCCCAAGGCGGCAATTTCTTCCTCAATCGGTCGGCAAGTTCTTGTCGGGCGGCAAGTCTGGTAGGGCTGTTTTTACCGCTTGTTAAGGAAACAGGCGCAGTCTGTTAGTGGAATATGTATGTAATAGGCCGGAATCCATGCGGATAGGGAATACAGGAGGCGTCGGCACCAATCAGATCCGGCGCAGTGATCGGCGCAAGAAAACCGACAGCGCCTTCACCCTGGGTAATGCGGCGCAGTCCGGTGCGGCTGCGGCTGGCAGCGCGTCTGCCGAAGTTGCGGGCAGCGGCGCGGTTGCACCGGTCGGGACCTTACTGAATGTGCAGGAAGTCGGGCAGGAAACCACGCCTGATGACAGCGAGCATGACCGGGCGGAACGGATGCTGAAGCTGCTGGATGACCTCCGCCATGGACTGTTATGTGGTCAGATTTCGGCCAGCCGGCTGCGGCAGTTGGAAAAACTGAGCGCGCTTCCTGTCAACACTTACTGCGATCCCAGGCTGCAATCGATTGTCCGGCAGATTGAACTGCGCGCAAAAGTTGAACTTGCAAAGCTTGAGACAAAAACTGCCTCCTGAGACAGGTCAAGCCACAGATTTGTCAATATTTTCCGTATCTTACAAAGTTTCTGCCTTGCAGACCGTGTGAACGGTTGCCCAAGCCAAAGGCCGAACATATACTCCACGGCGTTTTGCTAACGGATGAGGGTATTTAGAGGATATCCTATGGCTACACGACTTTCTGCAAATTATCGTCCTTCAGAAAGCGAACCGTTCATGAATGCACGCCAGAAGGAATATTTCCGGCGTAAGCTATTGAATTGGAAGAATGAAATTCTTCAGGAGAATAAAGAGACGCTGAAGCATTTACAATCGGATACCAGCCAGCATCCCGATATTGCGGACCGCGCTTCCGACGAATCCGAACGCGCCCTGGAATTGCGTACGCGCGACCGGCAGCGCAAGCTGATCAGCAAAATCAATGCGGCATTGCAGCGGATTGAAGAAGGGACTTACGGCTATTGCGAGGAAACAGGAGAACCGATCAGCCTCAAACGGCTCGATGCGCGACCGGTTGCGACATTGAGCATCGAGGCACAGGAGCGTCACGAAAAGCGCGAAAAGGTGTTTCGGGACGATTAGGCCACGCTACATCGCATTAGTACACCGTTTTACCTCACTGGAATTTCAATGAAAAAGGACCCTGATCGGGTCCTTTTTTGTTTTTGGCGAATTTATATAGCGGCACGACGCAGATAGTATAGTCCTCAGAAGGGGAACAGGATGTCATATACCTGCTGGCCATAGCGTGGTTGCTGCACATCGGTCAGTTGCCCGCGTCCGCCATAGGAGATCCGCGCCTCGGCAATTTGCGAATGCTGGATCGTATTGCCATTGCTGATATCTTCAGGCCGCACCACGCCGGCAATGGCGATTTCGCGAACCTCGAAATTGATCCGTACTTCCTGGCGTCCTTGAATGACGAGATTGCCATTGGGCAGGATCTGCGTCACCACAGCGGCCATTGTCATATTGATTGATTCACGGCGGTTCACTGTTCCCTGGCCGGTTGCTGAACTTGTCGAGGTTGCGTCAACGAGCGAGCTTGGTGACACCGCTTCGGGCAGAATTCGGTTCAGATTGCTTTCAAAGCCAAGCAGATTGGGTGCCTCGACCCCTTCATTGGCTGCCCGTGTACGGGTTGTTCTGTTATCGACCTGGGCGCTGTCGGTGATCGCGATATTCACTGTCAGAATATCGCCCACGGCCGAGGCGCGCTGATCCTTGAAGAATGACCGGGCACCGGTCCGCCACAGGGAATTGGGCTGGGTTGTGGTGATGTGCGGGGCGGGCATGGGCATGGCCACATGCGTTGCGCGGGGTATCGCGGTTTTTACACCTTCCAGCGGCGTCAGGGGTGGCGGCGAGCCGACCTGGGACAGCCGGTCCACCGTGCCGGCGCAGGCGGCAAGTCCCGATAGCAGCATTGCCAACATAGCAAGGCGCAAATATTTTCCGGCGGTTATGTGGTGTTTATCTGTCATGCTCAATGCCTGCGTTCGTAAATAGTCGTGAAATTACCGTGATGCGGCGACAATCGGGCGCGCTTCTCCGAATGCGGGTGCAAGGTTGATGATCTCAGCCCGTCCAGGCGCGGTAACATTTGCTTCCAGAATGCGGTTCGTCTGTGTGTTGACCACGCGGATCAGTGCGCCTCTGGCACCATTCTCCAATGCGCGCGTCTGGGTGGTGAGCCTCAAACCAGGCGAACTGAAATGCACAATCACCAACTCGCCTTTCTGCACCAGAAGCGGGGGGTCAATATCGTTCTGCCGGATTACGGCACCAGCGCTGAGATAGCGTTGCACCGCCATTCCAAGCAGTTCTGACTTATCCGTCACAACACCACGATTGGATTGGCTGGCGCGCAGGCGGATCATGTTGATATCGGAGTTGCCGATGATATCACCGCGGTGCATGGCGCGGGCCAGTACGGGGACCATGACTGTTTCATAAACAAGACCTGTAATTTCATGGACCGGTGCGCTGACATCGCCTGCGGGCGCCCTCAATTTTGCGAGAAAACGACCTCTTTTGCGTTGATAGCGCAAATCGACAATATCAATGCTTTGGGGGGCATCTGTCGCGACATAGAGCTGCGGTGCATTGCGCGCGATTTCCACCCGAATGGATGCGGGCGCACCGCGCTCAATGAGATGGGATTTGATTTCCCGTTCAATCATGCTTGGGGAGATGGAGGTGCCGGTGCGCGTCAGGCGAATGCGCTTGGAAGCGGGCAGGGCGGTAAGTTCCAGTCCCCGCTCGCGCAATGCACGCAATATGGTGGAAACCAGCAAGGTACGGCTTTCGCCCGGGTTTGGCGCGGCGGCAACGATAATCCGGTCCAGCGCATGCTCTTGCATCATGGCGGGGGACAGCCCGCTAACAAGATCAGCCAGTGTAACTTCATTGCTATCGACGCTCACCCGCGTCTCAAGCCGCAGATTTGCAGCGGCCTGCGACAGGCTGAGCAGCAAAACGACAAGAGTGAAGAAGATTACGCGGTTGATTGTCCCGAACCGGGAGTGCCAGGAGGCGCGGATTAAGGTTGTGTCAGCCATTGCAACTTACCTGCGGAGATTTGATGTTGTGGACAGCATCTCGTCTGATGCGCTGATCACCTTGGAATTCATCTCATAGGCACGTTGTGCGGAGATCAGGGCGGTAATTTCAGCAACTGGATTGACGTTCGCGGTTTCCACAAAGCCTTGAAGAACCGTGCCGTATCCAGGGCTGCCAGGTGCACCGATTTGTGCGGCACCCGATGCGGGAGTTTCCAGGAACAAATTGTCGCCTTGTGCTTCGAGCCCGCCTTCATTGAAGAAAATCGCCAGTTCAAGCTGGCCAACGGTCTGCAATTCGACCTGACCTTGCAATTTTGCCTGAACTTCCCCTTGCGTATTGATAAATACATCAGTTGCCTCGGCCGGTATTGCGATACCGGGCGACACGACATAGCCATCACCGGTCACGATCTGGCCTTCCGCGCTCAGCGAAAATGACCCTGCGCGGGTATAGGCTTCATCGCCGCTGGGCAGCTGTATTCTGAAGAAGCCGCGTCCCTGAATGGCAAGGTCATAGGTGTTTTCGGTGGAGGCGAGGTTGCCCTGTTCGGTAATGCGGTAGACCGATCCGGCCCTGACGCCGGTACCGATTTGCACGCCCGAAGGGACAATCGTCCCGGCATTCGAGCTGTCGGCGCCGATCCTGCGCAGATTTTGATAGAGCAGATCCTGAAATTCCGCCCTTTGGCGCTTGAAGCCCGTTGTGTTCATATTGGCAATATTGTTGGAGATCACCTCAACATTGAGCTGCTGTGCCAACATGCCGGTCGCTGCGATACTTAAGGATTTCATGGGCGGTTATCTTTCCTCTTTTGCGGAAAACTGTGTCATTCAGCGAATTTGCGATAGCTGGTCGATGACTTTCGTCGTCAGGTCATCGCCGGTGTCGATCAACCCTTTGGCTGATTGATAGCGGCGCATCACATCGATCATGCGTGTGATTTCCAGAATGGGTTCCACATTGGAATCCTCCAGATATCCTTGCTGAATGATGATGTCTTTCTGTTCGACCGGTGTTGCGTCTTCTTCGCTTGTGTAGACGTTGGCACCGGCTTTCTTCAGTGCTTGCGGGTTGGCGAAATCAACAATGGCAAGCTGTTTCGGCTCATCCCCTTCAATGGAGATTGCGCCGTTGGTTGAAATATCGGGCATGGCGTTTTCAGGATCGAGCGTGATGGGCAGAAAATCCTCGTCCAGAACCCTGAAACCTGCCTGGGTGACAAGATCGCCCTCATTATTCAGGGTAAAATTGCCGGCGCGCGTATAGCCGATCCCATCCTTATACTCGACCGCGAAAAAGCCTTTACCGCCCAGGGCAACATGCAGGGCATTGCCGGTCGGGGAGATATTGCCAGGCGCAAAGTTACGTTTAACGCCATAGTCCAGCACGAAAGAAACATTTTTAGCGGGCTTTGCGCCTTGTGCGACGGGGGCGACATATTCCTCGAACAAGACCTGTTCCGCTTTAAAGCCGCCGGTATTCATGTTCGCCAGATTATTCGCAATCACATCCATCTGCCGCCGCAGGGAGGTCAGGTTGGATAAGCTGACTGAAAAACCGTTTTCCATATGCTGTCCGCCACTCTTCTGTCGCGCTGTCTACACGAAATTTCGTGCTACCTGTCCCGACAGGTGCAGTTTACGTGCCAGTTGCTGAATGGCGGATAAGTCCGGTTTTTTGTGAGATCACGGGCCAGGCTCCCAGAAAACCCTGCCGTGTGGCAAATTTTGCCCTGCTATTTTTGCGCCTGAGCGCCAATCGCAAGACTCCGTTAACCGATAAAATTTAGTCTTTAGGAAAGTCGCGGCATTGTGTTGCGTGGAAACAGGTTTGGGCGACAGAACATGGCTGAAGACGCGGAAACTGAAGACGAAGCGGTAGAAGGCGAAGACGCCGAGGGTGCAAAGAAGAAAAAGCTCAGCGGCAAGACGATCGTGCTGTTCATCGCCTTGCCCTTATTGTTGCTGGTGCTTGCGGGTGGCGGCGCGTTCCTGTTCCTCGGATCCTCGTCTGAGGAGGAGGGTGCCGAACATGCCGAGGAGGAGGTTATCGAGGAGGAGAAACACGCTGTTTTCTACGATATGCCTGAAATTCTCGTGAACCTGTCGTCTTCCGACAAGCGCGGCTCGTTCCTGAAATTGCGTGTTTCGCTTGAACTTGATGACCCGGAGGCGCCGCTCGCCCTTGAGCCTTTGCTGCCGCGCATTATCGATAATTTTCAGGTCTTCCTGCGCGAGATGCGGGTCGAGGATCTGCGTGGTTCCGCGGGCATGATCCGGCTTAAGGAAGAATTGTTGCGCAGGGTCAATATCTCGGTTCAGCCGATCGAGGTGCAGGACATCCTGTTTAAGGAAATGTTGGTTCAGTAGGGTGCATGTATAGCAATGTCAGACGAAGAACTTGATGATGAGGCCATCGCTGCCGCCTGGGAAGCCGAAACCGAAGCGGCAGCCGGCGACAGCGATGAGGCCCTAGCCGCAGCCTGGGAAGCCGACTCCGAAGGTGAGGGGGGTGATGGCGACATGGCCGCGGAATGGGCGGCCATGGTCGACGATGATGACCGGACCGAAACCGGGTCGTCGGGGCGTGTCCTCAATCAGGATGAAATCGACAGTCTGCTCGGTTTCGATGATGATGACGCCACGCAACAGGACCGTAGCGGCATCAAGGCGATGATCAATTCGGCGCTGGTGTCGTACGAACGCCTGCCGATGCTTGAAATCGTGTTTGACCGGCTGGTCCGTCTGATGACCACCTCGCTGCGCAACTTCACATCGGACAATGTGGAAGTCAGCCTCGATAATATTACGTCTGTCCGGTTCGGCGACTATTTGAATTCGATTCCGCTGCCGGCAATTCTGGCGGTTCATCGCGCCGACGAGTGGGACAATTATGGCCTGTTTACCGTCGATTCAAATCTGATTTATTCGATTGTGGATGTATTGCTGGGCGGGCGGCGTGGCACTGCTGCGATGCGGATCGAGGGGCGTCCCTATACAACAATCGAACGCTCTCTGGTCGAGCGGATGGTTGAAGTCGTTCTTAACGATATGTCGATCGCATTCGAGCCGCTGTCACCAGTCACATTCAGGCTCGACCGGATGGAGACAAATCCCCGTTTTGCGGCAATTGCGCGCCCGGCTAACGCCGCCATTCTGGTCCGGCTTCGTATCGATATGGAAGATCGCGGCGGCCGTATCGAGCTCGCATTGCCCTATGCCACCCTAGAACCGATCCGCGAATTGCTGCTGCAAATGTTCATGGGCGAGAAATTCGGCCGTGACTCGATTTGGGAAAGCCATCTGGCGACCGAACTCTGGAACACGCAAATTCCAATTGAAGCAGTTCTGGACGAGCAGGCGATGAGCCTGCGCGATGTGATGAATTTTGAGGTTGGCCAAACCGTGATGCTGAACTGCACCGCCGATTCAGTTGTGAAAATGCGTTGCGGTAATGTTGCGTTGGTCGACGGAAAAATGGGGCGGATCGGCACGAAAATTGCGGTCCGCATCAATAGCCGGATGACCGGCATTGCTGACGGCCTGCCCGTTTAGCGGCGAATTGCTAAGGAGTGCATCATGTTGACCGAGCTTATGTTGGACATCTTGGTTGCTGTCTTGCTGGGGGTCACGGTTGCCTATTGTTTTTTGCTGAACCGGCGTCTTGGCGCATTGCGCAGCGGTCAGGACGGGCTGTTGAAAGTCGTTCGCGAGCTTAATGTCGCAACCGAACAGGCGCGGCTCAGTATCCGCAATCTGCACGAGGCGGGCGATACGGTTGGTGAGCGCCTGGCATCGGAAGTCGCTGGCGCCAAGGCATTGTCTGATGAGCTCGCCATGATCGTCGAGGCGGGGAACAATCTGGCCGACCGTCTTGCGGCTGATGTCGAAGGGCGTAGCAGCGCGGGCCGGAAATCGGCGGTGAGCGCTGCTTCCGCTGCCCCTGGGGCAAGCCCTGTTATGTTTGAACCCGACGATACGCACTTGGCGGTGCAGGACAAGGCGGACGGCGATAAGGTGGCATTGCGCAACGCATTGCGGGCGGTGCGATAATGCCGGGCCGTTTTTTCGCAGTTGAGCGGGTGCGCCTCTTGCCGGTGGTGATGGGGTGTGCAGCGATGTTGTTCGGCCTGAAGGTGAACGATGTCTGGAACGGCGTGATCGATTTCGATGCAGGAATAAGTTCCGCTCAGGCCGCAACCGATGTGCAGGCGAATGAAACAGAGAAGGCTGAGGAACAGGATACCCCGTTGGCGATACCGGCCGCGCCTGCCGCAGAGCTTGGCGATGCGGGAGAGTTGAGTGAGTCCGAGGTGCAGCTGTTGCAACGCTTGTCTGATCGCAGGGAAGAGCTTGAGGCGCAGGCGCGGGAGTTGGACACACAGCGGACCTTGCTTGTTGCAGCCGAAAAACGTGTGGCTCAGCGGATTGCGAAACTTGAGGAGCTTGAGTCGACGGTCTCCGGGTTGATCGAACAGTTCGATACCCAGGAGGAAGCGCGCATGTCCAAGCTTGTCGAGGTTTATCAGAATATGAAGGCGAAAAGTGCCGCACGCATCTTCAATGAGCTTGATATGCATGTCCTGCTGGCTGTTGCGATGCGGATGAATGAGAACAAGATGGCTGAGGTCTTGGGGAAAATGGATCCTAAAGCAGCGCAGGAACTGACAATTGAAATGGCACGGCAGCGCCAGCTTCCCGAGACGGCCGGCTGATCGACATGCGGCTAACCCAAACACCGCATTTGCCACCCTCTTTATCGTGATGAGTTTTGGCGTGCTAGACGATTATCGACCTCAGGAAACAGAACCGCAGACGGCAGGTGCAATGCAGACCACTGTTGTTTTTCTGTCGTTGTTCCTTATTTTGCTGGCATTTTTTATCATGCTGAACAGTGTTGCGACGCGGGATCCATCAAAGGTCGATTCTGCGGTCAGCAGCTTGACCGAAAGTTTCGCCCGATCGAAATTCCGCGCACCGGAAGGTTATGTTGCTTCGAAGGCAGGCAATATTTTACGCGACTCTGCGGTATTGAATGAGGTGCACACCCGTTTGCTGGCAGCCGAAAGCTGGGCCGATCTGGAGGTTTCTTCCGCGCATGGCGCGTTGCTTGCCAACTTTGATCACGAAAAGCTGTTTATTGCCAAGACAGCGGTGTTGCAGCCTGAGGCTGTGTCCCTCATTCAGGGGTTGGCGCAGGCTTTGTCCGCTGATGCGGGCGAGTGGCGAGGCGTTGTGGAAATCGCGGTGCATGCGATGCGGATCGGCGAGATCGGGCAGGTAAGCCCGATGCCTGTGCCATTGCGCCAGTCCGCCGCCATTGCAAATGAATTTGAACGCTGGGGTGTGTTGCCGCAGAACCTTGCTGTCAGCGTGGTGTCAGGCAGCACGCCAAGGGTCCAGATGGTCTTTTTCATACTTGCGGACAGGGAAAACTAGCATGCCGGCCGACGCCTTGCCCGATCCTGCCCCGTCATTGCAGGCAGACCCGCCTTGCCAGGCCAGCATGGGCCCTGATATGGCGCAAGATGAACGTCAGGGTATCGTTCGCATCGATCAAGGCTGGTTGATTAGCTTTGCCGATCTGATGGCATTGCTGTTGTCGTTTTTTGTGATGCTTTACGGCATGTCGGTCATGCAGACCGAGGCGTGGCAGTCGATCGTGTCCTCACTTAGCGACGAACTGTCGACAGACCATGACGCCGCACTTATCCGGCAGTTGCCGCAGCAGACGCCATTGCGCCAGATCGGTAAGGAAGGCGACAGCCTGACTTATTTGCAGACGATACTTGGTGAGAAGTTTCGCAATGATCCTGTTTTAGGGCAGTTGAGGATTGACCGTGAGGGGGGACGTTTGTCAGTTGAATTCCCCGCGGATTTTCTGTTCGCCAGCCGCAGCCACGCGGTTTTGGCCGAGCGGTCCGCGGCAATCACTATCCTTGCGGAGAGTCTGCGTGGCATCACAAATCGCACTGAGCTGCACGCGACGATTACAGTGACCGATGCGGAAAGCAACGATGCGGCGTTTGACCATGGTTGGTATTGGCGGCTGGGTATCGCCAGGGCGTTGGCAATGGTTGCGGCGCTGAAAGATGCCGGTTTGCAGCGCACCATTTTGCCCTATGGGCATGTTGCGGTCGAAGAGGTGAAGAGAGGGGGGCGGCTCGCCCTTGTAATTCATGAAGACGGGTAATGCCAATGTGCGCCTCAGTTAGGCTGATCAGGCGAAATTTCTGGTTTGGATTATGTGCTGCGTTGCTCGGTGTTCTGACGGCGGGGGCAGCGGTTGCGCAGGAAAATGTCGTTGTGCGCGGCGGCATTCATCCGAACTATGCGCGGATCGTATTCGATTGGGAAAAGCCGGTGACGGTCGAGGCGATCGAAAGCCCTGGCATGCTAGAACTGCGTTTTGCCGAGGAATTCGTCGCGGATTTCTCGCCGACCCTGGCGTTGATCGCGGATTATGTCGCCACAGCAGAGCAGGCGGCTGATCGCCGCGGGGTATTGTTCCCGCTGCAGCGTAAAGTACGGGTAAGAAATTTCCGTGTCGGCAACAAGGTCGTTGTCGATTTATATGATGCGGCGAATGAGGAGAGCGCCGGCGACACCGACTTGCCGATGATCAATGTCCGCGCTGGCGAGCATCCGGACTATCTGCGCATTGTGTTTGATTGGCCCGAACAGATTGTGTTCGATGCCGCATTATCGGATGACGCGCTTTCCGTCAGCTTTGCAACGCCGTTCAATGCGCGTTTCGAGCAGGTGGAAAGCAGGCTTGCGGACTATGTTGGCAGTCCGACCATCAGTGACGACCGGATGAGCGTTTCATTGCCCCTGAAAGCCGCATTCGGTCTGCGCCAGCTGCAGATCGACAATCGCGTCGTGATTGATTTGCTGAAGCAACCGCCGCAGCCCGAAAGTGTGTCAGCATCCGCAGCCGTTCCTGCCGAGGCGCCGCAGGCGGTAGTTGAGCCTGAAGTCGCTGCGCCGGATCAACCGGATAACGCCAACGCGGCAAACGCCGGCGACGCCGCTGTTGCCTCGACGCAGCCGAGCGCAGAGGCGCAGGATACCGTCGCGGCGGACAATGCAAAAAATGAAGTGCAGCAGGCTGATAAAACGCGTGAAGCCGTTGCGGAGTTGCTGGCGGATGTCACTGCGGCCGATATCGTTACGGCCGCAAAACAAAAAATTGAATTACGTATTCGCCAGATCCCGGGAGGTGCGCGCATCAGCGTTCCCTTCACACAGGATCACGCGGCGGCGGTCTTCATGCGGGGCAAGACCTTATGGGCGGTATTCGATGCACAGGCAGATGTCGATATGTCGATCATGTCGCTTGTCAGCGGAAATTTGATGAGCCGGGGGCGGCAAGTCAGCCATGAGGATGTGACAGTGCTGGCCTTCGACGTTGCTGCGGGAACCATGGTGCATGTGAATCGTCAGCAATCTGTCTGGCAGATTGATCTGGTGCGCAACTATGTCACGCCGGCTGGCGTATTGCAGGTCGTTCGCGAACCGAACGCGGAACCGAATGGACATGTGCTGATCAAGGCGCTGTCGCCAAAGGGCCCGTTCGCGATCAACGATCCTGAAGCCGGTGACATGATTATGGTGTCGCCGGTACTGGAAGTGTCCCACGCCGTGGTGACACCGCGACGATATGTCGATTTCGAGATCCTGGCGACAAGTCAGGGGATCGCAATCGTTCCGTTTTCTGACCAGCTTGCGGTTGAGGGCAAACCCGGTGCGATCACAATCAGCACCCCGCTTGGGCTGTCGATGTCGAACCTGGTTTCGCGGGGGATCGGCAAGGCCGCTGCGGAAAGTGACAGCTACAGCTCGCCGGTATTCATGGATTTTGCGAATTGGCGGCAAGGTAGCAGTGCTAACTTCAGGACAATACGCCGGCAAGTTTCGGCTGAAATTCAGGAAAGTGAAGGTGAAAAGCGCGGTGCACGGCGCTTGATGCTGGCGCGTTACTATCTCTCTCACGGGTTTGCGGCCGAGGCACGCGGCATGCTGCAACTGATGGCGGCCGAAGACAGCAACGCTGACAAGGACTTGTATCACCAGGGTTTGATGGGCGTCGCGGAATATTATATGGGACGTTATGCGGATGCGCGCGAAAAACTGTCGCATTCAGGTTTGCGCGATGATCCGCATGCATCCCTTTGGCGGGGCGCTGTTTTTGCACAGCAGCAGCGTTGGCAGAAGGCCCTTGAGAATTTTGATCGCGGCTATGGTGTGATCGGCAAATATAATGGCGATACCGTTGCCGAGTTATATCTGCTGATGGCTGAGGCTGCGATAAACCGCCGCGAATTCGATCGCGCAAGTCGGGAAATGCAGAATTTGCAGCCCAGTGAGTTGCCGATTGCCCTGGAAAGCAGGCTTTGGCTGTTGCGCGGTCTTGTGGCTGAGGGGCAAGGCAATAGCGACGATGCGATCGCGGCTTATAATATGGCCGAATCCCGCCATTACAGGCCAACCGAAGTGCCCGCGCGGCTTGCAAAGCTCGAGTTGCTGGGGCGACTTGGCTCGCTCAGTTCAGAGGACACGATCGATGGGCTGGAAAAGCTGCGTTATGCATGGCGTGGGGATGATATCGAACTACGCGTGCTACATGCGTTGGGCGAAAAATATATCGATGCAAAAAAG
Organism: uncultured Alphaproteobacteria bacterium; assembly: GCA_937888955.1. Lineage (GTDB taxonomy): Bacteria > Pseudomonadota > Alphaproteobacteria > UBA11222 > UBA11222 > CALAQW01. The sequence goes on along the minus strand of CALAQW010000199.1, from coordinate 369 downwards.
TATCGCAATGGGCTGAGCGTCATGCGCAGCGCAGTGACGAATTTTCCAGACGCCCTGCGCTCCAAGCAGATTGCCATGCGTATGGGAGAAGTTTTCTCCGGATTATATCTCGATGGTGCCGCGGATGATCTGCCGCCGATCAAGGCGCTGGCGTTATATTATGATTTCCGCGAACTCACTCCCGTCGGCAAGGATGGCGATGAAATGATCCGCAGGCTGGGAGAACGGTTGGTATCTGTCGATTTGTTGGCCGAAGCGGCGGAATTGCTCGATCATCAGGTGCGTTATCGGCTTGCAGGGACTGCAAAAGCGCAGGTTGCCGCGCCGTTGGCTGTTTTTTCGCTGCTGGAAGTGCATACTCATAATCTT
>CALAQW010000198.1 GCA_937888955.1 uncultured Alphaproteobacteria bacterium | reverse complement strand
CTCTTCCGATCTAGCTGGCATTACATGCTGGCCAGAATGTGGGGAGGATCTGCCATGCCCGGACCTTTGGATGGGGTTAAAATCGTTGATCTGACGGCCGTTGTTTCCGGACCATTTGCGACAGCGATGCTTGGCGATCTCGGGGCCGATGTCATCAAGGTGGAGCAGCCCGGCGGTGGCGATGTCGCGCGCAGGTTCGGGGCGGTGCGCGGTGGCATCTCGTCAGGTTTTGCCGTCATGAATCGGAACAAGCGGGCCGTCGCACTTGACCTTCAGTCGAAAGACGGGGTCGAACTTTTCCTTCAGCTTGTGAAGGATGCCGACCTTGTGCTTCAGAATTTCCGCCCCGGCGTCGTCGACCGGCTGGGCGTCGGTTACACGGCCTGCCAGGCAGTCAACCCGGATATCATCTACATCTCGATCAGCGGCTTTGGCGATACCGGCCCCTATGCGGCTGACCGGGTCTATGATCATGTCATTCAGGCGGTGACCGGATTTATGGGGGTTCAAACCGACCCGCAGACCAGACAGCCCGCGCCGGTGCGCAACATCGTGTGCGACAAGGTGACATCCATGACCGTGGTTCAGGGTGCGCTTGCCGCCCTGTTCGCGCGCGAAAAAGGCGCAGGCGGGCAGCATGTCAGCATTACGATGGTGGATGCGGGACTTGCCTTCCTGTGGCCCGACGCCATGTCAAACCACACCTACCTTGGTGATGACGTGCCGAAGGTGCCCGATCTCGGCGATACCGCCAATGTCACGGCAACTGCGGACGGCTTTATTACCTGGTATGTCACGAGCGACGATGAATATCAGGGATTGTGCCGCGCACTCGACATGGCTGAGCTGAGTACCGATCCGCGGTTTGAGAAGCTGGCATCACGGGTGCCCAACATGCCCGAACTCAACGCCATCGCCAATGCGAGGATCGCAAATTACAGCACCGCCGATATCCTTGCGCGCTTCACAAAGGAGCAGGTTGCCGGCGCAAAAATCAATCTGCGCACCGACATCGCGGACGATCCGCAGATCAGGCACAATAATGCGATTATCGAGGCGGAGCATCCGCAGGCGGGCAAGTTACGCTATCCCGCACCGCCCATCCGCTTTTCCCGGACCCCCGCAGATATCCGGCGACACGCACCCCAGCTCGGGGGCGATACCGATGCGGTACTTGCCGAACTCGGTATCAGCGCCGAACAATGCGCGGCGATGCGCGCACGCGGGATCATTGCCTGATCAGCAAATCGAAATAAGGAGGGGTCAAAGATGAACAGGGTCGATGGAAAGATTGCAATCGTCACAGGCGGCGCGCGCGGCCTCGGCGCTGCATCGGCACACCGGCTGGCAGAAGCCGGGGCAAGGATCGTCCTGACCGATCAGCGTGCGGAACTTGGGGAAGAAACGGCGCAAGCAATCATTGCGGCAGGGGGTGAGGCGATATTCGCGCCCCATGACGCGGCAAGCGAAGATGACTGGAGCCGCATCGTGGCACTGGCCAAATCGCATTTCGGCGGGATCGATGTGCTTGTGAACAATGCCGGGATCGGCACGGGCGGCCGGATCGACAAAATGGCACTTGAGGATTGGCGGCATCTTATGTCGATCAATATGGAAGGTGTGTTCCTCGGTATGAAACACGCCATCCCGGAATTGCGTGAACGCGCGCATCTTTGGGAAGGGGGTGGATCGATCATCAACATCTCCTCAATCATGGGATTTATCGGCGATGTCGGTTCAACGGCCTATTGCGCATCGAAAGGCGGCGTCCGGATCGGAACCAAAGCCGCAGCGCTTGAATGCGCCAAGCTTGGCTTCAACATCCGCGTAAACTCGGTCCATCCGGGCTACATTGAAACAGAAGGGCTGCAAAGCGCGATGCGTGCAATCGCTCGCAGCAGCGGCGATGAGGCAAAAGAAGCCGCACGTCAGGACATGATCAAGGCGACGCCGATTGGCCGGCTCGGCCGGCCCGGGGATATCGCAAACGGCGTATTGTTCCTCGCTTCCGATGATTCATCATTTATCACCGGAACCGAGCTTGTGATCGACGGCGGCTATCTGGCGCAATAAAGCCATAACGCCGCACGCCATGGCGGCAGATCAGTCCTCGCCGCCCTCGTTCTTATGCAAATTCATCGCCGCGCCATTCATGCAATAGCGCAGGCCGGTTGGCTTTGGGCCGTCCTCGAACACATGCCCGAGATGGGCATGGCAGGTGCCGCAAATCACCTCCGTACGGCGGCGGAACAGGCTGCGATCATCGCGGTAGGCAACAGCTTCCTCGCTGATCGGCGCGAAAAAGCTCGGCCAGCCGGTACCTGAATCATATTTCGTATCGGACGCATATAACGGCGTATCACAGCACACACAGTGATAGACGCCCGTATCCTTGCAATCATGGCCATTATCGCTGAAGGGGCGTTCGGTGCCATGCTTGCGGGTCACCTCATATTGCAGCGGCGTCAGCTGCTCACGCCATTCCGCTTCGCTTTTTGACACTTTCGGTGCATCGGTCTTGTTTTTCGGGTTTGCCATCTTGTGTTCCTATCTGCGTGTCCTCACCCGCCTATATAGCAATAAAAAAGCCGGGGAACGAGTCCCCCGGCATCCAGACAGCAACGAAAACGCCCGCGTTCAGCCTTCCGCGGGGAACGCCATCATGATCACTTCAGCGATACAGGCGGGGCGGTCCTGGCCATCAATCTCGATCGTCACCTCATAGGTCATCGAGGTGCCAGGTCCCTTTTGTTCGATATCTGCAACCTTGATACGGCCCCGCACCTGCGAACCGGTCGGCACCATATTGGTGAACCGCACCTTGTTTGCGCCGTAATTGATAAGCTGGCTGGTTTCGGTCACCTCGACCAGTTCGTACATGATCTTCGGAATAAGCGACAAAGTGAGATAGCCATGCACGATCGTGCCGCCGGTATCCATCTCACGTTTGGCACGCTCCACATCCACATGGATCCACTGATGATCTTCGGTGGCGTCGGCGAACAGATTGACCCGGTCCTGATCAAGCGTAATCCACTCGGACACGCCGATTTCCTTCCCCGCCAATCCAGGCAGATCCTGATAAGCAACTGACAACATATGATTTCTCCCGACTAAACGATTTTGGAATCCTTATTGCCCCAATAACGGTCGCGCAGCAGCCGCTTATAGAGCTTTCCTGTTGGATGGCGCGGCAGCTCCGGTTCGAAATCAATGCTGCGCGGGCATTTCAGATGCGCAAGATGCTCACGGCAGAAGGCGATCAGCTCTTCTTCAAGGGCGGGCCCTGCCTCATCCATATTGGCGGGCTGGACGACGGCCTTCACCTCCTCCCCGAAATCCTCGTTCGGGACGCCGAAGACAGCGACATCCGCCACCTTCGGGTGGGTGATCAGGGTGTCTTCTGTTTCCTGAGGGTAAATATTGACACCGCCTGAAATGATCATGAAGGCCTTGCGGTCTGTCAGGTAGAGATAACCTTCCTCATCGACATAACCGACATCGCCAAGGGTCGACCAGCCTTTCGCATTGCGCGATTCTTCTGTCTTCTTGGGGTCATTGTGATATTCGAATTCACCGCCACCGGCGAAAAAGATCGTGCCGGCCTCACCGGCTGGCAGCTCTTGGCCATCCTCATCGAGAATATGAAGCTCCCCGAGCAACGGCTTGCCGACCGAACCGCGATGGGTGAGCCATTCCTCGGAATTGATCGCGCAGAAACCGTTCCCCTCGGTCCCCGCGTAATATTCATAGATAACCTTGCCCCACCATTCGATCATCTCTTCCTTTACCTTGACCGGACAGGGCGCGGCCGCATGGATCGCAACCTTGAGGGAGGACACATCATATTTCTCCCGCACCTCTTTTGGCAGCTTCAGCATGCGCACGAACATGGTGGGCACCCACTGGCTATGGGTCGCCTTGTATTTTTCAATGAATTCGAGCGCCCGCTCGGCATCGAAATGTTCCATGATGACCGACGTACCACCCGCGCGCAGCACAGCCATGTTGTAGCGCAGCGGCGCGGAGTGATAGAGCGGCGCGGGCGAGAGATAGATCATCTCCTCATTAAAACCGTACAGTGCCTGAACAAGCATCAGCAGGTTCGAGGTCGCATCAGGCGGCGAACCGTCAAGCGCCACGCGGATTCCCTTGGGCCGCCCCGTTGTGCCCGAAGAATAAAGCATGTCCGCCCCGTTCACCTCGTCGGCGATATTGTCGGTCGGCTTGTCGGCGATCGCATCTTCATAGGAGGCATATCCCGCGATCGTGCCATCGACCATGAAACGCTGCTTTACATTCGGCATCAGCGCCAGCAGTTCCTCGGCCACATCGGCCTTGCCTTTCGAGACAAGAACAATCTTCGCCTCGCAATCGCCGATGATGTAATCGGCTTCGCTTGCCGTCAGACGTGAACTGATGCAGGTGTAGTAAAGTCCCGAACGCTGCGCCGCCCAGCAGATTTCCAGATAGCGCGGTGTGTTTTCCATGAAGATCGCAATACTGTCGCCGGGCTTGAGGCCAAGTTCGCGAAACAGATGCGCGCCCTGATTGGATCGGGCGTTAAGCTCCCCATAAGTGACCGTCTCGCCGCTTTCGGCCATGATAAAGGCGGGCTTGTCCGGGTTTTTTGCGGCATATGTGCCTGGATACATTGTCTTTGTTGCTCCCTGCTGAACGCGGGCCCCGTATGGCGGGGCATATTGCGGCTATGCATAGCCCTTTTTGCGCAAAAGCGCGACCCTAAGGCGGTTGAAATAGGCTATGCTGACGCAAAAACACCCAACAAAACGGGGGCTGGCCATATGCCGGAGTTTCGCGAAATCCTCTATTCGGTCGAGGATCATATCCTGACCATCACTTTCAACCGCCCTGATGCGCTGAACGCGATGACAAACACGCTCTATCGCGAGTTCATGACGGCGCTCGATCTGGCCGAGGCTGATGACGAGATACGGGCGATTATCGTGACCGGCGCAGGTCGCGCGTTCTGCGCCGGGGCGGCCCTTGGCGGCACCGATGACGAGACGTGCTTCATTCCCGATGCCTATTCGGGTAATGGCGGCCGGATCGACGGGCGCGGCATCGACTGGCGCGACTGGGCCACGCGCGACCGTGGCGGCATGCTGACCCTGCGGCTGTTTGAATGTGTCAAGCCGCTGATCGCCGCTGCAAACGGCCCCGGGGTCGGGGTCGGCGCAACCATGCAGCTTGCCATGGATATCAGGCTGGCCAGCGAACAGGCGCGTTTCGGCTTTGTCTTCGCACGGCGCGGTATTGTGCCTGAGGGGGCTTCAAGCTGGTTTCTGCCGCGTATTGTGGGGATCTCCCGCGCGCTGGAATGGTGTTACTCGGGCCGCATGGTAAAGGCAGATGAGGCACTTGATGCGGGACTTGTCCGCGCGGTTTACCCGCAGGATGAGCTACTGCCCGCCGCCCGTGCCATCGCCACCGAGATTGCGGAAAACGCGGCGCCGGTATCGGTCGCCCTGACCCGGCAGATGATGTGGAAAAATCTGGGCGCGGACCACCCGATGAACGCGCATCAGCTTGAATGCCAGGCTATCGCCTTCGCACGCCGCTCCGCCGATGCGCGCGAAGGGGTAACCGCATTCCTGAAAAAGCGCCGCCCCGATTTCCCGCTCAAGGTCAGCCGGGATATGCCGCAACTGTTCAAATGGTGGCAGGGTCGAAAATTTCGCTAACCCCGAAAGCAGCTTTCAGCAATCCGGTCCCGCCCTACGCAATGAAGCGGCGCAGTAACCGGTTTACCTCATCCGCCGCCTCATACTGCACCCAGTGCCCGGCACCGGCAATGACGTGGAATTCAGCGTCGGGACAGATCGCCGCCAGCAGATCCCGCCTGTGATCGAAATAGGGTCTGATAATGTCGAATTCGCCCCAGATACTGTTCAGCCGGGCCGTCGCCTTGCGCAGGGCGACAAGCGCCTTTTCACTCGTCGCATGTTCGGGGCTGCGGATCCGGGTGCGCGGCGCATTCTGCCCCTGGGTATAAAGCGCAAGCGCGTCGAGCTTTGCCGGATCTTCGATCATGAAGGCGAGCAGATTATGCCGATGCGCCGCATACATCTCCTCTTCCGTGCCACTCAAAGGCAGCTTCACGGTCGGTTTGAGATTGCCGAATTTCCCGCCAAGCCCGCTTCCGCCCATGATGGTTTCGGTGCGCACCCGCTCGCCCAGTATGCCCGCGACGATCGAGCTGATCATGCCGCCAAAGGAAAAGCCCGCCATATCGAAACATACGCCGTCAGGCAGCAGTTCGGTGATGCCGTCCGCCACGATCTCAGCGATACTTTCAGGCGAATAAGGCACAGGCGGCATAGCGGACTCGCCCAATCCGGGCAAATCAGGCGCGATCACCATCCTGTCGCCCTCAAAGGCCGGAATATTGCGGATCCAGTGGGACCAGCTTCCCGCCCCCCCATGCACGAGCACAAGCGGTTCGCCCTGTCCCCAGATCCGCCACACCATCTTGCCTTCACCGCATGGGGTGGTGACGCGCGCCGCCCGATCACCGATTTCCGCATAGGTTGCGGCCGCCGCAGACCAGTCCGCCGCGCTAAAGCCGAACTGCGTATCGTTCACTTTTTGAAGCCTTCGATCCCGGGATCAAGCTGCACACCGAATGTGTTGAGCGCCATGGAGACAAGATTGTACTGCCCGACCGCAAATACGAGATCGAGCATCTGCTGTTCGCTATAGCGTGCCGACAGGCCCTTCCAGGTCGCATCGCTGATCATCTTGTCGTTATGCAATTCATCCACCGCACGGCAGATCAACGCATCGAATGGATCCCAGCCGTCAGCGTCGGGCCCTTTTGCGATAAGGTCGATATCGGCATCTGTCAAACCGGATTGCTTGCCGATAATGACATGCTGTCCCCACTCATATTCCGCCTGGCACAGCCAGCCGATACGCAGGATCGCCAGTTCGCGCTCCCGCGCGCCAAGCGTGCTGCGGCGGCCAAGCACATAGTTGGCAAAGCCAAGCCAGTTCTTGAACAATACCGGGTGATGGATCATCGTCCGGAAAATGTTGAACACCCGTCCGCCCCGACCCAGCGGTTCGAGAATTTCCTTCTGCTCGGCCGACAGATCGGCATCGTCGAGCGGCTGTACCCGTGGTTTCGTCAAGCGCATATTTTCCCCTCCCTGACCCTTATTCCGCATTCGATGCTGCGGTTCGTCGCCAAATTGCCATAAATCCGCTGCCCTTTGATAGTCATTTACCGGCGGATCGTCATCAATAATGACATTCCCGCCTCACCCGTTCACATCCAGAAGACGGACAGCAAGCGCACGCGCTTCATCCCCGTTCAACCGGGCGGGCGGCATATTAGCGGGCGGCTTTTCAAACAGGGCGACAAGGTCCGCGATCCCGTAACGCTGCGCAAGCCCGGCCAGTGCAGGTGCCGTCCGCCCCTCCCCTTGCGGGCCGTGGCAGTTGACGCATCCCATAGCCGCGTAAATTTCACCGCCACGCTGTGTCAGTTGCATCCTTTCCGCGTCACTCAGACCGGCAAGCGGATCGCGCATCGCCATCCCGGCTGCCGCAGGTGGGGCGGCGGCAGGGCGCATGACTTGTTTGCCTTTTCCGCCCCAGACCACACGATAGATCGTGCCGGTATAATCGTCTGACACATAGATCGCGCCATCAACGCCTTCTGCCACACTGACCGGACGGCCGATGACATCTTCGTCTTTCTCAAATCCCCACAGAAAGTCGCGCGTGCTGATCGTACCATCAGCCCCCCAATGAACTGACATGACCTTGTAGCCACTTTTGCGCGAGCGGTTCCAGGAGCCGTGGAACGCGACAAGCGCTGCACCGGCAAGCCCGCCCGGTGCATCCGGATTACGCATGAAGGTAATGCCAAGCGGCGCCATATGCGCCGTAAAGCCGTACGCCTGCCCGCGCAGCGTGTCGCGGATTTTTGCGACCTGCGGATGCGTACCGAATTCGGGATCGGGCACATTATCCCCGTGAAAGAAGGGCCAGCCATAATGACCGCCGGCCACGACCTTGTTCATCTCCTCAGGCGGGAAATCATCGCCAAGCAGATCGCGCCCGTTATCGACCGCATAAAGCGCCCCGTCGGCGGGCCGCCAGTCCATGCCGACGGAATTGCGCAGGCCGCGTGCAAAGATCTCTCCCTCCCCGCCATCAAGGGTATAGCGCAGGATGGCGGCGCGGCGCGGATCATCCTCGATGCAGACATTGCAGCTTGATCCGACACTGACATAAAGCCTGTCGTCAGGTCCGACCCGCACCGTGCGCGTCCAGTGATTGCCACCGTCAGGCAGGCCGGTCACGATATGCCGGTAGTCACCCGACACCTCCCCCGACGCGGCATCGAAAGCGATCCGGCCAACGGCGCTGCGTTCGGCGATATAAAGATACCCCTCATGCAGGTCGATACCATGCGGCCCGTCAAGCCCGTCAATCAACACACGCTTACCATCGGCGCGGCCATCGCCGTCTTTATCCGCCGACAGCAGCATGATCCGATTGCGACGCGGTGCGCTGACCAGCAGGTCACCCGCAGGCGTTGCCAGCAACTCCCGCGCATTGCTGACACCGACCGCATAGCGGTTGAGTGTGAACCCGTCAGGTACCTGCAGCCGGGTTTCCAATTCGCTTTCGGCTGGTGCGTCCGCATCCCATCCGAACAGGGAATTCATGATCGGCGCATTGATCGAAAAGCGTTCAGGCAGAATCCCGGCTTCCGACATCACGACCGCACTCATTGATAACAGTAACGCCAGCATGAAACCGCTTATCCATCGCATCATTGGATCCTGCTCCCAGCTTGCCAGTATTTGCTTGGAAAGTTCTTGCTATAGTTTGCACGATAACAGCTCATTCACAGCAAATGAAATCGCTGCGGTTCACCATAACTTAACTTACAGCCATCTAATCTTTCTGTATCAAACCTGCATATGCGAGGCGGGGCGGCATGAGCGTCAAATTGACCACAGAACGGTTTGCGTAAGGAAAAGCCGATGGCGACAGGGAAAATACATTACGAAATTCATATCAAGCCCGCCAAAGGCAAATGGAAGATGGCCGGCGTCATGCAATCGCGCGATGCAGCGATCCGGCATGCGCGGGAATTATCGGGCGGCGGCGTTGCCGTACAGGTAACTAAAGAGACGCACCAGCCCAACGAAGGAAATTACCTGTCCGTATGTATTTTCCGGGAGGGTATGACGAATAACTGGTCACGCGATCCGAATGCGGGGAAAGTCGACCTGGTTGAAGCGCTGCCCTGCTTTCAGCCCGGCGATCTTTATTCCTTCGAATCGCGGCAGACGATTGCGCGGCTGCTGCGCGACAGCCTGGCGCGCTGGCGTATCACGCCGCTTGAACTGCTGCACCATCCAGGCCATCTCGAACGCCTTGAAAGCACAGGCACCGTCTTGCAGGCAGCGGTCCAGAAGGTCGCCATCGCGCAGTCCCAGGCCGGCGAAGGATCCGTGGCAGAACGGGTCAAGACCCTTCACAAGCTGATCTCGGACGCAATGAAAATTGTGTTTGTTGATCATGGCAAGAACAAGCTGCCCACATTCGATGAGAACGATTTTACCGCTCTGACGGAAAAGCTCGACGGGCATCCGCGTTCAGAATATTTACTCAATGCCGCGATTGCACACGAACTTGAGCAATGTGAAAGCTGGGACCGGAAATTGTCCACGGTCCTGCAATGGATCACCGAATTACCCGCAAGCGAAACCGCAAAGCGACAGGCATTAACCAGCATTGACGGCTTTGTCGCCGAAATCATGTCCGCCTCGTCTGCGGTAAAAGATATCCTCGGGCAACAGGAAAGTCTGGGTGACGCGATAACCCTGCTGGTCCGGTTATTCTCGGGTCAACTCGCTGATGGCAATAACCTTGGCGCGGGGGTCTTGGCCCTGAACCGTTATCTGGCGACCGACCGCTTGCCGCAGTCGAAAATGGCGATTGCCGGGCGAATTCTGACGGAACTGGAAAGCAATCAGCGGCTGGCGCCGAACTCCATCGAAGACGAGCTCGTCGTGACAAAAAAAATCGGTGCACAAATTACACTCGCATCGAATAACTTTCTGCCGCAGGAACAAGTGCTTGACGCATTCCGCGAGCGCACTAAACGTTTTCTGGTCCCAGAAACGCTGGAGCAAATTCTGGCTGGCGCCGAAAATCCCGCGCAACGTGTCGGCAAACTCGTCATGCTGTCAGAGCATCTGGTGGGTAATGCCAATCGGCGGCAGCTTGCAAAAATCCTGACAGGCATGGTCACCGAACACGCATTGAATAGCTATTTCACATCCGACGCCACACCTGTGTCTGAACGTCTGCGGCAATTGACAGCGCTTCAGGAAAAAGTCCTGCAATCTGAAATAGACGGCGCGGCAAAACGCGAGGCAACGGAACGGTTCGATTATCTTTGCACCAGCATCATGACGTCCCACGACCTGCTGGAGAAGATGATCCGAAGCCAGCCAAACGCCCATGACAAGGCATTGGCACTGCTGAAACTTGCGGCCTCCGACATGCTGACCCGGGGCAAAGCCCGCGAAACTGCGCAGCGGCAGGCCCTGTCCTACTTACGCGAACCCGGTGTACTGACCGAATATCTGGGCGGTAATGGTAATCAGGCTGAAGGCCGCAAAAAAGAACTCAGTATCTTGCTGCAACAGGCAGGCATTGATCCGCATACAGTGCTGGGTCAATCAGTGGCCGCATAGAAGGGCGCGCTAATGCGCCTGTTCCCAGTTCAGGCCGGCATTCGCATCAACCGTCAGTTGCACTGACAAGTCCCGTGCGGGCGCGCAGGCCTGTTCCATTACCTGCGACACAAGCTGCTTAACCGCTTCGGCCTCCGCTTCGGGTGCTTCGAACACAAGCTCGTCATGTACCTGCAACAGCATGCGCGCACTAAGCCCCGCCCTGGCCAATGCCGGCGGGATACGGATCATCGCACGGCGGATAATATCGGCCGCCGCCCCCTGGATGGGTGCGTTGATTGCGGCGCGTTCAGTGAAAGCGCGCATCGGGCCGTTCTTCTGATTGATATTGGGCAGGTGAATTTTGCGACCGAACAGCGTCTGGACAAAGCCATGTTCGCGGCAGAACGCCTTGGTGTTTTCCATATAAGCGCGAATACCGGGAAACCGCTCGAAATAGGCATCGATATAGCTTCTCGCTTCCGATTGCGGGATGCGTAGCTGATTGGATAATCCGAATGCGGAAATTCCATAGATAATGCCAAAATTAATCGCCTTGGCGCGCCGCCGGATCATCGGGTCCATCCCCTCGATCGGCACCCCGAACATCTGGCTCGCGGTCATGGCGTGAATGTCATGGCCTTCCGCAAAGGCCTGCTTCAGCGTCGCGATATCGGCGATTTCCGCCAGGATCCGCAGCTCGATCTGGCTGTAATCGGCGCTGATCAGCACATTACCCGGTTCGGCGATGAAAGCTTCGCGGATCTTGCGTCCTTCTTCTGTCCGGATCGGAATATTCTGTAAATTCGGATCGTTGGACGACAGCCGCCCGGTCGAGGTGGCGGCCAGGGAATAGGAGGTATGCACCCGGCCGGTATCGGGATTGATATGCTGTTGCAATGCCTCCGTATACGTCCCTTTAAGCTTTGACAATTGCCGCCAGTCAATCACCCTGGCGGGCAAATCATGGCCTTGTGCCGCCAGTGTCTCCAACACGTCGACGCCTGTGGAATAACCACCCGACTTGGTTTTCTTGCCCCCTTCAAGCCCGAGCTTGCCAAACATAATTTCGCCAAGCTGCTTGGGCGACCCGATATTGAATCTCTCCCCCGCCAGGTCATAAATTTCGTCTTCATATTGCGCCATACGTTGCGCAAAATCGCTTGAGAGACGCTGCAGCAAGCCGCTGTCGACTTTCACGCCGGCGCGCTCCATCTCTGTCAGAACGGGGACAAGCGGGCGTTCCATCGTCTCGTAAACGGTGGTCATCCTTTCCGCGACGAGCCTGGGCTTGAGAAGCCCATGCAGCCGCCCTGTTACATCGGCATCTTCCGCGGCATATCGGGTTGCGGCATCAAGCGGGATCTGGTCAAACGTCTTCTGCGACTTGCCGCTGCCGACCACATCCTTGAAGGGGATCGGCTTGTGACCAAGATGGATTTCAGACAATTCATCCATGCCATGCCCGTGCATTCCCGCATCAAGCGCATAGGAAATCAGCATCGTGTCATCGATTGGCGCAACGGTGATGTCATGCCGCGCCAATACCAGCAGATCATATTTGAGATTCTGCCCGACCTTCAGGACAGACGGGTCCTCAAGCATCGGCTTGAGCGCTGTGAGTGCTGTATCGAATGCGATCTGCTCGGGCGCATTGTCCGACAGTGCAAGCCCGCCCTCCGCATCGCTGCCGCAATGCGCAAGCGGGATGTAACAGGCTTTGCCCGGCGCCGTTGACAAGGAAATGCCAACAAGTTTCGCCTGCATTGCATTCAGCGAATTGGTCTCGGTATCGACCGCAACTCTTCCCGCCTTGAACGCGGCGGCAATCCAGCGCGCGAGCGCGGCTTCATCGGTGACCGTTTCATAAACTTCCGGGTCAACGGGCGCATCGAGATCGGGATCAACCGCACCTGGTATCCCCCGCGCGGTCCGTTCGGGCGCAATGATTTTTTCATCACCCGGATCATCCGGCGCGGGCGGCGTCACTCCCAACTCCGCCGCGATCCGGCGGGTCAGGGTATTGAATTCCATATCCACAAGAAAGCGCAGCAGCGTATCGGGGTCCGGGTGGGCAACGGTCATCCCTTCCAGCGCAATTGTCGTCGCCACATCATCGCGCAATCTGACAAGCTCACGGCTGATCCGGGCCTGTTCGGCAAATTCGATCAGATTTTCGCGCCGCTTCTTCTGCTTGATCTCCTCCGCCCGCGCAAGCAGCGTATCAAGATCGCCATATTCATTGATCAGAAGCGCCGCAGTCTTGACCCCGATGCCCGGCACACCGGGCACATTATCGGTGGAATCGCCGGCGAGTGCCTGCACATCGACAACTTTTTCGGGACCGACTCCGAATTTGTCGACCACCTGTTCGGGGCCAATATGAACGCTTTTCATGGTGTCGAGCATATCGACACCCTCGCCCACGAGCTGCATCAGATCCTTGTCCGACGAAACGATGGTTACCTGTGCACCGCAGGCCTGCGCCTGCCGCGCATAGGTCGCGATCAGATCGTCGGCCTCGAACCCTTCCATCTCGATCGCTGGCACATTGAACGCCCGCACCGCATCCCTGATAAGCCCGAATTGCGGCTTCAGATCCTCGGGCGGTTCGTCACGATTGGCCTTGTAGTCAGGGTAAATATCGTTGCGGAAAGTCTTGCGCGCGCTATCGAAAATCACCGCGATATGGGTCACGGTTTCGCCGGCCTTGGTATCCTCCAGCAATTTGTAGAGCATATTGCAAAAGCCGCTGACCGCACCGACCGGCATCCCGTCGCGCTTGCGAGTAAGCGGCGGCAAGGCGTGATAGGCGCGGAAAATATAGCCCGACCCATCGATCAGATAGAGGTGATCCCCCGGCCCCAATGGTTTGTTATCGCTCGTCACCCTGCACCTGTTATCTGCCTGTCAGCCCGGTTGCAACTGCGCCGACACTTTTCCGCCGTGCATTGCGCAAAAACAGAAGGCGCCATCAAACCGGTTGATGGCGCCCCTATTCATATGCCGCCCCGGAAATGGGCGGTGCGGCATGTCAGTCAGGAAAACCCGGCACGCCTTCTTCGCGCTGGACACCCAGCGTGTTCAGCCCCATGGCCAGCATATTATACTGGCCGACGGTAAACACCACATCCATCAGCTGTTCGGTGCTGAGATGTTTGGACAGGGTATCCCAGGTCGCATTCTCGATAATCGCATCATCAAGCAATTCGTCGGCAGCCTGCAGCAAAGTCGCTTCAAGTTCGCTCCAGCCTTCGGCCTTTGGCCCCTCCTTGATGCGCAAATGATCATCATGGGTCAGGCCCGCGGGCTTGCTCATCAGCACATGCTGACCCCATTCATATTCCGACTGGGTCAGCCAGCCGACCCGCATGATCAACATCTCGCGATGTTTGGGGTCAAGCGAGGAGGTCCCCATGATATGGTTCGCGAACCCGTTCCAGGACCGCAGCAAATCCATATGCCGCATCAAGGTCTTCAACACATTGAAGACCATACCGAAGCGCTCCTTGGTGGGCGCAGTCATCTTTTTTTGCTCGTCGGTCCACTCGCCTTCGGGAAGCGGTGTAATACGCGGCGCACTTAATCGCATGGTTTCCCCCTGCCTGTATTGTTCAGCCTTCCGTTACCCATGCCCGATCACACAGTAACCAGTTGCGGTAAGCCCGGCTGATTTATTGATAATGACATTCGTCCAATGCCTGCGGCATGCATCCTAGCCGCAGAAAAATGTGCTGACTAGCCTTCGCACGCCCACGCACATGCTTCTGGCCAGTTGTCTTGTCATGGCGGGGATTTAGCGTGAGACTTGCAATCCGGCTTGACAATCCCCGCCCCAGACGCGATCACCAAGGGCAGAATATCTCATAACAATATAGCGAGAAGGGAACGATGACAAAACGAGTGCCCCTGGAAGAGGGCTATATGGTCATCCCTGAGAATCCGGACGAACCGTGCCGGCTGCTCGGATCCTATAGCAAAGCGGCGGACAAGCATTATTTTCCGATCCGCAAACGTTGCCCGATCACGGAAAAAGACGTCGAAACGGTCGAGCTTTCGCCCGTCGGCGAGCTTTATTCCTGGTCGTTTATCCGCATGCCCAAGATGGGCAGCCGCAAGGTTGACGCGGGTGGCGGCTATGGTGTGGGCCAGATCGACCTGCCCGAAGGCGTGCGCATCCAGTCTGTGATCGACGGCGAGCAGGAGGATTTGAAGATCGGCATGAAGATGCGGCTTGAGGCCGTTCCGATGTATACCGCCGAAGACGGCACGCAATATTGCGGCTTTAAGTTTGTTCCGGTGAAGGAGGGTTAACCATGAACCGCGACGTTTATGTCATCGGTGTTGGCATGCACCGTTTCACCAAGGAATATGTGCCGATCCGCGACATGTATTTCACCGCAGGCGTCGAAGCGCTGAAGGATGCGGGCATCGATTTCCGCGATGTCGGTTATCTGTATAACGGCTATATCGGCGGCGGCATGATGGAAGGCACGGGCTACGCCAAGGATCTTGGCCTGACCGGCATCCCCGTCGTGCATGTCGAGAATGCCTCAGCGACCGGCTCGTCTGCATTTCGCGAAGCGGTCTGGGCCGTATCGGGCGGTGCGTCCGATGTTGCCATGGCGCTTGGCTTTGACGATATGGCACGGATGGGCATGGCCCGGCGGAAGCCTGCACCTGGTGTCGACAAGCGGGTGCCGTCTTTTGAAAACACCCTGCTGCCGGCGGGCTTCTTTGCCATGTGGGCCGTGCGCCGCATGCACGAAGCAGGCACGACGGTCGAAACCTATGCGAAGATCGCCGCCAAGAACTGGAACCATGGGCGTCACAACCCGATGGCCCAGCGCCGCGCCGATCACGAGGTCACGGCTGAAGAAGTGCTCGCGGCAGACATGGTGGCCTATCCGCATACCGCGATGATGGCCTGTGCCAGCGGTGCGGGTGCGGCTTGCGCCATCGTCGCAACCGAGGAATGGGCGAAGAAGCACGCCAACGGGCGGCCGATGGTGAAAGTCACCGCCTCGCAGCTCTGCTCCGAAGTCTATACAGACGGTCATATCTTCATGGGCGCGGTTGTCGGCCCGGCCTATTCGACCGAGCGGACAGCGAAGCTTGCCTATGAAGAAGCCGGCATCGGCCCCAACGATCTGAGCCTTGTGCATGTGCATGACGCCTTCCCGATCGAAGAGCTGATGTATTACGAGCTGCTTGGCATCTGCGGACCGGGCGAAGGCGACAAGCTGCTGCATGACGGGGAAACCCAGATTGGCGGCCGGATTCCGTTCTCGACCGATGGCGGGCTGATCGCGCGCGGTCACCCGGGCGGCCCGACCGGTCTTGCCCAGGTCTGGGATGCCACAAAGCAATTGCGTGGCGAACAGGGCAAGATCCAGGTTGAAGGCGCACAGAACGCGCTGGTGCACATGATGGGCGCGGGCTCGGTCTGCGCGGTGCACATCCTGCAAAAGGCCTGATTTGCGCGCACTTGTTTGCGCCAAATAATCAAGCTTGAAGGGCCCCTGACGGGGCCCTTTTTCTTTGCCTGCCGGACTTTTCCCGGTTCATAATGGCGGCTGAGGAAAATCCCTGGCAGGTGGCAGGATGCGCAAGTTACTGGTCAGTATCGTCTTGATCGCGCTTTTCTATGCGGGCTTCATACTCATTGCCCCAAAGTTTTTCGGCTTTCCGGAAACACGTCGTGCGGTCAACCCGATTCCTGAAAGCGCGCAGATCACTTACGAGACTGTGCATTTCCCCTCCACCCAACACCCCATTCAACTGACCGGTTGGTGGATGCCTGCGGAGAATGCGCGTGGCGTTATCATCCTTGTCCATGGCTTTCGGGGACAGCGGGAAATACCCCGCTTTGGGGGTGTCGCCTTCGCCAGGCAGTTGATCGGTGCGGGCTATTCCGTCTTGTCCTTCGATCTGCGGAATCATGGGGACAGCGATGCCAGTCCGGATGGCGAACTGGTAATTGCCGATTTGCCAAGGGATCTGAGCGGTGCGCTCGACTGGGTTGCGGCAAAACAACCGGATCTGCCGATCGGGGTGATCGGATTGTCACTTGGTGGTGATGTCGTCATCCGTACCGCAGCCCATGATAGCAGGATCGCAGCGATTGTAACCGTGGACGGCGCTTTTGAGCCGGTTGCGGCAAGTTTCAACTTCATGGTTCGCGAACGCGGCATTCCGGCGCCGCTTGCGCGCCAGCTTGTCTGGTCGATGCAATATGTGCACCGGATTTGGCCTGATGAGAGCGCCCTGGATATCGGCAAACGGCTTGACGGACGAAAACTGCTTCTCATCCATAATGAAGCTGATCCTGTCAGCCCGGCTTCCGGTGCACGCAAGCTCAAAGCGGCGCTACCTGACGCGGAACTGTGGATTACGCCTCCGCCACCTGCCGACCATCCACTCATGCGGAATGCAGGCAGGCAAGGCAGCCATGTGCTGTCCTATCTGCTCTATCCCGAGGCATTTGTTGAGAAAGTGCTGAACTTTTTTGACCAGCGGCTTGCTTATACCGCACACAGCTGACCGGCAACAGAGTTCTAAACAGGGCGTCTGGTGCTATCCGGCGGCGCGTAGAACCTTTGCTTCCCCTGCGCCACCACGACTGACGGCAACCGGAAGATAGCTGTCCAGATTCTTGCCCTTAAGCGGTTCAGCATGCTGCCGCGCAAATTGCAGGAACAATATCTGGCCACGCTGCCCGGTGCGGTTTTCGGACAGGCGATAGATCAATTTGGGATGGATCAGCATGACATCCCCCACCCCCATAACGGTGGTGTGACACGGCTCATCCCCGGCAATTTTGACAGTACCGGGGAAAAGCGCGCGCGCATGGTGATGATATCGGACATCGCCGCTGCGATGGCTGCCGGGAATCAGGGTCGGTGCACCGCTGTCGAGGCTTAACTCGGTCAGCGCAATGGCCATACCCACAGCCTGACGGCTGTCGACGGGCAGCAATACCGTATCCTGATGCCATGGATAGCCGGCACTGTCGGGATGCACAAAGAAGACATGACTTTGCACCATATCAATATCCTTGCCCAGAAAGGTGCAAAGCACCTGTTTCACATCCGGGATCAGAACATGCCGCAAGGCGGGCCATTCATGCAGGTTGAACAGACTTGAAACACTTGCGATGGGATCGGTTTTTTTCGGCATGGCGGTATCACGCATCACGATCAGCGCCTCACGCTGATGACGGATCCATTCTACGCCGGTTGGCGGCTGCGCGTCCGCCTCACTTATAAGCTCGGCAACTTCATCGCGGATGACACCGCACACCATCGGCTGCACCGCCTCGCGTAGATGTAGGAAACCCTGCTTCAGAAAATTACGCTGCCAGTTCGAACCAAGCACATTCCTGCTCCGCCAAAATAAATTATCCGCTCTGAACAGGCGGAAAGATAAAGTTTGATCTTTAAGGAATGATTAGGACGCGCGGAACTTTACACGCAGATAACAGCCACATGACCATGCGGGAATAATACTGCACGCACCGCCGCTTCCTGCTAGGAATGGGATCATGGATCAGCGAATAAACAGCCTCGCCGCCTGCCCTGTCTGCGCAAATTCGGCCCGCAATCTCTTCAAAGAGGATCCGCAATGGCCATCTTACCGATGCAGCGATTGCGGCACGGTTTTTCTTGATCCGATGCCCGACGCAGCTGCCCTTGCAGCACTCTACACAGATGCTTATGAGGGGGCGGCGACGGGCTATTTCTCAAAGCCGGAGAAAAAACTGCGGCGCAGCCGCGGCCGCATTCGTCTGCTGCGCAAATTCATGCCATCGCCCGCGCGTTTCCTCGATATCGGCTGCAATGGCGGCTTCATGACCGAAGCAGCGCGCGAGGCGGGCTATGATGCCTGGGGGATCGAACCTGATCCCGTCTCGATCAGCTATGCGCGCACGCATTTTACGCAATGCCATTTCACCGAAGGCACGATTGAAGGCTTTTCACCCACAAATCCCGATGGCGCGCCCCTTCAGTTCGATCTGGCCTATTGTTCGGAGGTGATTGAACATATCCCCGAACCGGCCAGCTTTCTTGCGCATGTGCACCGGCTGCTCAAACCCGGTGCCATCTTCTATCTGACGACGCCCGATATCTCACACCCGCGGCGGCCCAGGGATGTAACCGCCTGGGACGGGTATTGCCCGCCCTCCCACTGCATCTATTTCACACCCAAAAGCCTGACGCGCCTGCTTGGCGCATGCGGATTTTCGGTCATTCGCAAACAGATTGCCTTCAAGCCGGGGATCAAGCTGATTGCCCGGCGCGATGATCGTCCTGATCGCGTGTGAGCAATGGCAGAGGCAGATAATGGCGCAGTTCTGAGGCGCGCGCCTGATCGGCTCGACCGGCAGGATGTCGACATCCTGATCGTGGGCGGCGGCGCAACGGGCGCTGCTATCGCGTGGGACGCAGCATTACGCGGTTACACGGTTGCACTGATCGAGAAAGGCGATTTCGCGCAGGCGACAAGCGGCGCATCCTCAAAAATGATTCATGGCGGGCTGCGCTATCTTGCCAATCTCGAGATCGGACTTGTGCGCGAAGCCTTGCGGGAACGGCGGATCTGGCGCCATGCCGCGCCGCATCTTGTTACCCCCCTGCCCTTTCTTATCCCCACATCAGGATGGATCGACAAGCTCGTCCTGCGGGTCGGGCTCGGACTTTACGATCTTCTGTCGCTGAGCGCGCCGAAACTTCCCTTCGCCGCGCCGCATTTGCCGCGGCACAGCGCCCTGTCACGTAAAGAAGCAGCGGCAACCGAGCCCGTGCTTGCCGGCATCGCAACCCGTGGCGCATTGCGCTATTACGACTGCCAGATGCATATGCCCGAAAGGCTTGCCTGGGAAATGCTGCGCGGCGCGGCGGAAGCCGGCGCAACGATCCTGAACTATGCGGAGCTTACAGCATTCAGGCAGAACGGGCGGCAGATCACGGGTGCGGAGTTCATCGATCGCTTGAACGGCCGGCCACATACAGTGAATGCACGCTGCATCGTCAATGCGACAGGCCCCTGGGCTGACAAGCTGATCCAGCTGGCGCAGACCGAACCGAACGCAAAAGCGCATCCGCCCGGCGCTCCGCTCATCCGCCACTCAAAGGGCATTCACCTGATTACCCGGCCGCTATCGCATCGGCACGCCATCGCGGTTCTTGACCGCAGCGCGCATTTTTTCGTGCTGCCCTGGCGGGGTCATTCGCTGCTTGCAACGACCGATACGCCCTTTACCGGCAACCCCGACGATGTCCGGGTTGAGGAAGCCGATATCGCACTGCTGCTTGACACGGTGAATACGGGACTGCCCGACGCGCGGCTTACCCGCGACGATGTCCTGTTCGGCTATGCGGGGCTGCGGCCGCTGGTCGCCGATCCGGCAAACCCCACCGCCGATACCTATGGCGCAAGCCGGGGCTCCGAAATCCTCGACCATGGGGCGGAGGGCGGGCCGGCAGGGCTCATCTCGGCGATCGGTGGAAAATGGACAACCTCGCGCAGCCTTGCGGAAAAAGTCGTCGACCGGATCGGCATGCAGCTTGATCATTCGCCCCGCCCCTGCCTCACCGCGCATCGCTTGCTGCCCGGTAGCGAACCGCCCGAGCATGCTCTGACCGAAACCGTATCATTGCCCGACGATACCCGCGAATTTCTGTGGCAATGCTACGGCAACCGGATGGATGAATTGCTTGGCCTGATCGCCGAAACACCCGCGCTTGCCGCCCCCTTGACCACCGAACGGCCGGAAATCGGCGCGCAAATTGTATATGCAGCGCGGGCAGAGATGGCGCTCACGCTCGAGGATGCAGTGTTCCGGCGCACCGGGCTATGTACCCTCGGCGATCCGGGCGCCACAGCTATCGCGGCGGCCGCCGAGCTGATGGCAGCGGCACTTGGCTGGGACGACACACACCGTCTGGCCCAGATCAAACAGGTCGAGGAAAAGCTTGCCCCCTTCCGCAAGACGCGCTGACGCGCTTGCCGAAACTAGGCCCCGCGATCACGCTTCAGGAGGAGGCTGCGGTATCTCCTCCCCCGTCTCTTGCGCCGTTGCCCCTTGCGGGCCCTGCCAATGCTCCATCAGGATCGCGGCAACCACATCGCCGCTGACATTGACCGCCGTACGACACATATCGAGGATCCGGTCCACCCCCATGATCAGCGCGATCCCGGCCGGCGGCACACCGATCGTCCCAAGCAGCATGGCCATGATCACAATGCCGACCCCCGGCGTGCCCGGCGCACCGATTGCCGCACCGACCGCAGTCACCACAAGCAGCAGCAGACCGCCAGGCCCGACATCCACAGCAAAGACCTGCGCCAGGAAAATCGCAGCCACCCCCTGATAAAGCGCAGTGCCATTCATATTGATCGTCGCCCCGAGCGGAATCACGAACTGCGCGATCGCGGGCCGCACCCCCATCCGCTCCTGCGCTGTCTTGATCGACAAAGGCATGACAGCAGCCGAACTTGAGGTGGAAAAAGCGAGCAGCATCAATTCACGCATGCCGCTCAGAAAGCTTCCCGGCCCGCGCCGTGCAAACAGCAGCAAAATGACAAGATAGACCCCAAGCAACAGCAACAGACCAAGCAACACGGTCAGCACATAAACCGCAACACCGGCAAGCGCATTGAGCCCGATTTTGGAGGTAAGCTGCGCAAGTAAACCGAATACCGCCAGCGGCGCGAGCAACATCGCCCACCGCACGACCATCATGCAAACCTCCTGCAACGAGCCCGCCAGATCGATCAGCGGGCGCGATTGCGCCGGGGCCATGCTGACAAGCGCCGCGCCAACGACAAGCGCGAAAATTACCACCTGTAACATTTCCGCCTGTACCATCGCGCTCAAGGGATTGGTCGGCAACAGACCGAGCAGCATTCGCGGTAGCTCGGCGAATGCGGGTGCAGCAGGTGTATCGGCTGCCGGCTGCTCGGCCAGGGAAAGACCTGCCTGAAGCATATCGCTGGCGACAAAACGTCCCGGCTCGATCAGATAAGCAAGCCCGAGCCCGATCATGATGGCCAGTGCGGTCGTTGCCACGAAATAAACCACCATGATCAGTCCCGTGCGGCGCAATTGCTGCGCATCGCCACCCGCCGCAAGGCCCCGGATGATCGAGGCGAAGACAAGCGGAATGACAATCATCTGGATAAGGGCAAGGAAAAGCTGCCCGGGGAAGGCCAGCCAGTTGCCGATCACCGCGGCACGCCCGGCCTCGACCCAGCCGACGGAAGGGCCAAGCAGAATACCGGTCACGATCCCTGCCACCATCGCGATCAGCACCTGCAGCCAAAGCCGTGTCCGGATCAGCAGGAATAAATGATCACTCAAATGCCGAAAGTTAAGCGGCAGGGGCGCAGCCGCCTGTCTTGTGTCCGGATTATCTTCCCGCGTCATCCCCGATCTCCGCTTTTTGTGAAAAACGCGCTCAGTCAGACGAGTTTAACCGATCATCGGCAGTTTGAAATTGATCTGGCGCAGAGATAATCCCCGCACCTGTTCAGGCAATCCGTGTCAGTTCCGGGCCTTCGCATCCTCTTGCGCCAACAGATCGCGCAATTGCGCCTTGGCAATTTTTTCGAGGGTCGAACGCGGCAATTCCGGCACGATCCGGATTTCGCGCGGCACCTTGAAATCCGCGAGCCGTTGTATCCTCGCCAATTGCCG